>JAYPTI010000131.1:0-9213 GCA_038133505.1 Alphaproteobacteria bacterium
CCGAGACCCCGTCGCCCTGCGACGGGTGCGCGCGCAAGCCCTGCCTGACCGTATGCCCCGCCGACGCCTTCAGGCCGGACCGGTTCGACGCGGAGGCCTGCGCCGGACATGTCGAAAGCGCGGAAGGGGCGGCCTGCCGCGACCGCGGCTGCCTCGCGCGCCGCGCGTGTCCCGTGGGGCGCAACTATCTCTACCCGCCCGAGCAGCAGGCGTTTCACACGGCGGCGATGGTGCGCGCCGTCAGGAAAGGGTTCGGAGAGTAGGGAAGGGCTTAGCCGCGCGAGCGGTCGAAGTTCGCCCACGCCATGTCGACGGCCTGTTCGATCTCGATGCCCTGGCGCAGCTCGTCGTACATCGCGTCGCCGACCAGCCGCCACAGGTCGCGGCTCAGCCGGCAGACGGCGTCGAACGCGCTGCGCGTGTCCATGTGGCCGGCGTCGAACCCGTACTCGTCGGCCCATTCGTGGATGTCGTCGCAGGATTCGAATTCGGCCGCGACGGCGCCCAGATAGCGCAGCGCGTTGGGCAGGCTAGGCGGACCCTCGCCCGGCGTGCTGGTGTAGTGGAACTCCATCTCGTGCGTCCGGCCCCGGAGCGAGCACAGGAAATGCTCCGCATCGTCCGGAATCTCGTCCGGATGCAGGTCGGGGTTCGCGTCGGCGGTTTCCGAGCGGATCGAAAGCTCGCCCCGCGTGATGAAGCTGTTGAGGTTCATGGCGGCGGAACCTAACCGATCTGCCCCCACCGCGTACAGTGCCGAAACGCCGCAGGACGGCTTATTTGTCCCGGTTCCGGCCCGCTTACACGGACGCGGAAGCAGACGCTCCTACCGGTCCTTGATCATTTGCCAGACGAACCGCACGACGACGATGGGCACGACGACGGCGGCGCCGATCAGGATGTAGTCCCACAGCCCGCCGAACACGGACGCACCCCACTGGTACAGGTCCTGGGCGACGCGCCACAGGCTGTTCCAGAAGTCGCCCGGCGTGACCCCCAGCGCCGACAGGACGACGCCGACGATCAGGCACCAGATGGCGATCTTGAGAATCCAGCGGAAGGAAATACGTTGTGCAGCCATGTCGCGCCCCGGTTTCGACCCGTTCTGGATAGCACGAATCATATCGGATCGCTCGACCCGATCCGGAGCGGTTAAACTCGCCCAGGACCCATGATCGAGCTGCCCGAGCCCCTGGAGACCGCAGACGCCCGCATGGACGACGGCGCCGTCGTCCTGTTGCGGCGCTTTGGCATGGCAGGCGCGCCCCGGATCGTCCTCAGCCACGGCAACGGCTGCGCGATCGACGGCTATTTCCCGTACTGGAAGCTGCTGCTGGCGGATTTCGACATCGTCGTTTTCGACTTCCGCAGCTGCGGCCGAAACGAGATTGCGCCCGGCGTGCACGGCTACGACAGGTTTCTGCGGGATCTGGCGACGGTCTACGACACGATCGACGGCGCGTTCGGCGCCGCGCCGCAGATCGGCGCGTTCCATTCGATGTCCGCGCGCGCCAACATCAAGTTCGCGCTCAAAGGCCATCGCCGGCTCGACGGGCTGATCGTGTTCGACCCGCCGATGGTGCCGCCGGAGGACCATCCGCTCCACGAGCTTATGGCGCGGGAGGAGCGCGTTCTGGAGCGTTGGGCGGAAACCCGGCCCGACCGGTTCGACGATCCGCGCGAGCTCGCCGAGCTGTTCCGGAAGTCGCGCATGCTGTCACGCTGGGTCGACGGCGCCTACGAGCTGATGGCGCACGCCATTCTGCGCCTGGACGAGGACAACGGGAAATGGCGGCTCGTCTGCGACCGCTTGCGCGAAGCCGAGATCTACCGGCAGAACGCGCAGCTCAATATCTGGCCGAAGACGGACGAATTTCCGATGCCGGTCCTCTGCATCGCCAGCGATCCCGACAGCGGAATCCCGTCGGCGCCCGGTCACGCCTGCCGGGCGCTGCGCGACGAGCGCGGCTGGGCCTACGAATGCGTGCCGGGCACCGGGCATTTCCTGCAGATCCAGGAGCCGGAAATTTGCGCGTCGCTGACCCGCGACTTCGCGCGGCGGATCGGGGTTCTCGGCTAGGCTACCTGTCGACCGCGATGCGGAAACAGAACGGCGATTTCACGCCGCCGGCGGAGACCGTGTTCTCGCCCTGCTCCAGCGGCGCGGCGTCTGCGCCGAACTCCCGGCCGATGGCGCGGCCGTTCACGACCGTCCCGAGATAGCTGCCCTGGTCGACGACCCAGTAGCGGCCGCCGTCGCGGACGACGGAGAAATGCACGCGCGACAGGCGGTAGGGCGCGCGGTCCTCGAGCTGGAGCGAGACGATCTCGCTGGTCGGCGGATCCGACGGGCCGAGCGCGCGCCCGACGACGAACGGCAGCACCATGTCGATCTTTCCGCGACCAGCAAAGACGCGCTCCATCTCGGGCGAATCCGGCATCAGCCGGATTCCGGTGCCCGACGGCTTTTCCGGAATGACGGCCGGCAGCTGCGGCGCCGGGTCGATCGCGGCGGCGGCGCCCGCGCCCGTCGCGAGGTCCGAATAGGCCTGGTTGAGGCGGCGCAGGCGGTGGCTCAGGCGGACCATCAGCTTGCGGGCGACCGCGCCGTTCTCCGAGATGCGGTTCAGGAACGCGTCCGGCGGGGAAACCTCGAGCGTCAGCTTCTCGCGCGCGCGAACCGTCGCGCCGTGCAGCGTGTTTTCGAGCGCCGCCATCTCGCCGACATACTCGCCGGCCGCGATACGGCCGATGAGCACCTCTTTGCTGCCGGTCGTCTTGAAGACGTCGGCGGATCCTTCGAGCACGTAACCGACGAAATCCGCCTCCGTGCCTTCGGCGATGACGACGTCGCCCGGCTGGTAGGTTTTTTCGGCCATGGAATCTCCCGCGCGGAAGGACTGGAACTCAACTCTTCTCCGGCGGTGCCGCGTCGGCCCGCCGGCGGGACATCTTCTCCGCCATGCGCGGCGCCCGGCCCGGTGGGGACCACGGGCAGGCCGCGATGCAGATGCCGCATCCCTGCGTGTCGTTGAAATATGGGATGCATTTGTCGAAATCCACGTACCATTTTTCGACCCCGCGAACGGTCGCTTTTTCGCGGAAAATGGCGTCCGGCGGGCATGCCGTCGTGCAAATGCGGCAATTCGTGCAGAAATCGTCCGCCCCGAAGATGTCGGGCGCGTCCGCGACCAGCGGCAGGTCCGTCATCACGCCGGCCAGCCTGAAGGACGATCCGTAGGTGCGGTTAATGATCGAGCCGTGCTTGCCGAGCTCGCCGAGGCCGGCCTCGATCGCGGGCGGGATCAGCAGCAGCGGCCCCGCCGCCGGCCCGCCGTGCGGCCGCGCCGCATAGCCGTGTCCCTGGATGAAGTTTGCCACCGCGCGCGCTGCGCGGGTCCCGCGATTGTATTGCCGGATGACCTCGACCGCCGACGCCGTCTCCGGCGCCTTGGCCAGTTCGTCATGGTCCATCGCGACGCCCAGAACGACGATCCACGGCTCGGCGACCTCGTAGCCGTCGAACACCCATTCCGGATCGACGCGCGCGATGCCGACGAGCTCCGCCTCGTTGGCGAGCGCATGTTCCTTGACGCGCCGCGCCCAGTTCTCCGGCGTGTCCTCGGCCGGCCGGGCCGGCGGCTCGGGCGGCTTCGCGGAACCGCGGCCGCCGTATTTCAGGTGGAATTCCTGAAGCTCGGGCTTGCCGTCGAACTGGCGCAGGTAATAGTCCTGCAGCGCCTTGTGCGGCAGGTCTTCGATGCCGTAGTGCCAGTAGATCGGACTCGGCTGCCGTCGGTCTGTCTCGCCGAGACCGTTGAGATCGTTGCCCGAAATTTTCGGAAACAGCGCGAGCTGCTCCGGCGGCGGCTGGTAGACGGGTTTCTCGCGCTTCGTCATCGGCCGATCGATCCTGGACCTCGGCGAGCGTCGCCTCAGGCCGTGGTTGCGTGTACGTACGCGCCGCCTGCGCCGGAAAGGACCCCGGTTGCGCGGGCGCTTTCCTCGGCGGTTTGCGTGTGAACCCAGCAGACCAGCCCGCCGTCTCGAAGGTTTTCTTCGAACCGTTCGCGGTAGCTGTCGTCGACGTAATCCGACAGCAAGCTGTCGACGGAGCGGCCGGTCGCGTCCGCTGCGCCGGCAGCTACTCCCACCGGGCCGCCGACCGCATAGGCCGCCGCCGCCGCTCCCACTTCGGTGATGACTGCAAGCGTGCCGGCGGTGAAATCGATGACGCCGTCCAGCGTCGTCTCGACGTCGAGCGCCTCCCAGGGCGTTTGCGGCGAGTCGGCCATCGCGTCGACGTCGGGCACTTCGCCGAAACGATCGACAATCGCGTCGTGCGTCCCGAGGACGCTGATCGCCGCAGCGCCGAATCCGGCCGCCAACAGCCCTTGGAGGGCGCTTTCGAAGGCTTCGATGTCGTGGAAGACACCGACGACGGTTGAATTGGCGGCGGTCGTCATAAACGGCTTTCTCCGGTTGGGGGAGATCAGCCTATCCGCTGCGCCCCGACGCCTCAAGCGGCGCGCCCGGACCGTTTTCCTTTGCGACGAAATGCCCGTACGATTGGCGCAAATCAAAGACTCAACGAGGGAGCCGTCCGTGGCCAAGATCAATATCCAGTTCACCCTGTTCTCGGCGTTCTACTCGCCGCTCATCTCGACGTTCTCCGGCGGCTTCCTGCAGGAGGAGGGTCTGGAGCCCGAATGGTCGATCTCGCCCCCGGGCGTGTCCGCCATCGCCGCGGTCGAAGACGGCTCGGCGCACGTCGTCCAGTCGGCGCTGAGCCAGGGCTTCTCGAACCTCGCCAACGGCGAGACGCCGAAGGCGGTGCATTTCGCGCAGGTGAACGAGATGGACGGGTTTCTCGTCACCGGCCGCGCGCCCGACCCCGATTTCTCCTGGGACAAGCTCGAGGGCGCCGAGGTGGTGACGTTCGGCGGCGGCCAGCCGCTCGCCATGTTCCGCTACGCCTGCCACAAGGCGGGGATCGACTTCTCCAAGCTGAAGCTGATCCAGCTCGGCGGCCCTGCCGCCATCGACAAGGCGTTCCGCGAAGGCCAGGGCGATTACGTCCACCAGCAGGGACCGTTCCCGCAGCAGCTCGAAGCCGACGGCGTCGGCCATGTGCTCGGCCAGACCGGCCCGCTGATCGGGCCGTGCGGCTTCTCCAGCCTGGCGGCGACGCGCGAATGGCTCGAGACCGACATGGCGAAGGCGTTCATCCGGGCCTACGCGAAGACGCGGCAATACATGAACGATACCCCGGCCGCCGAAATAGCCAGGGCCGAGAAGCCCTATTTCCCCGATATCGACGAGGACGTGCTGGCAAGCTGCATCGGGACCTATCAGGCGCTCGGCACCTGGACGCCGCACGTCGAGATCACCAAGCCGGCGTTCGAGGTCATCCTCGACGTGTTCGAACACGCGGGATCGCTCAAGGAGCGCTATGCCTACGAACAGGTCTGCACGGCGCCGCCGACGCCGTGATGCGGCCGCCCAGCGGCCGACATTGCCTTACGCGGCCGGATAGGGCGTAATTCGAGAGACCGCCGAAGGCGGCGCGAGAATCCGGCGCAAAAACAAGCCGGGCTCTCAACGGGAGAGGAACGATGAGGATCACGAAAGCGATATCCGCCGTGGCCGTCGTCGCCGCATTTTTTGCGGCGTCCGGGCCGCTGTCGGCACAGACCGTCATCAAGATCGGCTCGCCGACCATCAAGGAGAGCGTCCATCACTGGATGCTGATGTACGAGAAGCGCATCGAGGCCCGCGCCGGCAAGAAGTACGACGTGAAGGTCTTCCCGCTCAGCCAGCTCGGCACTATTCCGCGCATGGTCGAAGGGGCGCAGCTCGGTACCAACGAACTCGTCATGGTGCCGCCGGCGTTCCTCGTCGGCATAGACCAGCGCTTCCAGGTGCTCGCAGCGCCCGGCATCTTCAAGGACCAGGCGCACGGCTACCGGACCGTCCAGGATCCCGCTTTCAAGAAGGCGTTCTGGGATATCGGCGTGAAGAAGGGCATCAAGATCATCGGCCTGTTCTGCCCGGCCGACACGAACTACGCCAGCCGCACCCCGATCCGGGTGCTCGGTGACTTCAGGGGCAAGAAGATCCGTGTCTTCGCGTCGGCGATGGAACGCGAAGGGCTCGACCGGATCGGCGCGACAGCCGCTCCGATGCCGTTGTCGGAAGTGCTTCCGGCCCTGCAGCGCGGCGTGCTCGACGCGGCCAAGTCGGGCATGACGATCTTCGTCGCCTTCAAGTTCCAGCACACCGCGAAGTACGTCACGCGGACCAATGAATCGCTGATCTGCATTCCGACGGTCGCGTCCACGATCTGGCTCGACAAGCTTTCGGCCGCCGACCGTGCGATGGTTCTTGAGGAAGCGGCCAAAACAGACGAGCTGATGCAGCCCGATTCCGAGAAGTTCAACGCCAATATCTACAATGTCTGGAAGAAGATCGGCGGCAAACTGATCGAGCTTCCGGCCGCCGACAAGGCCGAGATGATGAAGCGTCTTCGCACGGTCGGCGACCAGGTTCTGAAGGACAAGCCCGAGGTCGAGGAGATGTACGATCTCATGAAGTCCCTCGCCGCGAAGCACGCGAACGGCTGACCCGTGCGAGGGAGGGGAGCATGACGGGGAACGACTTGTCATGACCCTCTCCCTGCGCCCGCTCCATCCGCTCTACGGCGCCGAGCTCGCCGGCATCGACCTGCGCACCGACTTCGGCGACGGGCAGTTGGCGGAAATCGTCTCGGCGCTCGAGGAATACGCCGTCGGCGTCGTCCGCCACGCGGCGCCGCTCACGAATGCGGAGCACATCGCCTTCAGCCGCCGCCTGGGGCCGATCGAGGATGTGCCCGTTCTTACCATGAAGGGGATCGATCCCTACAAGCTGCGGGTGCCGCATCACGAGATCGTCGACCAGAGCAACCTGGACGACACCGGGAACATCTACGCCGAGGACGACCGGCGGCTCGCCTTCAAGCGCGCGAACCGCCTGTGGCACACGGACATTTCCTTCGCGCCGAACCGGGCGACGTTCTCGCTGCTGTCGGCCCACGTGCTTCCCGACGATCCGCCGCCCACCGAATTCGCCGACATGCGGGCTGCGTGGGACGCGCTGCCGGAGGCGATGAAGCGGCGGATCGAGGGCCTGGAGGCCGAGCATTCCTACTGGTATTCGCGCGTCGCCGGGGGAGGACCCAAGCCGACGGAGGACGAGATCAGCTCGCGCCCGCCGGTGCGCCATCCGCTGGTCCATGTCCGCGGCGGCCGCAAGGCGCTCTATCTTGCGAGCCACGCCTGCGCCATCGGCGGCTGGCCGGAGGACGAGGCGCGCGCCCTGCTGGACGAGCTGCGCGCCTTCGCGACGCGGCCGGAATTCGTCTACGCGCACGACTGGCAGGTGGGCGACGTGCTGATCTGGGACAATCTGTCGACGATGCACCGCGCGACGCCGTACGACGACCGCAACGTCGTTCGGGACGTCCGCCGGACGACCTGCCGCGAGGCGTCACCGGGGGCGGCGACGCAGGCCGCATGACCGGCAAGGTCTACGACTATGTCATCGCCGGAGGCGGCTCCGCGGGCTGCGTGCTCGCGGCGCGCCTCAGCGAAGACCCCGCCGTGACCGTCTGTCTGCTGGAAGCGGGTCCGCCCGACCGCAACCCGTTCATCCACGTTCCCGCGACGCTGTTCATGATGATGCGTCACAAGACGCTCAACTGGCGGTTCGAGACCGCGCCGCAGGAGAAGATGGGCGGCGCGTCGGTCTATATCCCGCGCGGCCGCGTCCTCGGCGGGTCGAGTTCGATCAACGGCATGGTCTATATCCGCGGCCACCGGCTCGATTACGACGACTGGGCGGCGGCGGGAAATACGGGCTGGGGCTGGGACGACGTACTGCCCTGGTTCCGCAAGTCCGAGAACAACGAGCAGTTCGGCGACGATCCGCTGCACGGCACCGGCGGGCCGCTCAACGTCACCTTCGTCGACAGCCCGAGCCCGCTGCACGAGAACCTCTGCGCCGCCGCCAAGGAGTTGCAATACCGCCGCACCGAAAACTTCAACGCGGCCGAGCAGGACGGGTTCGGCATCCATCAGGTGACGCAGAAAAATGGCCGCCGCTGGTCGACGGCCTCGGCCTTTCTCGCGCCGGCGCGGAACCGCAAGAACCTCGAAATCGTGACCGACGCGCGGGTCGCGCGGATCGCGTTCGACGGCAAGCGCGCGTCCGGGGTGGAATTCGCGCGCGGCGGGACGCGGGAAACGGTTTCCGCCCGGCGCGAGGTGGTGCTCGCCGCCGGCGCCATCGCCTCGCCGCAGATCCTGATGCTGTCCGGCATCGGCGACGGGACGGCGCTGTCGGGCCTCGGTATCCCGGTCGTCCGAAACCTGCCGGGCGTCGGCCGCAACCTGCAGGATCACATCGCGACGCGCATCGAATACGACAGCCCGAGCGCGCTTCCCTACGGCATCTCGCTCCGCACCCTGCCGCGCCACGCCGTGCAGGCGGCCAACTACCTTCTCCGCCGCAAGGGCTTCTGGTCGAGCAACCTCGTCGAGGGCGGCGGTTTCATCCGCACCCGCCCCGGCCTCGACCGGCCCGACATCCAGATCGTCTTCGTGCCCGGGAAGCGCGGCCAGAACGGCCGGCTGATCGGCTGGGGCCACGGGTTCAGCACCAGCGCCGTGCTGCTGCGCCCCGAGAGCCGCGGCGAGATCCGCCTCGCGTCGCCCGATCCCGCCGCCCGGCCGGTGATCGACCCGCGTTTCTTCACCGACGGGCGCGATCTCGACGTGCTGGTGAAGGGCTACCGCGAGGTGCGGCGCCTGATGGATTCCCCGCAGTTCGACGGGCTGCGCGGCCCCGAGCTGATGCCGGGCCGCGATTTCGACAGCGACGCGGCGCTCGCGGACTGGGTGCGCGACACGGCGAGCACGATCTTCCACCCGGTCGGGACCTGCAAGATGGGCCCGGACACGGACCCCGCGGCCGTCGTCGGCCCCGATCTCCGCGTGCGCGGGATCGACGGCTTGCGGGTGGCGGACGCCTCGATCATGCCGACCGTCGTCGGCGGCAACACCAACGCGCCGGTGATCATGATCGCGGAGAAGGCGGCGGATCTGGTTAAGGCAGCGTAGCTTCGGCACCGGCCCGCTCCCCCTCCCGGCCACCCAACGCCAGTATCCTCATGGG
>JAYPTI010000132.1:0-5119 GCA_038133505.1 Alphaproteobacteria bacterium
GAGCGGGCCGGTGCCGTCCTGAACTTATACGTCCAGATTCGTGACCTTCAGGGCGTTGTCCTGGATGAAGTCGCGCCGTGGCTCGACGACGTCGCCCATCAGTGTGGAGAACACGTCCTCGGCCTGATCGCCGTGCTCGATCCGCACGCGAAGCAGCGTGCGCGCATTGGGATCGAGGGTCGTTTCCCACAGCTGTTCGGGGTTCATCTCGCCGAGGCCCTTGTAGCGCTGGACACCGATTCCCTTGCGGCCGATCGACAGGATGGTGTCGATCAGGCCGGCAGGACCGGTGATTCTCTGCTCGAAATCCTTGGCGGTCAGCATTGCGGGCCGCGCGTAGAGCAGCTGCAGGTCGGGCGCCATCTCGTCGAGGCGCCGCGCCTCGCTGGAACGCATGAGCGCACCGTCGATCACCTGGCGCTCGGTGACGCCCCGCCGCGTGCGGCTGAAGGCGATTCCGCCGCCGTCGACGATCTCCGCCGTCCAGCCGCGGTCGTTCTCGTCCGCGAGCCCGTCGAGCCGCCGCGCGAGCGCCTCGGCGACGAGCTGGGATTGTTCGTCGGAATCGAGCAGGATCTGGTTGAACGCACCGAGCACGGCCGCCTGTTCGGCAACCTCGGCATTGGACAGGCGCACCGACAGGGGCTGCAGCAGCCGTTTGGCGCGCTGCGCCTGCTTGACCCGATCGTAGAGATCGTTGCCCGCGATCTGGCCCCCGTCGGCCAGCGTAAGCACCGCATCCCGGAGGCCTGCGTCGATGAGGTACTCCTCCATCTCGCCGTCGTCCTTCAGGTAGCGTTCGCTGTCGCCCTTCTTGGCGCGATAGAGCGGCGGCTGCGCGATGTAGAGATAGCCGCGCTCGATGATCTCCGGCATCTGACGGTAGAAGAACGTGAGCAGCAGCGTACGGATATGGCTTCCGTCGACGTCGGCGTCCGTCATGATGATGATCTTGTGGTAGCGCGCCTTCTCGATGTTGAAGTCCTCTGCGCCGACGCCAGTGCCAAGCGCCGTGATCAACGTGCCGAGTTCGGCGGACGACAACACCTTGTCGAAACGCGCGCGCTCGACGTTCAGGATCTTGCCGCGGAGCGGGAGCACAGCCTGGTTTGCGCGATGCCGCGCCTGCTTGGCGGAACCGCCCGCCGAATCGCCCTCGACGATGAACAGTTCGGCCTTCGACGGGTCGCGCTCCTGGCAGTCGGCGAGCTTGCCGGGCAGCGACGAGATGTCGAGCGCGCCCTTTCGGCGGGTGAGGTCCCGCGCCTTGCGCGCCGCCTCGCGCGCCACCGCGGCCTCGATGACCTTGCCGATGACGCGCTTCGCCTCGTTCGGGTGTTCCTCGAACCACTGGCCGATCTTCTCGGCGGCGATGCTCTCGACGATAGGGCGCACCTCCGACGAGACCAGCTTGTCCTTGGTCTGCGAGGAGAATTTCGGATCGGGCACCTTGACCGACAGGACGCAGGTCAGCCCCTCGCGCGCGTCGTCGCCCGACAGCGAGACCTTCGCCTTCTTGGCGATGCCGCTCTCGTTGGCATAGCCGTTGACGGTCCGCGTCAGCGCCGCGCGGAAACCGGCAAGATGCGTGCCGCCATCCGACTGCGGGATCGTGTTGGTGAAGCACAGCGTCGTCTCGTGATAGCTGTCCGCCCATTCGAGGGCGATGTCGACGCTGACGCCTTCCTGCTCGCCCGAGATGACGATGGGCGTTTCCATCATCGCGGTCTTGCCGCGGTTGAGGTGCTTCACGAATGCCTCGATGCCGCCCTCGTATTCCATCACGACGGTGTTCGGCTCGACGCCGCGCGCGTCGGTCAGCACCAGCCGTACGCCGGAATTGAGGAAAGCCAGCTCCCGCAGGCGGTGTTCCAGGGTCGAGAAATTGAACTCGATCATGGTGAAGGTGTCGGTCGACGGCAGGAACGTCACCGCCGTTCCCTTCTTGCCTTCGGCAGGCCCGACGACTTCGAGCGGGCCGTCCGCTTCGCCGAGGCTGAACCGCATCATGTGCTCGTTGCCGTTGCGCCAGATGCGGAGCTCCAGCCACTCCGACAGCGCGTTGACGACGGAGACGCCGACGCCGTGCAGACCGCCGGAGACCTTGTAGGAATTCTGGTCGAACTTACCGCCGGCATGAAGCTGGGTCATGATGACCTCGGCGGCGGAAACGCCTTCCTCCTCGTGGATCTCGACGGGAATGCCGCGGCCGTCGTCCGTCACCGTGACCGAGCCGTCGCCGTTCAGCGTCACCGTAACTTCGGTGCAATGACCGGCCAGCGCCTCGTCGATGGCGTTGTCGACAACTTCATAGACCATGTGGTGCAGGCCGGAACCGTCGTCGGTGTCGCCGATATACATGCCGGGTCGCTTGCGGACGGCTTCGAGGCCGCGCAATACCTGGATCGAACCGGCGCCGTATTCGTTTTCGGCGCCCTCGACGGGGGGAAGTTCGGCTGGTGGGGTCATGCTTTCCTCAAACGCTGCGCACGGAGGCGCTCTCTACCCTGAAATACTGGGCCCGGCCGTCGAACGCCTCGAACAGCGACCGGTCGGTCCCGGTCATCCAGGCCTGCGCGCCGAGCGCGCAAATCTCGTCGAACAACGCCGCGCGGCGCTCGGGATCGAGGTGCGCGACGATTTCGTCCAGCAGCAGCAGCGGCGCCGCGCCGCGATCGAGCGCGACGAGCCGCGCATGCGCAAGCACGATGCTGATCAGCAGCGCCTTCTGTTCGCCGGTCGAGCAGACGGCGGCGGGGACGTCCTTCTGACGGTGCGCCACTTCGATATCCGACCGGTGCGGCCCGACCAGCGCGCGGCCGGCTTCTCGATCCATGGCGCGCGATGCCGCGAGGCCTTCGCGCAGCCGGTCCTCGGCATCGAGCGCCGACATGCCGTCGAGCCACGTTTCCACGTCGCCGACCAGCGTCACGCGGGCGGCCGGAAACGGCCCGAGGTCGCGCTCGCAGGCGGCGGCGAGGCGGCGGACGAAGGCACGTCTCGCCGCAGCCAGGGCAACCCCGCTCTCCGCCATGCGCTGTTCGAGCGCCCCGACCCAGCCCCGGTCGGCAGTTCGCCCGCCATAGCGTTCGTCGCGCAGAAGGCGGGTGCGTTCGCGCATCGCCTGTTCGTAGCCGTTGAGCCGGGCGGTATGGGCCGGATCGAACGCGGCGGCGAGACGGTCGAGGAAACGGCGGCGGGCCGACGCGCCGTCCATGAACAGCCGGTCCATGTCGGGGACCAGCCACACGGCAGCCAACAGCTCGCCGAGCGACGCCTGGCTTTTCGCCGGCGCGCCGTTGATGCGGACGACCCGGCGCCCGCCGTCGGCGTCCGCCGCGGAGGCCTCGAAGCCGGTGCCGATATCGACGGGACCCGTATCCGTGTCGATCGTGCCTGCCACCGCCCAGCGCAGCGCCGCCGCAGGCGCCGCGGCGTGCCGGGTGACGTCGTCCATCCGCGCGCGCCGGAGCCCGCGGCCCGGCGCGCAGAACGACAGCGCCTCCAGCAGGTTCGTCTTGCCGGCGCCGTTTGGGCCGGTCAATAAGACAGGGCGCGCGTCGACATCGAGCCGGAGCGACTCGTAGCACCGGAAATCGGTGAGCGAGAGACGGACGACCGCGTTGCGTTCGGACGCCGTCACCGGCGCCAGGGCAGATCCGATCGACAGAAGCTCTCTCCTCAGACCCGCATCGGCATCAGGACGTAGAGAGCGCTCGCGTCGCCCATGTCCTGGACCAGCGTCGGGGATGCGCCGTCTGACAGCTGGAATTTGGCGTCGTCGCCGTCGATCTGCTGGGTGATGTCGAGCAGATAACGGGAATTGAAACCGATCTCGAGCGGGCCGTCGGCATAATCAACGTCGAGCTCCTCGCGGGCGCTGCCCGCTTCGGGGCTGGTCGCCGTCAGGACGAGGCTGCCCCGGTCGAGCGACAGCTTGATGGCGCGCGACTTCTCGGTCGAGATGGTCGAGACGAGATCGACCGCTTTCACGAATTCGGTGCGCTTGACCTCGAGCGTCTTGTCATTGCCGAACGGAATGACCCGGTCGTAGTCGGGGAAGGTGCCGTCGATCAGCTTCGACGTCAGAACGACGTCCGAGAACGAGAAGCGGATCTTGGTATCGGACAGCGCGATGTCGACGTCGTCCTCGACCTCCTCGATCAGCTTGCGGATTTCGCCAACGGCCTTGCGCGGCACGATCACGCCGGGCATGCCGGCGGCGCCGTCGGGCAGCGGGACCTCGACGCGCGCGAGGCGGTGACCGTCCGTGGCGACCACGCGGAGCACCGGCGAGCCGTCGGTTTCCGCCGCGTGCAGGTACAGGCCGTTCAGGTAGTAGCGCGTCTCCTCGGTCGACATCGCGAACCGGGTGCGGTCGATCAGCCGGCGCAGCGTCTCCGCCGAGACGGTGAACTGGTGCGGCAGGTCGCCGTCGGACATGACCGGAAAATCCTCGCTCGGCAGGGTCGTCAGGTTGAGCTTGGAGCGGCCGGAATGGATTTCGAGCTGGCCCTGTTCGCCGCCCGAGCGCACTTCGACCTGCGAGCCTTCCGGCAGCTTGCGCACGATGTCGTACAGCGTATGCGCCGGCACCGTCGTCGCGCCGTCCTGCGACACTTCGGCGGAAACGCCTTCGATGATGGCGAGGTCCATGTCGGTCGCGGTCAGGCCGAGCTTGCCGCCGCTCGCCTGAACCAGGACGTTCGACAGGATCGGTATCGTGGTCCGGCGCTCGACAACGCCCTGAACGTGGTTGAGGGACCGGAGAAGCGCGCTGCGTTCGATGGTGAATTGCATGGTTGCGGACGGCTTTCGAACAGGTTGATGCCACCCGGCCCGACCTGCCGCGGACCACCCGGGACGCGCCAGCGTCTCCTCGTCGGCAGAACGGCCGGAAAAGAAGCGGAATTATACCACAACCCTTTGAAATCCCAAGAAAATTGGGGGAAATAAGGGCGCCGGATGGGCGTTAAAAGGCCAGCGTTATCAGGGAGTTATAAGACCCCCGGGGAACCGGCGCGCCGCCCGCGTCACGAAAACCCGCCGGGCGGGTATTTCGGGGGGGGCCCCCGCCCCGCAAAGGGCCCGCCGGGCGGCGTGACCCCACCACCAAGGG
>JAYPTI010000132.1:5129-7344 GCA_038133505.1 Alphaproteobacteria bacterium
CGGCCCGGAAAGGGCCTCGCGGGAAGGCGTCAGCCCTCCAGCATGCGGCGCAGGAGATCGACGTCCTCGGCAAAGGAATTGTCGGACGTGCGCAGCTCCTCGACCTTCTTCACGGCATGCATGACGGTCGTATGGTCGCGCCCGCCGAACTTGCGGCCGATCTCGGGCAGCGACCGCGAGGTGAGCTGCTTCGAGAGGTACATCGCCACCTGTCGCGGCCGGGCGACGGCCCGGGAACGGCGCGCCGAATGCATGTCGGCGACGCGGATGTTGAAATGCTCCGCGACCCGCTTCTGGATCTCCTCGATGGTGATCCGGCGGTCGCTCGCCCGCAGCAGGTCGTGCAGGACCTCCTGGCAGGTCTCGAGCGTAATGTCGCGGCCGACCAGCGTCGCCTGCGCCGCCACGCGGTTCAGCGCACCCTCGAGCTCGCGCACCGACGAGGTGATCTTGTGGGCGAGGAATTCCATCACCTTGTCCGGCACCGCGGCGTCGAGCTCCTCGGCCTTCGCCTGCAGGATACCGAGCCGCAGCTCGTAGGTGGTGGCGTGGATATCGGCAACGAGGCCCCAGCCGAGGCGCGAGCGCAGCCGCTCCTCCATGCCCTCGAGATCGGACGGCGACTTGTCGGCCGACACGACGACCTGGCGGTTGTTGTCCACGAGGTCATTGAAGGTGTGGAAGAACTCTTCCTGCGTCGATTCCTTGCCGTTGATGAACTGCACGTCGTCGATCATCAGCACGTCGACCGAGCGGAACTTTTCCTTGAACGCCATGGTGTCCTGGAACCGCAGCGCCCGGATGAAGTGGTACATGAACTTCTCGGCCGAGAGATAGACGACCTTGCGGTCCGGCTGATGCGTGCGGATGTGCCAGGCAATGGCGTGCATCAGATGCGTCTTGCCGAGGCCGACGCCGCCGTAGAGGAACAGCGGGTTGTAGGTCGCCGTCGGCGAGTCCGCGACACGGCGGGCGGCGGCATACGCGAGCTCGTTCGGCTTGCCGACCACGAAATTGTCGAACTTGAAGCGCGGGTCGAGCGCGGCGCCGACGTCGCCCTCGATCCGTTCGGGCGCCCGGCGCACGGCCGGCGCTTCGGGCGCAGCCGCGGCGACCGGCTCCTCGACGGGCTCCTCGGCGGACACACCGCCATCGGCGAAAACGAAAATCTCCAAATCGGTCACGGGCGACCCGTCACCGGCCCAGAGCTCCTTCAGGCGACCGCCGTAATGGTTCGCGACCCAGTCGCGCATGAACCGCGTCGGCACCGACAGACGGACCTTTCCGTCCGCGTAGTCGATCAGATTGAGCGGCCTGAGCCAGCTCTTGTAGGCGGAATCGCCGACTTCGGCGCGCAGCACGCCGCGCACGCGAGTCCACCGGGCAGAAATATCTTTGCTAATCTTAGCCCCTGACATCTTTTTATCCTTGCACCCAGGGGAGGCCTTGAGCCTTCCAGCCTTCCGTCGTTCCGCGATGCTTCGCTCCGTCGTGCGGCCCTTCGAAGCCGCCGCTGACGTTGAAGCAGGCTTCGTAGCCCGCTGCCGTCAGGGCCATGGCCGCGGATCTGGACCGCGCACCCGACCGGCACAGCAGATAGACCGGTGACGACTTGTCGGCGATACGCGCCGACACCTCCTCGACGAATGCCCCGTTCTGCTCCATCGTCGGGAAGGACTGCCACTCGACGAGTTCCACTTCCTTACCGGCTTCCGCCAGATCGGGAATCCCGACGAAGGTCCACTCGGCCCTCGTCCGCACGTCCACCATTCTCGCATCGGGATTGCGCCGCAGCTCTTCCCAAGCCGCAACGACGTCCACATCCCCGGCATATCCTGCGCTGTTTGCCTGACCCGCAGCAGCCACACCGGATGCGGATGACTGGTTCATCAATTGCCCCCTTGCACGCGGCGCCCGGGCGGACGCCTTGCCTTGAAAAAACGCACGACGAATTTTTTTGCCGTTACTTTTCAGTCACGCGCCCGACAGTAATAATTAAAACAATTACTGCCTACCCGTCAGGCCATTACTTAAAAGCAGCGCTATTTCGCCGATGACTGCTTAATCTTTACGAGACCCCCTGTCGGCTCGCAAGATTACTGTAACGGGACGGTGGGGAAGGTGCAACGCCGAGACCGCCGGAATCAGCGAAAAAAACAGGGTCGCGCGGAAATTTTTCGGGTTGACAGGCGGGCGCACGGGATAACTCTGTGGA
>JAYPTI010000132.1:7354-9184 GCA_038133505.1 Alphaproteobacteria bacterium
GCCGTTCGCAAGCTATCGAACCGGCGAAAAACGCCCACGAAAAAGGCCGGCACGATGGCCGGCCTTGCGTCGAGACGCCAAGACGTCTGAATCTAAAGCGCTTTTATCCGGCGCGACAGGCGCGAGACTTTCCGGGCCGCCGTGTTCTTCGGCACGACGCCGCGGGTGACGCCCCGCATGATCTCGGGCTGGGCCGCTTTCAGGGCAGCGTTCGCCGCATCCTTGTCGCCGGCCACGATGGCGGCCTCGACCTTCTTCACAAAGGTGCGAATGCGGTTGCGACGATCGCTGTTGACGCGGGTCTGGCGCAGATCGCGACGCACGCGCTTTTTCGCGGAAGTGGTGTTTGCCATATCGAATCCTCTAAATCGGGCGCCGTTTTAAGGGCGGGCGACCGTAACGTCAAGCATTTAGAACGGATTCTGGCTAGTTTCCGGCCCCGCTCGTCGCGAGGCGGATCCGCATCGTCAGCCGGTCGCCGTCCCGGCTGTACGTAAAGGTCAGCGTCGCGCCCTCCCGGACGTACGCATCGGCGGATTGCGGATCCCATCCCAGCGCCGGGAGGGCGGAACGATAGTACGTCCTGAGATCCGCCAATTGCGCGTTGCCGGTCGCAACCACGGTGACGATCCTGCCGGCCGGGCTGTCAAAAACGACGCTGGCGTTCTCGTCCTCGGTCATGCCGGGGGCGACCGGCAGGTCGTCGATCGCCGCGAAATAGTCGTCGGCGACGGCCGGCGGCGCGAGGACGAGCAGGATCGCAAGCAATGCCGGTATGAGTCTGTGTGCCATGGGTTCCCTTCGCGGCTTCTCTATTTCTGCCGCGCGCTGCAATAAAAGGTCGACCGGCCCGACTGTACCATGCGGCGGACCGCGCCGCCGCAATCGCAGCCGGGGCAGGGCTCGCCCGTCCGTCCGTAGACCTTGAAACTGTGCTGGAAATAGCCCAGCTCGCCGGTCGGCGCCACGTGATCGCGGAGCGACGAGCCTCCCGCCGCGATCGCATCCGCCAGAACGCCGCGCACCGCGGCCGCCAATCGGGCGGCGCGCACGCCCTGGACGGTCGCTGCCTTGCGTTTCGGCGACAGGCCGGCGACGAACAACGCCTCGCAGGCATAGATGTTGCCGAGTCCGGCGACCACGCGCTGGTCCAGAAGGGCGGATTTGATCGGCGTGTTGCGGCCCGCCAGCAGCGCCGCGAGCGCCGGCCCCGTGAAGTCCTCTCCCGTCGGTTCGGGGCCGAGATGGCGGATCAGCGGATGGTCCGGATAGGCCTCGCGGTCGGTCAGGGTCATCAGCCCGAAGCGGCGCGGATCCGAAAACCGGATCGCCGTACCGTTGCCCACGTGAAAGACGACATGCTCGTGCTTAGAGTGCCGGCCCGGGTCATGGACGAAGTCGCCCACCTGCCGGGCGCCCGATCTATCGTCAGGCGTTTCGATCACCATGCGGCCCGACATACCGAGGTGGGCGAGCAGCACCGTTCCGTCGTCGAAATCGCCGACCAGATACTTCGCCCTTCGCCCGAGGCTCGTCAGCGTTCGCCCTTCGAGCCGTTCCTCGAAATCTTCGGGCAGCGGAATCCGGAGGTCGCGGCGCCGCACCTCGATCCGCTCGACGCGGCGGCCTTCCATGACGGCAGCAAGGCCGCGCCGGACGGTCTCTACTTCGGGCAATTCGGGCATGCCGAGAAGGTAGCGGCAAGCGCAGGAGCGCGCTATCCTCAAACGCATGGAATCAAAAGAAAAACACAGCGGGCCTCCGGGTACCGACGAGATCGATTTCGGGTTTCGCCGGGTCGCCGCCGACGACCACACGGGTCTCGTCCGC
>JAYPTI010000133.1:0-4997 GCA_038133505.1 Alphaproteobacteria bacterium
CACGTAGACGCAGTTCCGGAATACGGTCTCCGACAGGAGACCGCGGAGCCGGGCGCCGATCGCCATGCCGATGAAGGCGGGAATCAGGCTGAAGATGGAGATCACCCCTTCCTCGCGCCCGATGGCGCCCTTCGAAACCAGCACGATCACCAGCATCGACGAGCTGATGAGGAAGGTGATGGCGAGCGCGCGCACGAAGGTTTCCTTGTCGACGTCGCGCGCCTGCAGATACATCGCGATGGGAATGCCGACCGAACCGGTCGTGCCGGTCAGAATGCCGGACAGGATACCAAGCGGCGGGGCGACCCACGGCGCGGCCGCGTCCGAAATGCGCAGCCGGAATCGCGTCACGTTGATCGCAACGTAGATCACGACGACGACGCCGAGGAAGGTCGTCAGGATATCCGCATCGACGAGGAACAGTATTTCGGCGCCGAGCCACGTCGACGAGACCGAAAACAGGTTGATGACCCAGTAGCGCCGCAGCATCTCGAGCGCCCGGCCGCCCTGGAACGCCTGCAGGACGTTGGTCGCGACCACGGGAACCGCGATGAAGGCGATCGCGGTCCGGAGATCGACCACATTGGTGATGATCGACACGGCGGTCAGCGGCAGGCCGAGGCCGATCATGCCTTTCACGCCGCCGGCGAGCAGCAGCGCGATTATGACGACGGATATTACGGTGACGTCCAGAACGGGACTCCGGCAGAAAGGAGGGGGATTGTCGCCGATCGGCGGGGTTAAGCAACTGGTAATCGTAGACGGCTAGGTTGATCCCGATTCAATCGAGCCGGACCGCCTTGGACCGGACGACACCCCGGACGATCCAGGACCCGCGTGACGACATGCCGCTGGAACGACGCAGAATTATCTTCACCGAAGCCGAGATCGTCTCGGCGGCGCTGGCCTACTGCAAATCGAGCGGTATCGCGGTGCCGGACGCGCGGGTAGAGGCTGCCGACGTCGCGATCGAGTCTGACTGCTCTCTCACGATGACCTTTGCGGTCACCTCCCCCGATCAGGCGGACGAGGTCCGTATCGACTCGGAAACGCTGCTTCAGGCGCTGGTCTCTTACTGCCGAATCGTCGCCGTGCCGCTGCCGCGCGCCGCCGCGAAACGGCTGGAACCGATGGACGGCGCGCTTTCGATGGTCTTCCACACCGACCGCGCGCGCGGGTCGGTGTCGTGCTCCGCCGCCGCCTGACGGCAGGCCGGCGACTTCTCTCCCGCGCTACTCCCTCAGCACGTCCAGAAACTTTTCGAGCATGCTCGCCTTGCGCGGCCCCTTCGGTCGGCGGCCGGCCGATCGCACCCGGCTTCCGGCCGCCTGGACCGGCCGGGGCTTCGATCGTTTCACGAACGCTGGATTGGGATTCTCGTAGACGAAGAGGACCTTGAAGTCGCCCTCGTCGTTGATCGCGTAATAGGCGACCTTGCGGATCGTGCGATCGCGCTGGCAGCGGTCGTACGCGTCGGCCGCCGCATCGGCCCGGTTTTCGATGTTCTGCCCGTAGGTCATTTCGCCGTCGCGCAGGTTTTCCTCGTCGCGAACGGTATAGATTTCGACGGTTCCGCTCATGTCCTCCTCGGCGTCAGGTTGGAAAACCGATATAGCCGCGGCGGGTTTCGCGAACGTCAAAACAACTGGTAAGCGCGCGGTAAACGGCGCTTTTCGAGCGGACTTATCCACAGCCGGAGCGGGGATCGGACGACGACCCGCCGGCCCGAAAGTTCAGGCGCTGATGATCGACCCGCGCTCGATGACGAACGTGCGGTCGAGCAGATCCTTGATGTGCTTGTCATTGGATTCCGAGACCAGCACGGACTCGCCCTCGGCCTTGAGGCTCGCCATGATCTCGACCATGCGCTGGGCGAACACGGGCGCGATGCCCTCGGACGGCTCGTCGAGCATCAGGAGCTTGGTGCCGGCCATCAGGGCGCGGGCAAAGGCCACGAACTTCTGCTGTCCGCCCGACAGTTCGGTCGCGCCGCGGGCGCGGAACTCGGCGACCTCGGGCATCAGCTCGTAGATCCACTCGAGGCGTTTCGCCGCCTCGGAATCCCCGGTCGACCAGACCGGCAGCATGATGTTGTCTTCGACCGTCAGCTGCGGCACGAGACGCCTGTCCTCGGGCATGAAGCCGATGCCGATGAAGGCGCGCCGGTGGGGCGCCGTCGCGCGCAGATCCTGACCGTCGAATTCCATGGATCCGTTGCGCGCCTTGAGGGCGCCCATGACCGCCCGCATGAACGTCGTCTTGCCGGCGCCGTTGCGGCCGATCAGGCCGCACATCGTGCCCGACGGCACTTCGAGGCTGACGTCTCGCAGGATGGGCGTCGCCCCGATATTCACGTCGAGGCCGGCAACCTTAAGCATCGGCGCCTCCCTCGGCGTGGGCCGGATGATATTCCTGACCGATCACGAATTCCTTCACCTTCTCGTCCCGCATCGCTTCCGCCGTCGGCGCGTCGCAGATGATCTCGCCCTGATAGAAGGCGAGCACGCGGCTGACGTAGCGCTCGACGATCTCCATGTCGTGCTCGATGAACAGCACGGTGGTGTCCGCGTCGCGCAGCGCCTGCATGATGATGTCCATCAGGCCGAACTTCTCCTCGACGCTGATGCCGCTGGTCGGCTCGTCGAGCATGATCAGCTTCGGGTTGCGCACCGTCGCCATCGCGATGTCGAGCAGCTTGCGGATGCCCTGGGGCAGGGCCGAGGCCGCCATGTTGCGGTACCCGTCGATCTGGTAGCGGCGGAGCTGTTCGTCGACGCGCGCCGCCCGCTCATCTGTCTCCAGCGGCGTGAACAGGCCGAGACCGGAGCGTTCGGCAATGCCGTAGGCCATCAGCATGTTGTCGAACACGCTCTCGGACAGGAATACCTGCGCCACCTGGAACGAGCGGCACAGGCCGAGCTTGGTCACGTCCCTGGGGTGCAGCCCGAGCAGGCTTTTCCCCATGAAATCGATCGTGCCGCCGGACGGCGGCAGATAGCCGGTGACCATGTTGACGAACGTCGTCTTTCCGGCGCCGTTGGCGCCGATGATGCCGATGGTCTCGCCGTCGTCGATGTCGACGTTGATATTGTGAGCCGCGACGACGCCGCCGAAGTTCTTTTCCAGGTCGCGGACCTTGAGAACGTTTGCCATACCCCTACTCCGCCGCCTGGGTTTCGCCGGCGCCGCTCAACGCGCGGCGCTTGCGCCATTCGGACCGGATCGACCACAGACCGTCCGGCAGGAACATGATGATGATCAGCAGCGCGCCGCCGAGGATCAGCTGCCAGATCTCCGGCGCATATTCGAACGCGTAGGTCCGCAGGAGCTCGTACACCAGCGCGCCGATAAACGTCGCACTGACGTTGCCCGTGCCCGACAGGATCGTGATGAAGACGAAATCGCCGGAGACGGGCCAGTAAACCATCGAATCGGGATCGACGTGGCCGATCGTCAGCGCCATGATCGCGCCGCCGGTGCCCGCCAGCAGGCCGGATATCACGTATTTGACGTGGATCGCGCGTTCGGCGGAGTAGCCGAGATACTCGACCCGGATCTCGTTCTCACGCACCGCCATGGTCATCATGCCGAGCGTCGACTTCAGGTACCAGTGCGCGCCGACCGCCGCGATGTAGGCGAAGACGGCGGCGAAGATGAACAGTGTGATCTGGTAGGACTCGCCGTCGGCCGTGAAGCCGAGGAACGTCGTCTGCTCGATGCCGATCCCGTCGGTCGACCCGAGCGATTCCAGCTTCGCGAGAACGCCGTAGAGGATCATCGAGAACGCGAGGTTCAGCAGCGCGAAGAAGATCGCGCGGTACTGGCGCAGCAACAGCCCGAGAACGTAGGCGAGGATACCGGCGGTCAGCGTTCCGCAGATGACCAGCACGAAAATCTCGTTGATGCCGGCGAGCTGCAGCATGGCAACCGTGTAGGCGCCGAAGCCGAAGAACAGGGCGTGTCCGAACGACACGAGGCCGGTACGCCACAGGATCAGCAGCCCGATGGCGACGACGCCGCGCGACAGGCTCTGCAGCCCGATATTGCGCATCCAGTCCTCAAGCAGGAAGTTGAGGACGATGAGGGCGATCAGCCCGATCGTCAGGCCCCAGAAGGTCCTGTCCATCAGCCGGCTCATATCTTCCTCGCCTTGATCGGGGTGAAGAGGCCTTCAGGCCGGATGCACAGGACCAGCGCCATGATCGCGTAGATCACGAACAGCTCGACCGCGGGATAGAGGTGAACCGCCGCGGCGCGCGACACGCCGACGATGATCGCGCCGATCAGCGCGCCGGGGATCGATCCCATGCCGCCGATCACGACGACCGCGAAGGCGAGCACGACGACCTCGACGCCGATGCCGGGCTGCACCGAGATCGTCGGCGCGAGATACGCCCCGCCGAGCGCGCCCAGGAATGTGCCGATGATGAAGGTCGACAGGAAGACGGCGGTCACGTTGATGCCCATCGCCTCGCTCATCTCGCGGTCGAAGATGACTGCGAGCAGCTTCTTGCCGTAGCGCGTGCGGTTCAGGCCGTACCAGAGGACGAACGCGATAACGAACGACACCGCGATCATCGACAGATTGTAGTTGTCGAATACCAGACCGCCGATTTCGCTGATGTCGAGCAGCGCCATCGGCTGGAAGGCGAGATACGGGTTCGTGCCCCAGATCAGGATGATGACGTCTTCGAGCACCAGGAAGGCGGCGAAGGTCGCCAGCACGACGATATGCTCGTCCCGGTCGTAAAGAAATTTCAGCAGACCGCGCTCTATCACGACGCCGAGGATCACGCCGAGGAAGGCCGCAGACACGAAAATGATCACGAAACCGCCGAAATCCGGCAGTCCCGCCTCGTACCATATCCCGATGAGATAAGCGGCCAGATAGGCGCCGAAAGCGAAGAACGAGCCGTGCGTGACGTTCAGGACCTTCTGGACCCCGAAGATCACGGTGAGGCCGACCGCCACCATGAAAAGATATGACGAGTAGACCA
>JAYPTI010000133.1:5097-6685 GCA_038133505.1 Alphaproteobacteria bacterium
CCGAAGATCACGGTGAGGCCGACCGCCACCATGAAAAGATATGACGAGTAGACCAGGCCATCGACAAGGATGACGAGGAGTAGCTCAATATCCAACGTGAAGCCCCTGTTTTGTCAGGCGTGTTGCCCCGCGGTCCGTCTTTTGCGTCTTTTGATCGCGCATCTTTCGCGGGTCGTTCCGGATCGAAAAACCGGAGGCGGCTATAGCCGCCTCCGGATATCTCAGGAAAGGATCAGCACTTGGCGCCCTTCATGCCGCCTTCCAGCCACTGGATCGAACCGACGCCGTCCGGCGGGTTCACGCAGGCCGGCGGGAAGATCTCGACGTCCTTCAGGACCATCTCCTTGCGCTTGTCGTCCCAGACCGTGACGCCCCAGCGGTCGTCGGTCAGCGCCTGGTGGCCCTTGGAGAGGCCCATGTTGACGTTGCCGACGAAGGTCGGGAACGTCGCGCCCTCGAGCGCCGCGATCACCTGGTCGGTGGTCGGGAACTTGCCGGCGGCCTTCACGCTGGCGTGGTCGTAGGCGTACTTCGCAGCCAGGACGCCCTGGGCGTACTGGTAGCTCGGCTGCGCCGGCGGTTCGCCGTAGGCCTTGCGGTATTCCTTCTGGAACCACTGGTTCAGCGGGGTCGGATCGTCGACCACGTACATGCCGTACGGGCCACGCGTCCCGACCATGATTCCCTGAGGGAACTTCTCGCCGAGGCGGTAGGCGACCGTCTCGCCGACCGTGAAGACGAACATCTTGCGCTTGAACAGGCCGCGTGCCGCCGCCTGGCCCATGAACGCCTCGAGATCGCCGCCCCAGAAGCTGGAGTGGACGAGGTTCTCACGCGCCCGCGACAGAGCCGAGATTTCCGTGCCGTACTGGCCCGAGAAAAGCTTCGGGAACTGATGCTTGTCGGCCTGCTTGGCATTCGGCACGAGAACCTTCATCGCCATCGCGAAGTCGCGCAGCGAATCCTGCCCCCAGGCGTAGTTCTGGTTGATGCCGACGAAGCCCTTCACGTCCTTCGCGAACCGCTTGGCGATGTAGCGCGCGGCGGAAACGTTGTTCGCCGTCGCGTGGTTGATCGTGCGGAAGACGTATTTGGGGTTCTTGTCGATTTCCTCGAAGACGCGCGGGGTGCCGCAAACCGTCTGGATCGTGAGGATCTTGAGCTCTTCCGAAACGGGCGTCGTCGCCGCGCAGGTACCGGAGGAGATGATGCCGACGATCAGGTCGACGCCCTCCTTCTGGACCTTGTTGCGCATTTCGGTCACCTGCTTGGTGTTGCCGCCGGCCTCGTCGTAGAAGATCGCCTCGATCTCGCGTCCGGCCAGACCCTTCGTGTTGTACGGCGGCGGAAGCTCGCCGTTGTTGATGCCGCGGATGATCAGTTCCGCGCCGTTCTTGCCGGGAATACCGAAGGCCGGCGCTGCCGCGCCCGTCAGGAACGACGGGATCGCCATTTTCACTTTCTGCGCCTGGGCTGCACCACCCTGGATTGCCACGATTGCTGCTTGGCCGGCCTCCGGGTTCTGGGTTGCTACCAGGATTGCCCCGAGCATGGCTGCCATCATCGGCAAACTCATCTTGCTTTGAGC
>JAYPTI010000133.1:6695-8888 GCA_038133505.1 Alphaproteobacteria bacterium
CACCACCCAGCGCTACCGCGCCCGCGACGGCGAGGGCGGCAAGACGTGCCGACGTTCCGATTTTATTAAGTGCCATTGTGACCTCCCAATCTGGTCATACTCGTTTGGTCTTTGCCTTTGCGGCCATAGGCCGATGCGAGCGGAATTCTAGAACATTTATCCCGGCGGTCCAATCCCCCGCCTCGGCTGCGGCAATCGGCCCGATATCGGAGAGGGTCAGGAGCCCGGCCCCGACAGCGCCGCCGTCAGGCCGCCGAGCGATCCGGCATCGCCGATGCCGCCTACCGCCGCCACGATCCGGTCGGCCCGGGTCGCCGAAACGCCGCCATAGACCGCGCATTGGCGGAACTTCTCCTCGATTGCCGCGAAGTCCATCGGCGACCGCGTGCTGCCGTGCGCGTAATCCGCCCGGCCCGATACCGTCGTACCGTCGGCGCGCTCTATCTCGACGAGGGTCGTGACATTGGTGAAGTCCGGATGTGTCTCGTCATCCGAATAGGACGAGAAAGCGATGCGGCCCATCATGCCCCGGATGTCGGCGCGCGCGAGCGTCTCGTCGGTGAACTCGCCCAGTCCGGCCTGACCTTCGACGGCGATCACGGCCAGCGTGAACTCCATCGAGAACTTCGCCTGCATCGCGTCCGACGGGTTGTGATGGATCAGCGTCTTTAGGACGCGGTCGTTGGTCCGTACCCGGATCGCCGAAATATCCGACGGCGCGATACCGTTCTCGCGAAGAAGCCCCAGCAGGCAGGCCGCGCCGGGATGGGTCAGCGCGCCGTTCGGGTGCGGCTTGATCCAGACCCCCGGATCTTCGAACACCCAGGGACTGCCCAATTTTCCGACGATCTCGCCGGGATCGAACCCGTCGGCGGCGGCGGCGAAATATCCGACGGGCCCGTCGAGCGCATCGTCCGCTGCGGTCGCCCCGCGCGCCGCGAGATCGGCGCACAACAGTCCCGCTTCGGCGGCCTGCGCGGGATGCAGCACCTCCGCCATCGTTCCGAAATTGCGGCGCACGCCGGCGGCATGGCTCGCGGCAAGGCCTATCGCGGCGACGGTCGTCGCCTCGTCGAAGCACCGAAGCGCGGCCGCCGCCGCAACAACCCCGAAAATCCCCATCGTGCCGGTCGTATGAAACCCCATGCCGTAATGGCGCGGCCCGATGGCGTGGTTGAGGCGCGAGGCGACGTCGACGCCGACGTGATAGGCGAGGACGGCGTCGCGGCCCGACGCCCCGGTCGCCTCCCCGAGCGCCAGGACGGCGGGCAGGACCGAACCGCTCGCATGAATGCCGCCGGTGCGTTCGGGCCGGACCTGGGGGGTCGTGTCGTCGAAATTGTCCGCATGGGCCGCGGCGGCGTTGGCGGCCGCGGCGAAACGCGGCGCCGCGTACAAGGCCGTGTTGAAGATCGCCGCCTTTCCGGCAGTCGGCGCGTCCGTCGCGATGCCGTCGTCGACGAACTGTTCGCGACAGATCCGCGCCGCGTCCGAGCCGCTCCCCGCGAGCGCGAGCCCCAGCGTGTCGAGCATATGGATACGGCCCCGCTCCAGGACGTTTTCCGGAAGATCGGCATACCCCGCCCCGGCCGCGAACGCCGCGATCGCCTGCGTGACCTCGCCGGTCACGCCCCAGCCCTCTTCATGTCCCGCTCCCCTTTCGTACGGCGGCGAACATACTATGATGCTGCCACCCGCACACAACTCTCACCGGCAGGAATTCGCGTTGAACTGTTCCGACGTCATCACCGGCTATCTTCACGCCGCCGGCATCCGCCACGTTTTCGGCTATCCCGGCGATCCCAACGTGGAGCTGATCGAGACAGCGCGGCGCAACGGGATCGAGTTCGTCCTCGCCCGGCGCGAGGGCACGGCGGGCCTGATGGCCGCCGCCTACGGCCAGCTTACGGACAAGCCGGGCGTCTGCCTGTCGACGCTCGGCCCGGGCTCGTCGAACCTCGTCAATGCCGTCGCCTCCGCGATGCTGGACCGCGTGCCGATGCTCGCGCTGTCGGGCCAGATAGAAGGAAAGCGCGAGCACACCTTCACGCACCAGGTCGTCGATCACGGCGCGATGTTCGGGCCCATCTCGAAGTGGGCCGCGCCGATCCGCCCCGACACCGTCGCGACCGTCATGCGACGCGCCTTCCGCACGGCAACCGCCGAACGGCCCGGGCCGGTTCACATCACGAC
>JAYPTI010000134.1:0-8882 GCA_038133505.1 Alphaproteobacteria bacterium
GGCGTCGGCCTTTCCCCCGACCGGCACGGTACCGGCACCAACTTGCTGAGCATGCCGACGCCGGCGTCCGTCCCGTTCATGTTCGGCGCCGGAAGCCTCGATGCGCACCGGAACGCGGCCCGCGCTGCCGGCCTCGCCGTCGAGATCATCGACCGTCCCGGAATCGCGCTCGATCTCGACACGCCGGACGATTTAATCGCGTTCGGGGGCTGGCCGGGCCGCGCGTAAAATCGTACTGTTGGCGCCGCCGGTCCTCGGAAGCATAGCCCCCCGACATTCTTTCGCCGGCCAAAAAACAGCACTTGCAGAGAGGTATTTTGACATGTCCGGCCAAATTCAGGCGTCGCACATTTTGCTCATGTATGACGGTTCGCTGCGCTCGACGGCGACGCGCAGTCAGGACGAAGCGAAACAGAAAATCGAACAGATCAAGGCCGACATCGACGGCGGGGTGGAATTCGCAGACGCGGCGCGCCAGCACTCCGACTGCCCCTCGTCCTCGCAGGGCGGCGACCTCGGCAGCTTCGGCCGCGGCATGATGGTACCGGAATTCGAGGAAGCGGCTTTCGGCCTCGATGTCGGCGCGACCAGCGGCATCGTCGAAACCGACTTCGGCTATCACCTCATTCAGCGGACGGGCTGACCAGCCGATCGTCCGGGACGGCGGTAACGCCTACCAGGCCAGCCGATAAGGAATCTGGACCGGCCCGTCATACTGTTCGACGGCGCCGCTCTCCGGGTCGAACCGGTTCTGGACAAACGTCCCCGACCGCTTGCTGCGGACGATGAAACCGACGGTGCGTTCGTTCCCGTTGCGCTCCTCGTGAATCTGCCAGGGCGGCACGAAATCGATATAGCCCGGCGTCACGTCATGGCTGCCCGACCGCTCTATGGACGCGGTCGATGCGATCTGCGGGCCGCCGTCCGTGCGGTCGAAGCGGGTGACCTTCTCGCCGCCTTCCAGAACGCCATAGAGCGTCCATGACTCTCCGTGATCGTGCACCGACGAGTTGATGCCCGGCGCCTTGATCAGCGCGTTCAGCACGAACCCGTAATCCGGATCCTCGTAGAACAGCAGATTGCCCGGCCTGCCCTCGACGGTGAGGCTGTCGGGCCAGCTCTCCGCGTGCCGTTTGAGATCGTCGTCCGCGAGCAGCTCACGCAGCGCATCGCAGGCGTTGGTCCACAGCTCGGTCTCGTTCCGTCCGTCGGCGTGCCATGCGCGCATTTTTTCGACGAACTCGGCCGCCGCCGGCAGTAGGTCCGCTGTCCGCTCGCCCATGGCGAAATCTCCTCGATGGTTCGATAGCCATGTTATCGGCACGGCCAATGGATTAAAACAGACGGGGACTGAAACAGGGAGGACGACGACCGATGTACTACGACTTCGTACCCATGCCGGAACGCAAGCCGCTGAAGTGGCCCGACGGCAAACGCCTTGCCGTGTTCGTGACCTTCAATCTCGAATACTGGGACCTGACCAAGGACACCGAAGAATCCTACTACGCGGGAGGTCCCTCGATCCTGCCCGATCCCCTTCCCGGCAACGTCGCCGACATCCCGAATTACACGTGGCGCGAGTACGGCCAGCGGGTCGGCATCTGGCGCCTGTTCGACATCATGGACAAGGCCGGCGTCCCGGCGAGTTGCACCATGAACGCGAAGATGGGCATCGAGCGTCCGCAGGCGATCAAGTACTGCGTCGAGCGCGGCTGGGAGCTTGTCGCGCACAACTACGTCCAGACCGATCTGCTGACCAATTACTATTTCGATCCCGAAGGCGAGCGCGAGATCGTTCTGGAAACCATCGACGTCTACAAGAAGGTGGTCGGCAAGAAACCCGCGGGCTGGCTGTCATCGTCGCTCCGCACCAACCCGTCGACGGTCGACATCCTCGCCGAACAGGGGCTGCTCTATACCGCCGACTTCCTGAACGACGATCAGCCCTACCTGATGCAGACGGACCACGGCCCCATCGTCTCGGTTCCCTACACGGTCGAGATCAACGACTTCATGATGTTCATGCGGCGCGGCAACTCCACCAGCGAGGCGTTCAACGTCATGAAGGAGCAGTTCGACACGCTCTACATGGAGGGCGCCGAGAGCGGCCGGCTGATGAATCTCGGCCTGCACCCGCACGTGATCGGCCAGCCCTTCCGGGCCCGCGCCCTCAGGGAGTTCGTCGACTACGCCAAGCAATTCCCGGACGTCTGGTGGACGACGCGCGAGGAGCTTGCGAAGTGGTACCTGAAAAACCACGAGAGCCACATTCCGCCGAAAAAGCGGCGGCGCGGCCGGACGGAAACGCCTGCGAACCAGAAGCGCGGCCGCTAGCATCCGTCTCCACACCCAGCAAAGAAAAAGCCCCTTCGCTCCGGCGAAGGGCCTTTTCTCGTTTTTGAGCGGCTCGCCGCGTCAAGCGATGCGCGTGCGGCGCATGCGGCCGAGCAGCAGGAGCCCCGCATCGAGGACCAGGAGACCGGCCGGTTCGGGTACCGTCTCCCCGGGATTATCGGTCAGGGCGAGGTTGAGGTTCAGGTCCCAGTGACCGCTGACGGGATTTCCCGACGGGTCCAGCACGTTCAGCCAGACGGACGCGCCGAAGGCATTCGGGTCCTTGGCGTTCGCGCCGAAGCCGAACTGGAAGTTCAGACCGCCCGGCACCGGATCGGCCGGATCGATGCTGTAGATGAACGAGCCGGACCCCGTCGTGAAGTCGATCGTTCCGGAGACGTCCTGGAAGAAATCGATGTCGGGCGCATCCGTTCCGGGATTATAGGCGATACCGCCTTCCTGCTTGTAGGCAGCGACCTCGGCGAAATTCGACAGGGAAAGATGGATTTCCGCGAGGACGCCCTGGGGATTGACGGCGAAGCCGTCGAGGCTTCCCGTCCAGTTGGCGCTGTCCGCGTCGTCGTTGTTCAGCGTGAACGTCGTGCCGCCGCCGATGTCGTAATAGTTGCCGCAGCTCCCGCCGGAGAAATTCTGGCCGCCGGTCCACAACCCGTGCGGCGCGCTGCCGCAATTGATGACCGACGTGCTTGAAACGAGATAGACGGCGCTTGCGTGGGCGGCGACGGACCCGAGGACGGTGAACGCGGCGGCAACGACAACGCGGGACAACAGGGACTTCATTACGGGCTCCGAACGGATGATTTGCATCTTGTTACGGCCCTACAACGCAAATACCGTGCCAAGATTCTTTATCTTTAAATTTCAATGGCTTGGATGACGCCCGATGCGGCGGCTTCGGCGCGGTCGTAAAGCGGGTCGACGATTTTCGGGAGTCCGGTCACGGAGCCGTGATCGCTCGCGCGGTTTTCTCCGCGAGCGCCTCGCGCCTATCGGGCCGCCTACCGAATTGACACGCACGCGGCCATGCCGTCTAACGGAACGGTGACCAAACCCGCCGACGTATTCAACGATATCCTGCGCTGTACACCGACGCTCCTGCTGGGCGCCGCGGGCGGCTGGCTGATGGCGCAAATCCATGCGCCGCTGCCGTGGTTCTTCGGATCGCTCTTCGCCGTCGCCGCGGTGAACATCGCCGGCTGGCGCATCCGCAGCCCGCGGGGGGCGCGCCAATGCGGCCAGATCCTGATCGGCACGACCATCGGGCTCTATTTCACGCCGACGGTCGCCGCGATCGTCGCCGCCCATCTGCCGTGGATGGTGATCGTCGCCGTCGTCTCGATCGGCCTCGGCGGCCTGGGGGCCGCGATCCTGATCCGCATCGCCAGGGTCGACGGGGCAACGGCCTTCTTCGGCAACGTGCCGGGCGGCATGGCAGAGATGCTCACGCTCGGCGACAGGTTCGGCGCGCGGCCGGACCAGCTCACGCTGTCCCAGCTCACCCGCGTGACGATCGTCATCCTGTCGATCCCGCCTGCCCTGACCTTCTTCGGCCAAACCGGCGACGACATTTTCGTCCCCTTTGCGCGAGTGGTGGACTATCCCCTTCTCGCCTGCCTGCTGGGGGCATCGGTTCTCAGCGCGTTCGCTCTTTTCAAGGTGCGCCTGCCCAACTGCTGGATGCTCGGCGCGGCCGTCCTCACCAGTCTGCTTACCGTCTTCGAGATCGAGCTGTCCGCGATGCCGAAGGACCTGCTCAGCGTCGCGCAGGTGCTGATCGGCGTCGCGCTCGGCGAGCGGTTCGACCGCACGTCGTTCACCAGCGCACCGCGCGTGATCGCGGGCTCGGCGATCACGACGGTCCTCATGATGGGTGTGGCGTTTGCGCTCGCCGTGTTCATCGCGGGCCAGACCGGGATCGTGCCGACCGCGATGATCGCGGCGACGGCGCCGGGCGGGCTTGCCGAAATGAGCCTTACCGCCGCCGTCCTGAAGCTAGGCGTCCCGCTGGTCACCGCCTATCACGTCGTCCGGATCCTGATGATCACGGCCTTCACGCTCCCGGCTTTCCATCTCGCGCGACGCTTCCTGCCGCCATCGGGACGCACGTCTTGATCGACGCCGACATCCTCGACGCGCTCCGGCGGATGGGGCTCCTCGCCGACGGGGAGACGCCCGCCGCCGAAGCGCTGACCGGCGGCGTGTCGTCCGATATCTGGAAGATCGCGTCGGCCCGCGGCACGTTCTGCATCAAGCGCGCGCTCGCGAAACTTCGCACCGAAAAGGACTGGTACGCGCCCGTCTCGCGCAACGCGAACGAGGCTGCCTGGATGCGCATCGCCGCCCGGGCCGGGCCGTCGGCCGTGCCCGATCTGATCGGGGAAGACGCGGACGCCGGCATGTTCGCGATGGCCTATCTCGACCCGGCCGATCACCCGGTGTGGAAGTCGCTGCTGCGCGACGGCCATGTCGTGCCGGCGGAGGCGGCAGCCGTCGGCGATGCGCTGGGCCGCATCCACGCGGCGACCGCCGGCGACGCAGCCGTGGGGGGGCGCGGGGCGACGGACGCCCTCATCCACGCCCTCCCCCAGGCGCCGGATCTGCTCCGCACCCCCGAGGCCCATCCCGATCTCGCCAACCGGCTGCGCGACCTGGCCGGCGTGACGGCGGAAACCCGTCTCGTCCTCGTCCATGGCGACATCAGCCCCAAGAACATCCTCATCGGTCCGGGCGGCCCCGTGTTCCTCGACGCGGAATGCGCGTGGTACGGCGACCCGGCGTTCGATCTCGCGTTCTGCCTGAACCACATGCTGCTGAAATGCGTCTGGCGTCCGCAATGGACGGACGGCTATCTCGCCTGCTTCCATGAATTGCGCGACGCCTATCTGCGCCACGTGTCGTGGGAGCCGGCGGGCGCGATGGAGGCGCGGACGGCGGCCCTTCTCCCGGGGCTTCTTCTCGCACGCATCGACGGCACGTCTCCGGTAGAGTACATCACGGAAGAGAACGACAAGGACCGCGTGCGCCGCGCCGCGCGCGCCGGTCTCGGCGAGGAAACGGACAGGCTGGAGGGCGTCGCGACGCTGTTCCGCCAAGAGGTAGGTATATGAGCAACAACGACATCACCGGCATCGCCGCTCGGCGCGTGTGGGATTCCCGCGGCAGGCCGACTGTCGAAGTCGAAGCGACCCTGTCGGGCGGCGCGACCGGGCGCGCGATCGCGCCCGCGGGCGCTTCCAGAGGCGCCAACGAGGCGATCGATCTGCGCGACGGCGGCGAGGACCTCGGCGGCTTCGGCGTCGAAAAGGCGCTCGACAACATCGCCGACGAAATCGCCCCCCTTCTCGAAGGGATGGACGCGGAAGACCAGGAAGCCGTGGACCTCGCCATGATCGAGTGCGACGACACGGACGACAAATCGCGGCTCGGCGGCAATGCGATCGTCGCGGTCTCGATGGCGGTGCTCGGCGCGATGGCGGCGAGCCGCAAGCTTCCCCTCTGGAAGCATCTCGCGGGCGACGCCCAGGTCCGCCTGCCGATGCCGGAGATCCAGATCTTCGGCGGCGGCGCGCATGCCGGCCGCCGCGTCGACATCCAGGATTTTATGGCGGTGCCGATCGGCGCGGAGACGTTCGACGAAGCGCTCGAGATGGTCGCAGAGGTCTATCTCGCGGCCGGGCAGCTGATGCAGGACGCGGGCAAGCTCGCCGGCGTCGCCGACGAAGGCGGCTGGTGGCCGGTGTTCGAGACAAACGAGGAAGCGCTCGACGCGCTGGTCCGCGCCATCGAGGAAGCCGACCTCGAGCCCGGCGCCGAAGTCGCGATCTCGCTCGACATCGCGGCGTCGGAGTTCGGCAAGGACGGACAATACCGGCTCGGGCTGGAAAAGCGCGAACTCGACGGCGACGGCATGATCGAGCTCCTCGCCGGCTGGCTCGACCGTTACCCCATCGTCTCCATCGAGGACCCGCTCGGCGAGGACGACGCGGAAAACATGAAACGCTTCACCGAGCGCTTCGGCGACGAGGTCCAGATCGTCGGCGACGATTTCCTGGTCACGAGCGCGGAACGCGTGGCCGATGCCGCCGACGCGGGGATCTGCAATTCGGTGCTCATAAAGCCCAACCAGGCTGGCACCGTGACCGAGACCAAGGCCGCCCTCGACGCTGCGAAGGCCGCCGGCTGGGGCACCATCGTCTCCGCCCGCTCCGGCGAAACGGAGGACGTCACCATCGCGCACCTCGCGGTCGGCTGGAATGCCGGACAGCTCAAGGTCGGCTCGTTCGCCCGCTCCGAGCGGATGGCCAAATGGAACGAGGTCCTGCGCATCGAGGAAGCCATGGGCGACCGCGCCCGCCTCGCCGGAACCTGAGACAGGGGACATGAAGGCCGTCCTCCAGTACCGCGCGAGCCCGGGGTTCCGGAAGCGCATCGCCGAGCAGGCGCCCGACTGGCTCGACATCGTCATCGTCGACGAGGCGGACAAGGACGCCTTCTCAACGGAAATGCGCGACGCCGACGTGCTGCTGCACGTGCTCGAGCCCGTCACCGCGGCCGGTATCGAGGGCGCACCGTCCCTCGCGCTGATCCAAAAGATCGGCGTCGGCGTGAACACCATCGATCTGGAGACCGCCCGGAACCGAAACGTCGCCGTCTGCAACATGCCGGGCACGAATTCGCGGGCCGTCGGCGAAATGACGCTCGCGCTGATGCTGGCGGCGCTCAGGCGCGTCCCGTTCTTCGATCCGCTCATGCGGAAAGGCGACGGCTGGACAGCCCCGCTGGAAGCCTTCGACGGGATCGGCGAGGTCGCGACCCGGACGGTCGGGCTCGTCGGCTACGGCGAAGTGGCGCGGCTACTCGCGCCTGTGCTCGCCGCGATGGGCGCGGCGGTGCTCTACACCGCGACGTCGCCGAAGGGCGATGCGGCCGCGGACTGGCGGACGCTCGACGACTTGCTGGCCGAGTCGGATATCGTCTCGCTCCACCTGCCGCTGACGCCGGAGACAGACAAGTTGATCGATGCCGCAGCCATCGGCCGGATGAAGCCGGGCGCGGTCATCGTCAATACCGCCCGCGGCGGCTTGATCGACGAGGCCGCGATGATCGACGCGCTCAAATCGGGGAAACTGAGGGCTGCGGGCCTCGACGTCGTGACCGTAGAACCGGCGCCCGCCGGAAACCCGCTGTTCGAGCTGGAAAACGTCGTCCTGATGCCGCACATCGCGTGGCTGACGCCGGAGACACTCGACCGCAGTCTCGGGATCGCGTTCGAGAACTGCCGCCGGGTAAAGGACGGAGAGGAACTGCTGCACCGCGTCGTCTGACGCGGAAAGCGTCTATCAGGGCTTGCGGAAGTGCTGGATGCCCCAGGCGAGGTAGCCGGTGTCGGCGGCCTTCACCCAGTTCTCGAGCCCCTGGATCATCCGGTCGACATAGTCCTTGCTCGACAGCTCGCACATCCGGTCGTAGTCGCCGGTCAGCATCTCGCGGACGCGATCGTAATGGGCGCGGAGCTGCGGCGACAGCACGTCGTCGACGACGTGCGCCAGGCCGGCGTTGGCCGCCAGTTCCTTGTAGAGGGCAAACGAACCGAGATTGTCGAGATGGATGCGCGCCAGCACCGGACCTAGCACGCCGTCGGGACAGTCGTCGGCCTGCATCGGGTCGGTGAACACCATCGACCCGCCCGGCTTGAGGACCCGGAACACCTCGTCCATCACGGTCTGCTTGCGGCCGCTGTGCAGGATCGCATCCTGCGACCAGACGAGGTCATAGCTGGCATCCGCTTCGGGCAGGTCTTCGAAGTTGCCGTACATCACGTCGATCCGGTCGGCGAGTCCCTGCTCCGCATTCAGCCGCTCGTTCGTCGCGTTCTGCGTCCGCGAGATGTTGAGGCAGACGACATGGCATCCATAGGTCTTCGCAAGGTAGCGCGCCGAGCCGCCGTAGCCCGCGCCGATATCCAGCACCCTCGTGCTTGCATCGATGGGCTCGGCTGCCTTCGCCATGCGTTCGACCGTCAGCCGGCTCGCGGTGCGGATATCGTCCGTCGTGTCGTAGAGACCGATATGGATGTCCTCGCCGCCCCAGATGTTGAAATAGAAGCGGTCGGCCTCGTCGCTGTCGTAAGAAGGTCTCCGTGATCCGGGCGACTTCGTCCGCCCGCGCCGCCGCGGCATTAGACATCGGGATATTCTTTCTCGGCGACATGGACGAAGAAGTCCGGCTCGTTTTCCTGGAACGTTTCCTGGAAATCGCCGTAGGTGCGGACCTTCTGGAAACCGGCCTCGAGAAGCAGATTGCGCACGTAGTTCTTGCGCAGCGGGAACATGTTGAGCTTGTACTCGGAGCCGTCCGGGAACGCGTAACGGAACCGCGCCAGGCCCTCGTCGATATATTCCGGCTCGGCCGTCACCTTGTCGCCGCAGTAGTAGTACTTGTGCTTGCTGGAGAACCCGTCGTCCAGGATCGAATCGTAGTTCCGCTGGTCGATGATCAGGATGCCTATTGTGGAGACTCTATGCCCG
>JAYPTI010000135.1:0-8703 GCA_038133505.1 Alphaproteobacteria bacterium
GTTGATCAGAGCGTGTCGCGAATGCGCGTCAGCGCCTCGCGCGTGGTTTCGAGATCGTGCACGAGCGCGAGGCGGATATAGCCCGCGCCCGGGTTGTAGCCGTCGACGTTGCGCGCGAGATAGGCGCCCGGAATCACGCGGATGCCGGCCTCCGCCCACAGCGTGCGCGCCGCCTTCTCGCCGTCGCCGACGTCGAGCCAGAGATAGAAGCCGCCCTGCGGCGAGTAGTAGCCGAAGCGTCCGCCGAGCACGTCTTCCGCGATCTCGTACTTCGCGGCGTAGATCGCGCGGTTCGCGACCACGTGCTCCTCGTCGCCCCACAGCGCCGTCGCGGCGGCGAGCAGCGGCAGCGGCGGCGGCGCGCCGCCGTAGTCGCGCAGTCGGGCGAACCGGCGGATGAGCTCCGGGTCGCCGGCGGCGAAGCCCGCCCGCAGGCCGGGCGCGCTCGAGCGCTTCGACAGCGAATACATGATGCAGACGTTCGTCAGGCTGCCGCCGAGCGCGGCGCAGGCTTCCGCCGCGCCGGCCGGCGGCGCATCGTAGTAAAGCTCGCTGTAGCACTCGTCGCTCAGCAGCAGGAAATCGTGGGCGCGGGCGAGCTCGACGAGGGTCTTCATCGTCTCCAGCGAGGCGATGCGGCCCTGCGGGTTCGCCGGCGAGCAGTAATAGGCGAGCGCCGTGCGCGCCAGCGTCTCTTCGGGCACTGACGTAAAGTCGGGCAGGAATCCGTGCTCCTTGCCGGCCGGTACGAGGACCGGCTCGGCGCCGGCCATGACGGCGGCTCCCAGATAGACCTGGTAGAACGGGTTGGGCATCAGGACGACCGGCTTCCTGCCGTTCTTCTCTTCGGGCACGGCGGCGAGCGCGATCATGAACAGCGCTTCGCGGGTGCCGGAAACCGGCACCACCATGGTTTCGGGATCGACCATCGCGTCCGGCAGACCGTAGCGGCGCGTCAGCCAGGCCGCGATCGCGGCGCGGGCGGTCTCGGTGCCGCGCATCGGCGGGTATTTGGACCAGCCCGCCGCTTCGCGCGCGACGGTCTCCGCGAGGAAGTCCGGCGGCGCGTGCTGCGGCTCGCCGAGGGACAGCGGGATCGGCATCATGCCGGCCGGCGGCTCCAGCCCGCCGAGGAGGGCGCGCAGCCGGTCGAACGGATAGTCGCCGACCGCGTCGAGGCGCGCATTTAGCGGCATGCGGCCCCCTGCGGAGCGCGTGCGCTGCTGAATCTGAGTGCCGGCATGATCCCCGAAATGCCCCGATTTGACCCCGAAAGAGAACAAAGCAGAAAAACTACCGGCCCGCCAGGCGCCGGACGTTTCCCTGCCATCGCTTAGATTCTACATGATCTTGAGGAGCTAAACCACTGGTCTACAAGGGGGAGCGTGATTCGGTTGGTTCCGGGGCCGGAACGAACATTCGAGGAACAAATTCGCTGCCGGGTGAGGCCGTGCGGCCATGTCCGGGGCGGCGGCCTATCAGGCTGCCGCAAAAAATAACGCCGCCCCGGGGGCTCCGGGGCGGCGTCTCTCCCTTGGACGGATGGAGGGAGCGGCAGCGCCTGTCGGCAGTATCAGCGCCGCCTTTGAGCGCCGGAGACCGAGCGGATGGCAGTACGTCCGATCCCCGGCTGCGCACCCTCCCGGCGTGGCGCGCCGGGAGAGCGATGCGCCCGATCGAGCGCGGTCAGCCGATCTGCGAACCGCGTCCAAACTCGGGGTAGGCCTCGAGGCCAAGCTCGGCCTGGTCGAGACCGGTGAGCTCTTCCTCTTCGTCGACCCGGATGCCGACCGTGACCTTGAGGATCAGCCAGATAACCAGGCTGCTCACGAACACGAAGGCGCCGATGGCGACGATGCCGATGAACTGGGTGACGATCGACCCGCTGCCGAAGATGCCGACGGCGAGCGTGCCCCAGATACCGCACACGAGGTGGGCCGAGATGGCGCCGACGACGTCGTCGATCTTCATCTTGTCGACCAGCGGGACCGCGAAGACGACCAGCGCGCCGCCGATACCGCCGACGACGATCGCCCAGAAGTGCTGCTGCAGGTCGGGGCCGGCGGTGATGGCCACCAGGCCGCCGATCGCACCGTTGAGCACCATGGTGAGGTCGATCTTCTTGTACAGCAGCTGGGTGAGGATCATCGCGACCACGACGCCCGCGGCTGCGGCGAGGTTCGTGTTCACGTACACGATCGACATGGCAGCAACGTCGAGGGCCGAGCCGAGAGCCAGCTGCGAGCCGCCGTTGAAGCCGAACCAGCCGAACCACAGGACGAACGTGCCCAGAGTGGCGAGCGGCAGGTTGGCGCCCGGCATCGGTTTGACCCGGCCGTCGGGACCGAACTTGCCTTTACGCGCACCCAGGACGATGGCGCCCGCAAGGGCCGCCCAGCCGCCGGTCGAGTGAACCAGCGTCGAGCCCGCGAAGTCGGAGAAGCCCATCTCGCTGAGCCAGCCGGCGCCCCAGACCCAGGAGCCCTGGATCGGGTAGATGATCGCCGTCAGAACGACGACGAAGATCATGAACGGCCAGGTCTTGATGCGCTCGGCCAGCGTGCCGGAGACGATGGACGCCGCCGTCGCCACGAACACCATCTGGAAGAACCAGTCGGACATCGAGGCGTAAGTGGAGTCCTTGAGAACCGCCGCGGCCGCCGCGGCTGCGCCGCCTTTGTCCGCATTGATGAGCGCGAGCTCGGCCGGTGCCGGGTTGTACAGGAAGCTGAACGAGCCGATCCAGCCGGCGTTCACATCCGTGTACATCAGCGAGTAGCCGATGATGTAGTACATCAGGCCTGCGATCGAGTAGAGCGCGATGTTCTTGAGGCAGATCGTCGCCGTGTTCTTGGCGCGGACGAGGCCCGATTCGAGCATCGCGAAGCCCGCCGCCATGAACATCACGAGAAAGCCGTGAACGAGGAACGAGAACGAGTTGAAAACGAATACCGTCTCTGCGTCGACGGCCGCGGCGGCATCGCCGGTCGCGTAGACGCCCATCGCCGCGAGTGCGACGGCGACAACGCTGAATTTTAGAAACTTCTTCATGGTGTTGCTCCTGTTGCTCCCCTGTGTCCTAAAGCGCTTCGTCGCCGGACTCGCCGGTGCGGATGCGCACCGCGTCGTCCAGCGGCTGGACGAAAATCTTGCCGTCACCGATCTTGCCGGTGTTCGCCGCACGCTGGATGGCCTCGACTACCTTCTCGGCGGACGAGTCATCGACGGCGATTTCGATCTTCACCTTGGGAAGGAACGAGATCGTGTATTCCGCGCCGCGATAGACCTCGGCGTGACCCTTTTGCCGTCCGAAGCCTTTGACTTCGGTGACGGTCATCCCTTCGACGCCGACTTCCGTGAGCGCTTCGCGCACTTCGTCGAGCTTGAACGGCTTTACGATTGCCGTAATCAGTTTCATGCCGGATACCTTTCTTTCTGTTTAGGAAATTCTGGGGCAGGGCGGCGGGGGACTTCCTGTTCCGCCGCCGCCTTGCCGTAATGCATCAGAACGAGCGCGAGATGCTGAACAGCACCATGCCGCAGGCGTCGGAGCATTCGCTCGAGTTGAGATCGGTGTCCGAGTACGTAACGTTGAGATCGAACCCGGCAACGTTGACCGTGCCGCCGACCGACCAGTCGACGTAGTCAGGCTGACCGAACGCCGAGTTCGTCGCGATGTACTGCTTGGCGACGTGCGCCGACAGCGTCAGGTACTTGCCGACCGGCGCTTCGAGCGCGAGCTTGGGATAGTAGGCGTTCCCGCTCTTGCCGAAGTAGTCGGGCGAGTAGTTGATGCTCGCCGTCGCGGCCACGACCCCGAAATCGTAGGAGAGCGAAACCGCGCCTTCCACGAAGTCGTAGTTGAGGTTGCTGTCGGCGCCCGGGTAGGCGTAGTAGATGAGACCGACGTCCCAGCCGATATCGCCCATGGAGCCGCTCAAACCGGCGTAAATGTCGGTTTCGATCGTGGCGCCGTCGACGCCGCTCGCTTCGTTGAAGTCGACGTTCGAACCCCATACGCCAAGGTAGAGGCTCGGGCCGCCGTCGCTGAGGGGCATTGACCAGTCGATGCCGCCCTGGATTGCCGGAGCGTCGTCGGTTTGAGAGATGCCCCGGAAATAGTATTACGAGACGAGTGCGACGTTCGCCGAGAATTCGCCCGGGATCGCCTTTTGATCAATGAGCGGTTCCGCCGCTTGCGGTGCCGACCATGTAATCATCGCCGCAGCCATGCCGACCGCGGCAGTCTTTAACGCCTTGTACATTCAATAGCCTCCAGAATGTGCCGTTTGAAGATCTGCCATCAATCTGCCACCACACGACTTACTGCAATACGCGTGCCACACGCTGCGGTGCACAGACGAGACCTTATAACCAATTGTTTTTAAATAAGAAAATCACTTTTGTGCTGCACAAGCTTGCGGCAGCGTGCCCGGTACAGGGCAGCGAAATGCACAACGAACAGGCAAATTTCAAATTATGATTATTTTTTGAGTGCGATTTGACCGTTCCGGGACAGTTTGTCCCGCCGTCTGGACAGCGCCGGTCGTCGACGTCATTTTCGCTTCGATGGAAAAACGACTCGCAGATGTGGCGATCGTCGGGGGCGGCATGGCCGGTTTGTGCCTCGCCGCCGGGCTCGCGCGCGCCGGCGTCGAGGTCGCGCTCGTCGAACGGGCGCGGCTCGCGGACCTCGCGACCGATGCATTCGACGGCCGGGGATCCGCGATCTCGGCCGGGTCCAAGCGCATCCTCGACGGGCTCGGCTTGTGGTCGGACCTTGACGCCGAGGCGGAGCCGATCCGCGAGATCCGGGTCGCCGACGGCGCATCGCCGCTGTACCTCCATTACGACCATGCCGATCTCGACGAAGGTTATCTCGGCTGGATCATCGAGAACGCAGTCATGCGTCGTGCGTTCGCGCGGGCCGTTGCCGGGTCGGGCGCGACGGTGATCGACGGCACGAGCGTGACCGATGCCGCGTTCGACGGCGATGCGGCGCGCCTTGCCCTCGACAACGGCGAGACGCTCTCTGCGTCGCTCGTCGTCGCCGCCGACGGACGCGAGTCGCCGCTCCGGGACATGGCCGGTATTGCAGCCGTGCGCTGGCGCTATCCGCAGGACGGTATCGTCTGCTCGGTGACGCACGAACTGCCTCACAGGGGCATCGCCCACGAACATTTCCTGCCGGCGGGCCCGTTCGCCATCCTGCCGATGACCGGCAACCGGTCGTCGATCGTCTGGACGGAAAGATCCGATCTCGCGCCCGCGATGATGGCGCTCGACGATGCGGCCTTCGCGGCGGAGCTGCGCCGGAGGTTCGGCGATTTCCTGGGAGACGTCGTGCCGGGTCCCCGGCGCTGGCGGTATCCGCTCTCGGTTGTTCACGCGCGCGGGTACGTCGCACCACGGCTGGCGCTGGCGGGCGATGCGGCCCATGCGATCCATCCGATCGCGGGACAGGGCTTCAATATCGGCCTCAGGGACGTGGCCGCGCTGTCCGAAATCGCCGTCGATACGCTGCGGCTCGGTCTCGACCCGGGCGCGCCGGATCCGCTTCGGCGTTACGAGCGCTGGCGGCGGCCCGACAACATGCTGATGCTCGCCGTGACGGATTCGCTGAACCGGCTGTTCTCGAACGACATCGCGCCGGTGCGCCATGCGCGCGATCTCGGCCTCGCGGCAGTCGATCGCGCCGGACCTTTGAAGAAGTTCTTCATGCGCCAGGCAATGGGCCTGACCGGCCGGCTGCCCCGGCTCGCCCGAGGCGAGCCGCTATAGGGCCGACCCGCTGCGAGCCTTTCTTGGCGCCGATCGTATGTTTTCAGGGTTCCCGGCTCAGACCCGAAGCATCGAGGGCGGCGAGGTAGTCGCGCCAGCGAACGTCCTGCTCCCGGCCGAGCTGATGAAGGTGGCGCCAGGAAAAAATTCCGGAATCGTGCAGGTCGTCGAAAACGATCCGGACCGCGTAGTTTCCGACGGGCTCGACGTCGGCGATACCGACGTGCCTGCGGCCGGCCACCAGCACTTTCTGGCCGGGCCCGTGGCCCTGCACCTCGGCCGACGGGCTTTCGACCCTGAGATACTCGGCCGGCAGCGACCACGCGGCGCCGTCGTCGAACCGTATCTCCAGCACCTTCTCGGCGCGCTTGACCCTGATTTCCGTCGGGCGCGGGCCGCCGCCCGCGGGATCGTTCATCCGGCGCTGTCGAGCTGCCGCGCCTCGTCGACCAGCATGATCGGGATGCCGTCGCGAATCGGATAGGCGAGGCCCGCCTGTTCGCTGATCAGTTCCTGAGCGTCGCGGTCGTAGGTCAGCGGCCCCTTGGTCAGCGGGCATACCAGGATTTCGAGGAGCTTGGGATCGATCCCGGGTTTGGCGTCGGTCATGGTCAGGGCCTTTCGCAGAAGAATTCCGGCGGGTCAGTTATGGAGAGGGGGAGCCGCATCGTCGTTGGCTGCGACCGACATCTCGAGCAGCGCGACCAGCGTTTCCGCGCGCCGCTCGAGCGACGCCGCTTCGAGAAGCGCTTGTTTTTCGCTTGGCTGGAACGGACACATCATGGAAAGCGCATTCACCAGCCGGTCGGTTCCCGTTTCCTTGATCGCTTCCCAATTAGCATCGACATTGGTCGCCGCGAAATACGCCTTCAGGGCGCCGACGATGCGATCGCGATCGATGCCGTTCGCGGGCAGGTCGGCGAAATCCTCCCGGTAGGGCGACCAGTCGGGAACGACTGTCCGGAAGCCGTCGCGCAGCGGTTTTTCCTCGACGATGTCGAAGCGCGCGAGCCCGTTGAGCGTGATCAGGTAACGGCCGTCGTCGGTTTCGCTGAAGGACGTGATGCGGCCTGCGCAGCCCGTCATGTAGACGTCCGGCCGGTCGCCCTCGTTGGCGCCGCGCGGCTGGATCATGCCGATCAGGCGCGTGCCCGACAGCGCCCAGGCGGTCATTTTGAGATAGCGGGGCTCGAAAATGTTGAGCGGCAGTTTGGCGCCAGGCAGCAGCAGCACGCCGGTAAGCGGGAAGATGGCCAGCTCGTCCGGCAGGTCTCCGAAAGCCGGATCGAAGATGCCCGGCATCAGGAGAAAAGCACCGCCGACATCTTGCGACGTCCGGCGATCGTGACCTCGTCGGTCGGGTTCATCGTCTCGAAGAACGTGATGAGCTGCTTCCGCGCGGCTTCGTCGTTCCACGTCCGGTCGATCTTCATGCTCTCGACGAGATGGTCGATAGCCTCCTCGCGCCGGCCGCTGCCGAACAGCCCGACGGCGAGATCGAACCGGGACTGGTGATCCTTGGGATTTGCCGCGACCGCCGCTTCGAGAGGCGCGAGGTCGCCCACTGCCTCACTCTGCGCCGCGAGGTCGAGCGCACTTTGTGCGGCGACGACGTCGGCGTTGTCCTTGCCGTCTTCGGGAACCTGCTCCAGTACCTGGCGGGCCTCGTCGTTGCGGCCCATCGCGACCAGCGCGCGGGCCAGGCCGCCGAGTGCCTCGACGTTGTCGGGGGCGTGGTTCACGACCTGCATGAACACGCTCGCCGCGGTCTCGAAATCCTCGGCCTCGAGCGCGCCGCGCGCGTGTGCGATCGCGTCCGCCAACGGATCGTCCTGCGTCGTTCCCGCCATTTCGGAGAGTTTCTGGACGAACGCCTTGACCTGGCTCTCCGGTTGCGCGCCCTGAAAGGCGTCGACCGGCCTGCCGCCCACGAAGGCGTAGACGGTCGGCACCGACTGGATGCGCATCTGCTGGGCGAGGGCCTGGTTCTGGTCGATATCGATCTTGACCAGCTTCACGGCGCCCCGCGCTTCGGTGACCACCTTCTCGAGCACCGGTGTCAGCTGTTTGCACGGGCCGCACCAGGTTGCCCAGAAATCGACGATGACAGGCGTTTCCATCGATGCTTCCAGCACGTCCTGCTGGAACGTCTCGATGGTCGCGTCTTTGATGAGGCTTCCCGGCACCGTGCCGCCGGCGTCCGGATTTATAAGTTCTTCCATAGTCACCGTCCCGTCCGGGCGGGTCCCGTCCCGCCTTCAATCTCAAAATGGCGCGTCCGGGCGGTCCTGACAAGGCCCGCCGGCCCAATGCCGCCGCGCGTCATTCCGGCGGCTTCGTCACCGCGTCGAAATCGGCCTGCCGTGCGGCGTGACCGCAGTCTGCGATAAACCGTTCGAGGTCCGCCGGCCGGATCGAGGTCGTTCGGTCGTTGACCAGCGGATGGAAATTCGCACGCTCCCCGGCCATGACCGCGGCGTCCAGAATGACGTTGATCCCCCGGGATTCCTCATTGATCAGCGCGAACGGCGTGACCGCGCCGGGCTCGACGCCGAGATACTGCCGCACCCGTTCCGGGCTTGCGAAGCTGAGCCGCGCCGATCCCAGCAGGTCCGAAAGCCCCCTGATGTCGAGGCGGCGCGTCTCTTCCACGACGCACAGCCACAGGACGTCTTTCTTGTCCTTGAAAAACAGCGTCTTGCAATGCGCGCCCGGAAGCGTGCCGCGCCGATCCCGGCTCTCGTCGACGGTGAATACCGGAGCATGCTCGACGGTCTTCGTTTCTATGCCGAGCGCCTCGAGACGGGCGAACAGGTCTTCGGGCCGCGCCATCCCCGGCGTGGTGGCGGTGGCTTGTCTGGGAGCGTCGGTCATGGCCGGAACCTATCCTTCCCGGGCCGTTTCCGCACCCCTCAATCAGCC
>JAYPTI010000136.1:0-8438 GCA_038133505.1 Alphaproteobacteria bacterium
GCCCATCGCCGCGCGGACGCGCGCGTCGCGGGCGCGGCGAGCTGCGCGAAACCCGCCGCGGCCCACACGGTCACCGCCGACAATCCGTAGACCCCGACCCAGGCCGCGCCTTGCAGCGCGGGTTCGAAAGCGACCCAGACATTGCCGACTGGATTCCAGGGAAAGCCCGTCAGCACGACGCCGCGCAGCCACTCGCACGCCGTCCAGGCGGCGGCAAGCACCAGCCCATCGGAAACGCCGCGACAGCGGCAGCGGTGCGCGATCCAGACGGCGGCGCCGGTAAAGAGCGCAAGGCCGAGGGAAAGCCCGGCTAGCGCGAACGGGATCATCCAGCCGAAACGGTCGGCATCGACGAGGAAGGCGTTCGCGATCCAGTAGAGGCCCGCCGCGAAATAGCCGGCCCCGAACAGCCATCCGTCGGCAAACGCCCGCCGGACGGTTTGCGCGCCCGCCAACAGTATCGAGAGGCCGGAAAAACTGACGATCAGAACGGGCACCGCATGAACCGGCGGCTGCGCCGCGGCGGCGAGAGCACCGAGCAGGAGGACAGCGAGCCAGCGTCGCCATCCCCGAAGGTCGGCCAGACCGGCTGCAATGAGGGCGAGGAGGCCGGGCGCGCGGCCGTCGCCCGCCGCGATCATTCCTCGGACCGGGTCGGCAGTTTCGAAGCCCGCACCCGACGGATACGACGGGGGTCGGCGTCGAGAATCTCGAACTCGAGGCCGGAATCGTGCCGGATCACCTCGCCCCGTCCGGGCACCCGGCCGGCGACGTAGAAGACGAGCCCGCCGACCGTATCGATATCCTCGTCGCGTTCCTCGTCCGTGAGCAGCGGCCCGATTTCGGACTCCAGGTCCTCGATCTCGACGCGTGCATCGATATCGAGAATGTCGTCGCCCTTACGGACGATCTTGGGCTTTGTTTCCTCGTCATGCTCGTCCTCGATCTCGCCGACGATCTCCTCGACGAGGTCTTCGATCGTGACGAGACCGTCGATACCGCCGAACTCGTCGACGACCATGGCCATATGGATGCGCTGGCTGCGCATCTGGAGGAGAAGCTGGAGGACCGGCATCGAGGGTGCGACGAACAGGGCCTTGCGCGCGATCTTGTCGATCCGCGACCCGGTGTCGTCTTCCCAGCACGCCAGCAGATCCTTGATGTGGACCATGCCGATCACGTCGTCGAGCTGGCCGCGGAAGACCGGCAGCCGGGAGTGTCCGCTGTCGCTCATCAGCTTGGCGACGTCGGCAAGACTGGACAATGCATCGACGGCGATGATGTCCGCACGCGGCACCATGACGTCGTAAACGGTGACGTCGCGCACCGCGAGGACGTTGCGGAACAGCGTGAGGTCGACGGATTCGCCGTCCACGTCCCCATCTTCCTGCTCGATCAGTTCCTCGATCGTGTCGCGCAGGTTCTCGTTTGCGTTGCGTCCGCCCAGCAGGCCGCGCAGGCGGGACACGAGGCCGCCGCCGACATCGGGCGTGCCTTCATCGCCCGGTTTTGAATTCTCGTTTTCGTCGGTCATCTTTTTTGGGAATCCAGTATTTCGGCGTCCTCGCGATACGGATCGGGAATGCCCAACCCGGCGAGCAGTTCGGTTTCAAGCGCCTCCATTTCGGCCGCCTCGTCATCGGTTTCGTGGTCGTAGCCGCGCAGATGAAGGACGCCGTGGACGACGAGGTGGACGAGATGATCCGAAAACGGCTTTCCGTCGCCGGCCGCCTCCCGCTCGAGCGTCTCGAAGGCGAGGACGATGTCACCCAGGAATACCGGGGCGCCGGGAGCGGTCGGGCCGTCGTCGCCCGGAAACGACAAGACGTTCGTCGGGCCTTCCTTGCCGCGCCATTTCTCGTTGAGCACTGCCACCGCCTTGTCGTCGGTCAGCAGCACGCTTATTTCGGCAACTCCGTCGATAGCGGCAAGCGCCGCTTCCGCGGCGCGCGCGATCTGCGGGTAGTCCGCGTCGCGGTCCCAGAGGGTTGCGTCGGCGCGTATGTCGATCTCCGGCGCCGCGTCAGCCATCGTTTTCAGCCGCGTCGTAGGCGCTGACGATACGCGAGACGAGTTCGTGCCGGACGACGTCTTCGGCGTGCAGCGAGACGACCCGTACGCCGGGGACGCCCTCGATGGTGCGCACGGCATGACGCAGCCCTGAAACGACGCCGCCGGGCAGATCGATCTGGCTCAGGTCGCCGGTCACAACCATGCGCGCATTTTCGCCGAGCCGCGTCAGGAACATCTTCATCTGCACCGGCGTCGCGTTCTGCGCCTCGTCGAGGATGACGTAGGCGTTCGACAGGGTGCGGCCGCGCATGAACGCCAGCGGCGCGACCTCGATCTCGCCGGTCGACAGCCGGCGGTCGACCTGGTCGGGCGGCAGCATGTCGTAGAGCGCGTCGTACAACGGCCGGAGATAAGGATCGATCTTGTCCCTCATGTCGCCGGGCAGGAAGCCGAGCCGTTCGCCCGCTTCTACCGCCGGACGCGACAGGACGATCCTGTCGACCCGCCCGGACGTCAGCATGGAAACGGCCATCCCCACCGCGAGGTAGGTCTTGCCGGTACCCGCGGGGCCGAGCCCGAACACCAGCTCGGCGTCGAGCAGCGCGCGAATGTAGCGCTGCTGGCCGGGCGAGCGGGGCGAGATGTGGCGCTTCGGCGTCCGGATGAGAAGCTTGCCGTTCTCGAGCGGGGCAACTTCCGCCTGCGCGGCGCTGCGGACCAGACGGACGGCCGCGTCGACCTCCGCCATGCCGACGTCGCGGCCGTCGCGAAGATCGTCGTAAAGGCTTTCCAGGACCCGGCGCGCCAGATCGACGGAGCCGGCGTCGCCGTCGATCGCAACGCTGTTGCCGCGCGACGCCAGCGTGACGTCAAGCCCCTGCTCGATGCGGGCCAGGTGCCGGTCGAAATCCCCGAACAGCATCGGCAGCAACCGGTTGTCGTCGAATTCGAGGACCAGCGGCGTGGCGCCGTCACCCGATGTTGCAAACTGGCTCAGGCCGCGGTCTCCCCCTCTGCCGTCGCGCCGGCCGCGGCGGGAACGCCGGCCAGCGAATTCGGGTGCGCGGACACGACGTCGACTTCTCCGATCGTGCCGAAAGCCGCATCGGCGGCCGCGGCGCTTTCGAAATCGACATGGACGGCGTGCATCCACGGGCTGCGCCCGGCGAGCTGGCGATCGGAGCGGCCGCGCCGGTCGAAGAGCACCGGCACGCCGCGCCCAACGAAAGTCCCGTTGAAACGGATCTGCTGTTCGTTGAGGAGCGCCTGCAGCGCAGCCAGCCGTTCCGTCTTCACCGGTTCCTCCACGGCCTCCTCCATCGCCGCTGCGGGCGTTCCCGGCCGCGGGCTGTATTTGAAGGAATATGCCTGAGCGTATCCGACCGCCCGGACGAGGTCGAGCGTCGCGTCGAAATCGGCATCCGTCTCGCCGGGATGCCCGACGATGAAATCGGACGACAGGGCGAGGTCGGGCCGGGCGGTCCGGAGATCGTCGACGATACGCAGGTAATCGTCGGCGACGTGCTGGCGGTTCATCGCCGCGAGGATCGAATCCGATCCGGACTGCACCGGAAGATGCAGGTACGGCATCAGCGCGCCGATATCGCGGTGCGCCGCGATCAGATCCGGCGACATGTCGCGCGGATGCGACGTGGTGTAGCGGATCCGGTCGAGGCCGGGCAGGGATGCCAGCGCCTCGATCAGCCCGGCGAGCCGCGTCTCGCCGCCCGCCGGCGCCGCGCCGTGATAGGCGTTGACGTTCTGGCCGAGCAGCGTGAGCTCCCGCGCACCGGCGTCGATCAGCCCCTTCGCCTCGCGCAGGATGTCCGCGACAGGCCGCGAGTATTCGGCGCCACGCGTATAGGGCACCACGCAGAAGGCGCAGAACCTGTCGCATCCCTCCTGAACGGTAAGGAACGCCGCGGGCCCCTGAGAGCGAGCATCGGGCAGATGGTCGAACTTCGCCTCGGCGGGAAAGTCGGTGTCGAGAACGCCGCGGCCGGGTCCCGAAGCGTCGGAAGCGTTGCGGTGTGCGCGGGCGATCATCTCGGGCAGGCGGTGATAGGTCTGCGGGCCGAACACCATGTCGACATAAGGCGCGCGGCGCATCATCTCGGCGCCTTCGGCCTGCGCGACGCAGCCGGCGACGCCGATCATCACGGGCGCCTCGCCATCCGGCCGAGCGGACTTGAGGGATCGCAGCCGGCCGAGTTCCGAATAGACCTTTTCGGCCGCCTTCTCGCGGATATGGCAGGTGTTCAGAATGATCAGGTCCGCCCCGTCGGGCTCCTGTACCTCGGCATAGCCGAGCGGCGCGAGAACGTCCGCCATGCGGCGGGCGTCATACACGTTCATCTGGCAGCCGTAATTCTTGATGTGGAGCTTTTTCGCCAACTGGCCTTCCCGAAAGCACCGGCAGGCGCGACGCCGTTAACCCGTTGCCCTGACTGGATTTTCGCAAATTATCATCGCGAAGCCGGGAGTCAAGAATGCAATGGCTCAGGCGGCCGCTACCAGCTCGTCGAGCCGTCCCGCATTCGCCGCCGACACGCCGCGCGCGACGACCTCGAAACAGGCGTCGGCAAGCTGCTTGCGGTTCCCGTACGCGTCGATGGTCACCGGCGGGTGGAACACGACGTCGACCGTCGCATGGCCGAGGCCCGCCAATGCCCAGAAATGCGGCGCGAGCGTCATGTCGCCGTACCATGCGAAATAGGGCCTCAATGCACGTCCGATCGGCATGCCGTCGAGCCGCGTGTAGGCCACGGAGACCGGCTGGACGCGCAGCGGCGCATCATTTGGCCGCACCTGGGCGACGCTGAACAGGGCGCTCTTGAAGGGCAGGACGGCGTTGCCGTCGGAGCTCGTGCCCTCCGGAAACAGGATGAGATTGTCGCCGCGTTCGAGCCGCCGGATCATCTCGTCGCGTTGCGCCGCCGCTTTGGGCCCGCGCCGCGCGACGAAGACGGTCCGCTGCAGCTTGGCGAGAATGCCGAACAACGGCCAGCTCGCGACTTCCGCCTTGGCGACGAAAGACGCCGGCAGAATTGACCCGAGAATCGCGATATCGGTATAGGAGGTGTGGTTGCAGGCGAACAGCACCGGGCCCTTGCGCTCGATCTTGCCGTGAATGCGAATCTGGAAGCCGAGGATCCGTGCGCAGAGCCGGTGATAGAACAACGGCAGCTTCATCGCCGCCTCGCTTCCCAGCGCCAGCGCGATCAGCTGAACGGGCATCAGGACGAAGGTCAGGGAAAGATAGGCGCTGATCCGGATGAACGCGCGCAGCGGTGATCCCACGGGGTCAGGCTCCGCCCTGCCCGTTGACGTCCTCCTCGGCGTCGTCGTCCCGTCTGCTCCTGCGTTCGTAGTGCTTAAAATACTTGTCCGTGACGAGATCGGTCTTCACGACGATGCTGACGTCGGTGGTGTTGAAGTCGTGGTCGATCACCGCGCCGTCCCCGACGAACCCGCCGAGACGCAGATAGCCCTTGATCAGCGGCGGAAGGGCGACGAGCGCCTTTCGCGTGTCGATTTCCTCCTCGGAAAGGAGCCGCATGTCGACGTAGCGTTCCTCGAGGGCGCGGGGCCGGAGCGCCGGCGGCGCGAGGTGGTAGTGGTAGAGATAGGAGAGCGGAAGGGCGAGCGCCGCCGGATCTGTGCCTTGCATACTTGCGCAGCCGAACATGATCCCGATCTCGTTCTGAAACACGTACTGCGCGATGCTCTGCCACAGAAGCTGCATCGTCGGACGGTTGCGGTGATCGGCCTCGACGCAGGACCGGCCGAGCTCCAGCGTCTCGCCGGGGTAGGCATCTATCCGCCGGATGTCGAACTCATCGGCGGTGTAGAAACCGCCATTCTGCGCCGCCACCGAGCTCCGCAGCAGACGATAGGTTCCGACGACGCCGCACGGCAGGTCCGTGCGCGATTCGTCGATCACCAGCAGGTGGTCGCAGATCTCGTCGAACTTGTCGAAATCGCGCTTCTTCTCCGCGACTTCGGGAGACGGCTTGGCCGACATCTCCTCGAAGAAGACGCGATAGCGCAGCGCCTGTGCCGCGGCGACCTCTTCCTCGGTCCGCGCGAGCCGGGCTTCCAGTTTGCCGACGACGATCGGTTCGAACGCATCGGCTGCGATTTTGGCGCCATCCATTTAGATCACCCATTGCGCAGCGCGCGGCTGTCCTCGAAGGAGGCAGCCGTCGTCACGCTTTTTTCTTGTCGTTGTCGTCGGCAGGGACGCAGTAGAGCTCCAGACGCTCGCCGACGATCTTGAAACCGAGATCGGCGGCGATCTGCTGTTTTAGCTCTTCGAGCCGCTGGTTTTCGAATTCGATCACGTCGCCGGTCTTTACGTTGATGATGTGGTGGTGGTGCGCGCCGTCGTCCTGCGCCGTTTCGTAGCGCGCACGCCCATCCCCGAAATCGTGGCGATCGAGAATTTCCGCCTCCTCGAAAAGCCGGACGGTCCGGTACACGGTCGCCATGCTGATCTTGTCGTCGAGCGAGGAGGCGCGACGGTAGACTTCCTCGGCGTCGGGATGGTCCTCCGCGTCGGAGAGCACTTGCGCGATAATTCTGCGCTGGCCGGTCATCTTCAACCCGCGCTCTCGGCAGAGCTCTTCAATTCGTGACGGCATCGGCGTTACCGGTATCTTAGACCGAAATATTCATCGAAAAGGTAAGTGACGCCGTCAGTATAGTCAAAAAAGAAGGCATCCGCACGCGGATGCCTTCGAACTGCATCGCGAGGCCGGCGGTCAGCCGCCGCGGCGTTTTCCGAGGCCGATCTTCTTCGCGAGCGAGCTGCGCTGCTTCGCGTAGTTGGGCGCAACCATCGGATAATCGGCCGGAAGGCCCCATTTCTCGCGGTATTCCTCGGGCGTCATGCCGTACGCCGTCGCAAGATGGCGCTTGAGCATTTTAAGCTTACGCCCGTCCTCGAGACAGATGATGTAATCCGGCGTCACGGACTTGCGAATCGACACGGCGGGCTGCGGCTTCTCCGCCGGTGCGGCGCCGGACAAGCCCGTAAGCGAATCGTGCACCGTCCGGATCAGCTGCGGCAGATCGTTGATCGCGACGCTGTTGTTCTGGACATGCGAAGCGACTATATCCGCTGTCCAGGCGATTACATCCTTGTTATCCGGGGAAGAATTTTCACTCATGTGCCGAACCCTCAAGCAAACAAACGACAAATATATAGGTATGTGGCGAAAAAACCGCAATATATTTTTTAGTATTTAATAGATAAAAAACGCCATGATTTCAGCCGACTATTATTTGGATATAAGCGACGAAGTTTGTCCGATGACATTCGTCAAAACCCGGCTGAGCATCGAAAAGATGAGCGCGGGCGAAGTGCTGGAGGTCAGATTGCGCGGCGAAGAACCGCTTCAGAACGTCCCGGACTCGCTCCGCGAGCTCGGCCACCGGATCGTCTCGCTGGCCCCCGAAGAGGGCGCCGCCGACACCTGGCGGCTGATCGTCGAAAAAACGGACGGAAAAGGCCGCTGAGCGCGCGTCAGGCGCGGGCTTCCGCCACCGCCGCCGTCAGGTCGTAGGACATGGTCACCGCGGACGCTTTGCTGCCGTCCGCGCGGACGTAATAGTCGGGTCGACGGCCGACCGGCACGAATCCGAATCCGTCATAGAGGTCCCGCGCCACGAAATTGTCTTCGGCAACCTCGAGAAACAGCTTGCGGGCGCCGGCCGCGTGAGACTGCTGGATAACCCCGGCAAGCAGCAACGAGCCGACGCCGCGGCCGCGCTGATCGGATGCAACGGCAAGCGACAGCAGCTCGCCCTCGTCCGCGACGCCGCGGACGAGGGCGAAGCCGGCGACGGACCACTGCCTGTTTCGGCGGGCGACCAGCCCGAAACTGCCGGGCATCGACAGGATCCGGCGGATCATCGCGGCACTCCACGCATCGTCGAACGACACCGCGTGAATACGCGCCATCATCGTCAGATCGTTTTCCTGCACCGGTGCGAGATCGTATCCGCTCATTCTCTGAGCCGTCCTCCGTCGAGGGGCCGTTTAGCCTCCGCGGGGCGAAGATATAAGGGAGACAGCGTCCGTTCCAGCCCCTTTTCCCCGACAGCCGCGGCATGCGACCGGCTTGCGAGCCGGGCCACTTCCGCCGCGCCGAACGTGGCGCCGGCGAAAGCCTCGCCCCCCGTGGCATCTCCCGTCTCGCGGCGGAACCGTTCGACACCGTTGCCGGCAAGAAGGTCTTCGCCGTTCACCCTCGCCCGCAGCTCGGCGGCCGCGAGAACCGCGGGCGGGCCGAGCGCCTCGGGGCCGGGCGCAAAGATCTGGCAGAAGTAATCGGCCCGGCGCGTCTCCAGAATACAGGCCGTCCGCGCGGCATCGGGCCGCGCCGCGAATGCCGCGAACGCCGTCGCCTCGAGCGAAGAGA
>JAYPTI010000137.1:0-8303 GCA_038133505.1 Alphaproteobacteria bacterium
TTCGTCGCCTGGTTCTGGGCCTACTTCAACGCCGCGCTGTTCCCGACGGCGCAGATCGAGGGCAAGTGGCCGCCGCCCGGCGTCCAGACGTTCGACACCTGGGACCTGCCGTTCCTCAACACGCTGATCCTGCTGATGTCGGGCGTCACCGTGACCTGGGCGCATCACGCGCTGCGCGAGGGCAACCGCAAGCACTTCATGCAGGGACTCGCGCTGACCATCTTCCTCGGCGTCTGCTTCACCTGCGTGCAGGCGTTTGAATACAGCCACGCCGCGTTCGGCTTCCGCGAGGGCATCTACCCGTCAACTTTCTACATGGCGACCGGCTTCCACGGTTTCCACGTTCTCGTCGGGACAATCTTCCTTATCGTCTGCTTCTTCCGGGGGAGGGCAGGACATTTCACGCCGGATCACCATTTCGGGTTCGAGGCGGCAGCTTGGTACTGGCATTTCGTTGACGTCGTCTGGCTGTTCCTGTTCTGCTGCATCTATTGGTGGGGCAGATAGGAACCGCAAGATAAGGGACCGGTACCGGCCCGCTTCCTCCGGGAGGCGGGCCGGTGCGCTTTCGGGCACATGGACCCTTTCATCTGGGAGCCGTTGATTTGAACGATCGACCCTACTGGCCGCCATTGTCGCCGACCGCTACCGGTCTCGGGGCGAAGTGCCCGCGCTGCGGCCGCGGCAAGCTGTTCAAGGGCCTGCTCGACGTTCGGGAACGCTGCGAGGTCTGCGACCTCGATCTGTCGCCGCACGACACGGGCGATGGCGCGACCGTGTTCGTTATCCTCTTTCTCGGCGCGATCGTCGTCGGCCTCGCCGTCTGGCTCGAGTTTGCGTTCTCCCCGCCGGTCTGGGTTCATCTGGTCGTCTGGATTCCGGTCATTACGATCATGTCGGTCGCGATGCTGCGCCCGTTCAAGGGCATCCTGATCGCGCTCCATTTCAGGAACCTCCGGCACAAATACGGTTCGGACCGGGACGCGGAATGAACGCCGGCCGGGCGCCCGTGCGTCTGAACTTCTGGATGACGGTCTGCGCCCTCCCGGCGCTGATGATCCTGATCGGGCTCGGCGTCTGGCAGCTGCAACGGCTCGACTGGAAGGAAGCGCTGCTGGCCGAGAGGGCGGCCCGCCTCGCCGCGCCGCCGATATCGTTGTCGGCCGTCCCCGCCGACGGGTGGCGGGATTACGAGCTCCGGCGCGTCGCCGTGCGGGGCAGATACCTGTTCGACAAATCGCTCGAAATCCAGAGCCGGACATGGCGCGGCCGTCCCGGCGTCCACATCGTCACGCCGCTCGCGCTCGAGGCCGGCGGCACGATTCTCGTCGATCGCGGATGGGCGCCGCCGCCGGACATGCGGCGGCCGGGCGAGATGCGCCGGCCCGAAGGCGTTGTGTCGCTGGAGGGCGTCTTGCGGACCGGCGGAAAGACCAGCGCCTGGGTGCCCGACAACGAGCCCGCCAGAGGCATATGGTTCTTTGCGGATCCGGCCGCGATGGCCGCCGCGGCCGGCCTCCCGAACGCCAAGCCTTACCTGATCGAGGCCGCTTTCGGCGGCGAGGAGGGGTATCCTCATGGCGGCCGGACGCGGACGGAAACCCCGAACAACCATCTCCAGTACGCGCTGACCTGGTTCGGCCTTGCCGCGGCGCTGGTTGCGATCTACGTCCTTTATCATGTCCGCCGTCGCGGCGGATAAGACCACGCCCATCGAAGGAACAACCGTGTCCGCCTATCAGGAACTGGAAGATCGTTTCCGCCGCATGTCTGCGCTCGGCGAGGCGGCGGGAATGCTCCATTGGGATATGTCGGTCCTGATGCCGTCCGGCGGTGCGCCGTCGCGCACCGAGCAGCTGACCGCACTGAAGCTCACCGTGCACGAGATGAAGACCGATCCGCGGCTCTCCGAGTTGCTGGACGCGGCCGAGGCGGAACCGCCGGCCGATCCCTGGCAGGCGGCGAACCTGCGCGAGATGCGCCGGAGCTGGGTACACGCGAATGCCGTCGAACCGGCGCTCGTCGAGGCGATGAGCCGCGCGTCGGCCGCGTGCGAAATGGCATGGCGTGAGGCGCGCCCGGCGAGCGACTTCGCCCGCGTGCTCCAGCCGCTGCGTGAGGTGCTGCGCCTGACGCGCGAAATCGCCGCGGTGAAGGCGGAGGCCCTCGGCGGCTCGCTCTACGAGGCGCTTCTGGACCAGTACGAGCCGGGCGGCTCGACGGAAACGATCGATGCTCTGTTCGACGATCTGTCGGCGTTCCTGCCCGGCTTCACGGAACGGGCGCTCGCCGCCCAGGCCGCGCGGGGCGAGGCGGTTCCGCCTGCCGGGCCGTTCCATGTCGCGAAGCAACGCGCCCTCGGCGAACGGCTGATGACAGCGCTCGGTTTCGATTTCAGCGCCGGCCGGCTCGACGTCAGTCTGCATCCGTTCTGCGGCGGCGTCGCCGGCGACGTCCGGATAACTACGCGCTACGAGGAGGACGATTTCACGCAGAGCCTGATGGGCGTCCTGCACGAAACAGGCCACGCGCTCTACGAGATGGGGTTGCCGCGCGAATGGCAGTATCAGCCGGTCGGCGACGCTCGCGGGATGGCGATGCACGAAAGCCAGTCGCTTCTGGTCGAGATGCAGGCCTGCCGCAGCCGCGAATACCTGACCTTCGCGGCGCCGCTGATGCGCGAGACGTTCGGCGGCGAGGGGCCGGAATGGGACGTCGAGAACCTGTACCGGCTGTATACGAAGGTGGAGCGCAGCTTCATCCGCGTCGATGCCGACGAGGTGACGTACCCCGCGCACGTGATTTTGCGGTACCGGCTCGAACGCGCCCTGATCGCCGGGGATATGGACCTCGCGGACCTGCCTGCCGCGTGGAACGACGGCATGGAAGAGCTGCTCGGGATCCGGCCGCCCGACGACCGGCGCGGCTGCCTTCAGGACATCCACTGGTACGACGGCGCGTGGGGCTATTTCCCCACCTACACGATGGGCGCGCTCGCGGCGGCCCAGCTTTTCGCCGCGGCGCGGGCGGCACGGCCGCAAATCCCCGATGCGATCGCTTCGGGCGACTTCTCGCCGCTGATCGGCTGGATGCGGGAGAACCTGCACGCGCATGCGTCGTCGCGCTCGACAGACGAGTTGATGGTGGCGGCAACCGGGAAACCGCTCGGTACCGGGGCATTCAAGGCGCATCTCGAGGCGCGCTACGGCGCCTAGAAGGCCGGTTTTCAGTCCAGATTTCGCCGAAGCTTCGCCGCCCGCGCGAATGCCGCGTCGGCGCGCCCGCGCTCGCCCTTGAGGCGGGCGAGATATCCTTCGGCAACGTAGATTTCGCTGAAGCGCGGCACCTGCAGCTTCAGCGCGGCCAGAATGGTCTCGGCTTCCGCCAGGTCGTCCTCCCGTACGCTCGTCAGGAGCGGGAAACGGACGCGTGTGACCAGCGTTCCCGGCGTCCAGCGGCCCGCCGAAAGAGCTGCATCGTAGACAGGCTGTGCGGCCTTCCTCGCGTCGCTCCCGCGCGCGCGACCGCGCGACGGATCCGACATAAGTCGCGAAAGCCTCGCGACGGTAATCGGGCGACAGTGGGAAAAGCGTGTATGCGTCCCGGGTCCGGCTCGCCGCCTCGCGCGGTTCGAACTTCTGGATCCTGTGCGCGACGCCCGCGTTGTAGGCGGCGAGATAAACCGGGCTGACGGCGACGAGCGCTGCCGCGAGAACGGCCGCGCCCGCCGCGCCCACGGGCAGCATTGCAGGTCGCGGCAGGAGAACCCGGACCCTGCGGCGCCGGGCGGCGCGGGTAGACCGCAGGACGATACCCATCGCGGCCGCGCCCGCGGCAGCGGTCGACGGGTTGTGCATCGGGTAGTCGATCATGGCGAAGCCGGCGAGCATTACGAGGCTGCAGGCCGAGGCACGCTCGACCGCGCTCAACTCGCGCAAGTGGAACACCCGGCGGAGGGCGGCGACGGCGAGCGCCGCGGCAACGGCGAAGCCGGGAAGGCCGGTTTCGACCAGCACCTGCAGGGCCTCGTTGTGCGCGGCCTCGGCAATGTCGAAAGCCGATTTCAGAACCTGCGGGTCGAGCGTCGGCAGCAGCTTGAGATGGTACTGCGGGTAGAGAGGATAGCCGTAGTCGAAACCGCCGAGGCCATGACCGAAAATCGGCGCCTGCAGCCACATCGCCCCGACATTCACGAACATCTCGACCCGTTTGGCGAAAGGCTCGACGGCGACGAACTTGTCCCACACGGCGAACAGGCAGACGCCGAGTCCGGCGAGCAGGATGACGGCGGTCATGATCGCCGCGACGCGCCCTGCCTTGTGACGTGCGGCAGCGACCGCGGCGTAGCCTGCGAAGGTGGCTAGCGCGCCGTATTCGATCAGTGAGTCGACCAGTACCAAAAGCGCGATCACGCCGAAGGCCGCCAGCAACACGCCCAGCCACCTGTCGGGGCCATGACGCACGAACGTCCACAGCACCGCGAACGGCGCGAGAAGCAGGACCGTCTCGCTCAGCGCATTGTCGGTCACGAAGCCGGCTTCAGGCTCCGGCAGAAAGGCGAGGCGCAGCAGGATCGCGGCAATCGCGCATATCGAGGTGAGCGACAGCCGCGTCGCGAGCATCGTCCGGTCTCAATGGCGGAAATAGGCGATCAGGACCGATATCGACGCAATGCCCGCCAGTCGAACCGCGCCGCCGGCCGGGTCCGGCGACCAGGCGAGAGACAGCGCCGCGATGGCGTTGAAAGCGATCAAGAGCAGGTCGACGTCGTCGGCCCGGATGAGCCGACGTCTCGCCGACGCGATCACCGACCAGCACAGGACGGAGGCTGCGGCGAGAAACAGAAAGAGCCATTTGGGGACACTGGGCGCGCCCGTGCCGAGCCCGTGGCTCAGCAGGATGCCGAAGCCGAAGGCGACGAACAGGACCGTATGAAGCCGGTCGGTGCGACGGGAAGGTCGGGGCAGGGCGGTGTTCACCGGGTGCGGGTCTTTGCTGCTCGATATGGCGCCCTTCACACTACAGCCAGCGGGGCGCAGTTCAAACCGGCGGATTTAGCGTTTTGCGGCAGCGCGATCGCGTCACGCGCCGCCTTTCTTCCCGGCCCAAAAGACTATAAGTTCCGCCCGAATTCCGGGGAAGAACCCTTTGAAATACGTATCCACACGCGGCGAGGCGCCAGAACTCGCCTTCGACGACGTCCTGCTTGCCGGCCTCGCGACCGACGGAGGGCTCTACGTCCCGGCCGAATGGCCGCAATTCTCCGCCACCGATTTCGAGGCGATGGCCGGCCTGAGCTATGCCGAAATCGCCTTCCGCGTGATCCGGCCGTTCGTCGGCGGGGCAATCGGCGACGACGACCTCCGGCGCATGGTAGACGAGTCCTACGCCGCATTCGGCCATGCCGCCGTCGCCCCGCTGAAGCAGATCGGCGACAACCACTGGCTGATGGAGCTGTTCCACGGCCCGACGCTCGCCTTCAAGGACTATGCGCTTCAGCTCGTCGGCCGGATGTTCGACCATGTGCTGGCCGCCCGCGGCGAGCGGGTGACGATCGTCGGTGCGACGTCGGGCGATACCGGTTCCGCCGCTATCGAGGCCTGCCGCGACCGCGATAATATCGACATATTCATCCTGTTTCCCGAGGGCCGTGTCTCGCCGGTCCAGCAACGCCAGATGACGACCGTCGCCAGCGCCAACGTTCACGCCGTCGCGCTCGCCGGCACGTTCGACGACTGCCAGGACCAGGTGAAGGCGATGTTCAACGATGCGCAGTTCCGCACCGCGCACTCGCTGTCGGCCGTCAATTCGATCAACTGGGCGCGGGTCCTCGTGCAGGTGGTCTACTACGTCGTTGCCGCCGTGCGCCTGGGCGCGCCCGGCAGGCCGGTGAGTTTCGCCGTGCCCACCGGCAATTTCGGTAACGTGCTGGCAGGCTGGGTGGCGTGGAAATGCGGCCTGCCGGTCGACCGCCTCGTCGTCGGCACCAACAGCAACGACATCCTGTTCCGCTTCTTCGAGAGCGGCGAGATGGCCATTTCGGGCGTCGAGCCGACGCTGTCGCCCAGCATGGACATCCAGGTGTCCAGCAACTTCGAGCGGCTGCTGTTCGACATGCTGGACCGCGACGGTGCGGCGGTGACGGCGTGGCTGTCCGATTTCCGGAAGACCGGAAAGGTTTCCGTTTCCGACGCACGGCTCGCCGCGGCGCGCGAGAAGTTCGATGCCGCGCGGCTGGACGACGACGGCACCAAGCGCGTCATTCGCGAGATCTTCGAGACGACCGGAGAGCTTCTGGATCCGCACAGCGCGATCGGGGTGGATGCGGCGCGGCAGAAGCGTGGCGATCCGTCGGTTCCGATGATCTCGCTCGCGACAGCGCATCCGGCCAAGTTCCCGGACGCGGTCGAGGCCGCAACCGGCATCCGTCCGGCGCTGCCGCCGCAGATGGCGGACCTGTTCGACCGCACCGAGCGGTTCAGCCCGCTGCCCAACGACCTTGCCGCGATCCAGCAGTTCATCCGCGAACGGGCCGGCGCATGAGCATCGAACAGGCCGAACTCCCCAACGGGATGCGGATCGTGACCGACCGGATGGATTCGGTCGAGACCGTGACGCTGGGCGTCTGGGTGCTGACGGGCACTCGCAACGAGACGGCGGACATAAACGGCATCTCGCATCTGCTCGAGCACATGGCCTTCAAGGGCACGCGCCGGCGCTCTGCGAAGCAGATCGCGGTCGAGATCGAGAACGTGGGCGGTCATCTCAACGCCTATACGTCGCGCGAGACCACGGTCTATTACGCGACCGTCCTGAAGGAGGACGTACCGCTCGCCCTCGACATCCTGGCCGATATCCTGACCGACTCGGTGTTCGACGAGGAGGAACTGGCGCGCGAGCGATCGGTGATCCTCCAGGAAATCGGCCAGGCGAACGACACGCCCGACGACATCGTGTTCGACCGTTTCCAGGAAACGGCCTTTCCGGACCAGCCGCTCGGCTGGCCCATTCTCGGCACTGCCGAGACGGTGCGGACCATGCCGCGGACGCGGCTGATCGACTACATCGGGGCGCAGTACGGCGGCCGGCGAATGATTCTCGCAGCAGCCGGCAACCTCGACCACGCGGCGCTGGTGCGGATGGCGTCCGAGCGGTTCGAGGGGCTGGCGCCCGGTGACGCGTCGGAAGCGGCCCCAGGAAGCTACCGGGGCGGCGAGTTCCGCGACGTGCGCGATCTCGAGCAGGCGCATCTCGTGCTCGGCTTCGAAGGCATCGGCTATGCCGATCCCGACTATTACGCGCTTGCCGTCCTGTCGACCGCGCTCGGCGGCGGCATGTCGTCCCGGCTGTTCCAGACGATCCGCGAGGAACGCGGGCTGGTCTATTCGATCTACAGCTTCTCGTCGGCCTATCGGGACGGCGGCATCTTCGGCATTTACGCCGGGACAGGCGAGGGCGAGGTCGCGGAACTCCTCGACGTGACTGCCGACGAACTGCGCGCCGTCGCAGCGGCTGCGATGGACGAGGACGAGATCGCCCGCGCCCGCGCACAGATCAAGGCGGGCGTGCTGATGTCGCTCGAAAGCACGTCGTCGCGCGCAGAGCGTATTGCGCGCCAGATCATGATCTTCGGAAGGCCGGTTCCAATCCCCGAGATCGCCGCGAAAATCGATGCGGTCACGCCGGAGGATGCGCGTCGCGTCGCAGGCCGACTGTTCTCGACGGCGCCGACCGTCGCGGCGCTGGGGCCGGTGGGTGCGCTTCAGGAATACGACGCGGTAAAGAGCGCGCTTGTCGCCTAGGAGGGCCCGCCGGACCGGTTACGCGTGGCCCGCGTCGCCCGACAGCATCGAGACGTCGATGCCCATCTTGGCCAGCGCGTTCTGCCAGATGCTCGCCGGATCGGTGCCGAATACCAGCCCGTCGTCCGCCGCAACCGACAGCCAGCCGTTGGCCTGGATCTCGGTATCGAGCTGCCCCGGTCCCCAGCCCGCGTATCCGAGGGCCAGCAGGCTGTTGCGCGGTCCTTCGCCGTCGGCGATGTCGCGCAGGATATCCGTGGTCGCGGTCAGGGCGATGCTCTCGTCGATCACCATCGTCGCGTCCTGGACGTAGTCGGCCGAATGCAGCACGAAGCCGCGCCCGGTTTCGACGGGGCCGCCGAAATGAACGCGGATGTCGTTTCCGGGCGCCTTCGGCTCGAGGTTGAGCTGGTCGAGCAGGTCCGGAAAGTTGATGTTTTCCATCACCTTGTTGACGACGAGCCCCATCGCGCCGTCTTCGGTGTGTGCGCACATGTAGAT
>JAYPTI010000138.1:0-8299 GCA_038133505.1 Alphaproteobacteria bacterium
TCTGGGCGGATGACCTTCCGGTAGGGAGGCCCCGCGGGCGGCCTCGGCCAGCAGGCCGGCCGACGCGTCGACGCCGAGCGCCCGGAAGCCCTGCGCCTGCAGCCAGGCGGTGTCGCGGCCGCTGCCGCAGCCGATATCGACGGAGGGACCGGGGCGAAAGAATTCGGTCAGCGCGGCGTAGAGATCGTCCGGCGGCGGCTGGCCGTCTTCCCAGTCGGCGGCGTAATCCGCCGCGCCCGCGTCGTAGGCCGCGATGGTATCCGTATCGATGGGAAGGGCGCCTGACATATATTGTGCGATCGCTTTGCGTGACGGGAACGCCCACCCTACCATCCCGTCGAAAGGGAGACACCATGCTCGACGACGACATGAAGGCGATCATCGCCAGCGCCAACCTGAGCTTCGCCGCGACCGTCAACGCGGACGGCAGCCCCAACCTGTCGCCCAAGAGCACGCTGCGCCCGTGGGGCGACGACAGGCTGATCTTCGCCAATCTCGCCTCGCCGGGCACGCTCGCGAACCTGCGGCGCGACCCGCGCATCGAGATCAACTGCATCGACGTCTTCGCGCGCCGCGGCTACCGCTTCGCGGGCACGGCGACGATCCATCCGCCGGGCGACGCGCTCTACGAGGAATTCCGCGCCGTCATCGCGCCCGAGGTCGGCCCGGACATCGAGGTGCGCGACGCGGTGCTGATCGAACTGACGGACGTCCAACCGGTCCTGTCGCCCGCCTACGCGCTCGACGGCGTGACCGAGGAGCGGCTGCGCGAGACGTATCTGAAGCGATACGGGTTCTCCCAGTCCTGACGGTGCGCGCCTTCTGCCGGATGAAAATCGTTCGCAAGCGAATAATCATTGCGGCGGGCGGGCGGAGCAATATACTCGGGGCGAGCCGTCAACAGAGACGCGACAGGGAGAGAAACCATGGCACCCGACGATTCAGGCCCCGCGCTGGTCGGCATCGCACCGACGCTGATCCCCAAGAACGCGACCAGCACGCGGCAGCTTTCGAAATCCAAGTTCCTGCACAACACCTGGTACGTGGTGACGCCGTCGGACGAGCTGAAGCCCGGCGAGCTGATGCACCGGACGATCCTGAACGAGCCGCTGTGCTTCTTCCGCAAGGAGGACGGCAGCGTCGCCGCGATCCGCGACGTCTGCCCGCACCGCTTCGTGCCGCTGTCGATGGGCACGCTGTGCCCCGGCGACAAGATCCAGTGCATCTATCACGGCCTCGAGTTCGGCGCCGACGGCAAGTGCGTGAAGAACCCGCACGGCAGCCAGAAGATTTCCGACGCGCTGCACCTGCCGAGCTACACGGTGGTCGAGAAACACAAGCTGATGTGGATCTGGATGGGGGACCGGACGCCGGACCTCGACAAGATCCCGGACTACAGCTGCCTCGACGACACGCCGGAGCTGCACGTCACGCAGTTCGGCTATCTGCACGTGAAATGCCACTACGGCCTGCTCGTCGACAACCTGCTGGATCTCAGCCACATCTGCTTCACCCATGCCGGCATCCTCGGCAATCCGGATAGCGCGGAAACCGATCCGGACGTGACCGTGGAGGGCGACGCCGTCACCGTTTCCCGCTTTACCGAGGACGCGGAAACGCCCGGCATGATCAGGATGTTCACCAGCGATCCCGAACTGCAGGCCCGCGGCGACCAGTGGACGGCGATCACCTGGTTCCCGGCCTCGAACCTGCGGCTCAATTTCGGCGCCTGCAGGACCGGCGAACCCCGGGAAAGCGGCACCGGCTACATGGCGCTGCACTGGCTGACGCCGGAAACCGACCGCACGACGCACTACTACTACTGCGCGGCGCGCTGGAACGTTCAGACCGACGACGACCGCAACAAGGAACTGCGCGAGCTGATTTACAAGATGCGGACCTTCGCCTTCGCCGACCAGGACGTGCCGGTGATCGAGGCGCAGCAGATCGCGATGGATTCGTTCCCCCACGAGCCCGACCCGCAGCGCCTCAGCATCGATTCGGGCCCGAACGCCTACGAGAAGATCCTCAACCGGCTGATCGCCGAAGAGAGCTGATCTTCCGGCGCTGACAGAACGCGAAACGGCGGTCCGGTTGGGCCGCCGTTTTTCGTTTGGGGCGGCGCCCCCTCTCCCTAGCCCTCTCCCCGCGGGGGAGAGGGGACATGCACGCGGAAAGCCGCAAATTCGGCTCCCCTCCACCTTCGAGGGGGAGGGCCAGGGAGGGGGTGAAACAGGGGAGGCCTCGGCTTACGCCGCCTACCCCCGCACCTTGCCCTGGAAGATCAGGCGCCACGGGTCGGGCACCTCGCCGATGGGGTATTCGATCAGGGTCGGGCCCGGTGTGGCGAAGCCCTCGCCGATCGCCCTTTCTAGCTCCTCGGGCGAGCGGACGCGGAGGCCCTGGATGCCGAACGCGTCAGCGAGCTTCATCAGGTCGGGGTTCCTGAGCTCGACGGCGATGTTCTTGCCCTCGAACATCTGCTGCTGGATGCGCTTCACGTTGCCGTAGGCGCCGTCGTTGAACACAACGAGGACGATGTCGATGCCATGCTGCACGGCGGACGCGAGCTCCTGCACGTTGAACATGAAGCCGCCGTCGCCGGAGATCGCGACGACCTTGCGGTCGGGCATGCCGACCTTGGCGCCCATCGCCGTCGGCGACGCGTAGCCGAGCGTGCCCTGATAGCCGGTGTGGATGAAGGTGCGCGGCCGGTAAACCGGAAACGCGAAGCGCGCGACGTAGCCGGGCTGGGTCAGCTCTTCCACGAAGATGCCGTCCTCCGGCAGGGCGCGGCGGATGGCGTTCAGGATCGGGACCTGCGGGTCGAGCTTGTCGATCTCCCGCTGGACGGCGGCCTTGAGGTCGGTCATCTCGCCGGTCCGGTCCTGTCTCTTTCGATTGTGCGCGGGCACGGCGTCGAGCAGCGCGCGCAGGCCGAGACGCGCGTCGGCCTGCACGGCGACGGCGGGCTGCGACGAGCGCGTCATCTCCTCGGGGTCCACGTCGAGGCGGACGATCTTGAGGCCGTCGTCGAGACCCCAGGCGGGCACCATCGGGACGAGCCGCGTGCCGACCGCGAGCACGGCGTCGGCGTCGCCCCACAGCTCGTGGCCGTGCGGCGGCGTGAGCGCGAACGGATCGCGGCTGTCCACCGTGCCGAACGCGCCGCGCGACATGACGACCGGCGCCTGCAGCAGGGTGGACAGCAGCTTGAGTTCGGGCCCGGCGTCGATGGCGCCGCCGCCGGCGAAGATCAGCGGCCTCTCGGCCGCGCCGAGGAGCTTCGCCGCCGCCTCGATCTCGTCCGGGTCGGGCTCCAGCACTTCGTAGGCGCCGGGCGGGTCCAGCGGGCTCACCTCGCCCTTCTCCTTGAAGAGGTCGAGCGCCATCTCGACCTCGACCGGGCGCTTGCGGCCCTCGTTGAGCTGGCGGAAGGCTTCCGCCATCGTCGCCGGCACGTCGGCGGGCGCGTCCATCCGCGCCGCCCACTTGGTGAGACCTTTTGCGATCGCCAGCTGGTCGGGCAGTTCGTGCAGCTGGCCGGTGCCCTTGCCGATCAGGCGCGACGGGATCTGCCCGGCGACGGTGAGCATGGGAAGGTTGAGCGCGTAGGCCGTCGCGATGGCGGACGAGGCGTTGAGAAGGCCCGGGCCCGGCACCACGATGGAGGTCCCCACCTTCCCCGTCGCCGCCGCATAGCCGAGCGCCATGTAGCCCGCGCCCTGCTCGTGGCGGGTGTGGATGACGCGCAGCGAATTCTGCGCGTCGTAGAGCGCGTCGAACAGCGGGTCGAGCTGGACGCCCGGAATGCCGAACGCGGTGTCGACGCCGTTCCGGATCAGCGCATCGACGATGGCCTCCCCGCCGCTCATGGTGGTGGTCGCGCCGCTCATGCGCCTTCTCCCTCGAATATTTCGACCCTCATCGGCGTGCCGCGATAGAAGGGACAGTTGGACAGCGCGACGAGGCAATCCATCAGCGCCTCGAACTCGATGTAGTCGCCCGGCTCGGAGACACCGTCCTCCAGCACCCACCAGCCGTGCGCGCAGTCATGGTGGTAGCTCATGAACAGGTCCATCGTATCCGGGATGTCCTCCGGCAGCAGGCCCCACGGCGCGACCGCCCCGGCGATGATCTCATGGCAGCCGTCCTTGCCGGGCGTGCCCAGCGCCTCGTAGAGCTTGCGGTTGCACATCCGGCCGTGGACGTCGTGCATGCCCTTCACCTTCGGCGTGTCGGCGGTGATCCGCATCATCTCGTTGTTGATGGTCGACATCAGCACGTCGCCCTCGAACAGCCGGTCACGCGGATGGAAGCCGTCGCCCGTGGCGACGCCGGTCCGCGATCGCGAGTAGGAGCAGGACAGCTTTTCGCGGACGTTGTGCGCGTTGAACACCGCCATGTCGACGACCTGCAGCCCCTCGAGGTCGGTGACGCGAATGCGCTGGCCGGTCTCGACCACCTTCGCAAGCCCGGTCGCCGGCGCCATGACGGTATCGAATACGGAGTTCATCCCACGGTTCTTCGTTGTTATGCTCTCGCCAGCTTACAGCCATCGCGGCTGACGTGGAACGAGGGAGAGACCATGCCCGTTGCGAACACCAAGCGCGATCTCGCCGCGAACCGGATGATCTTCGAGGTACGGCGCGATCCGGCGAAGTACGAAAGCTTCGCCGAGACTTACGAATCCGTCATGGAGGAATACGGCCTCAGCGCGGAGGAGCGTCAGGCGTTCCGCGACCTCGACCTGATCCGGCTCGGCGAGCTGGGCGTGCACCCGTATTTCCTGCCGCAGGTGACGCGCCTGTTCCACGGCGGCGGCTACAATCACAACAAATCGAAGGCGGCGCAGATCTACGGCAGGTCCGTCGTCGAGGGACAGGGGAAGACGCGCTGATGGCAGACCTCGTATTCGTAACCGGCCTGAGCCATGCGCCGGGCCTCACCGGCTGGCTCGACCAGGCGCCCCAGCACGAGCAGGACTCGCTGACCGAGGGCTTCAACCGCCTCGGCGAGCTGCTGCGCGCAACGAAGCCCGACGTGATTATCGGCCTCGCCAACGACCACGTGCTCAACATGCCGATGGACGACATCCACGATTTCTGCGTCGGGACCGCGGCGCACTGGAAAGGCCCGTCGGCGTGGTTCAAGGACTGGGTCAATGTCGAGCCCTACGCGGTCGACGGCGACGCGGCGGTCGCGCAGGCCGTGTTCGACGGGCTGACGCGCCGCGGCTTCGACACGACCAGCAAGTCGGAGCTTCACTTCGACGACAACTGGTCCGTGCCGCTGCTGTATCTGACGCCGGACTACGACATCCCGCTGGTGCCGATCCACATGAACTGCGTCGTCCCGCCGGTCCCCTCGCCCGAGACCTGCCTGAACGTCGGCAAGGCGATCGCCGAGATCGTCCGGAACGACCTGCCGGACGGCATGCGCGTCGCCTTCATGGGAACGGGCGGGCTGTCGCACGATCCCGGCGGGCCGAAATATTTCGACGTCGACGAAGAATTCGACCGCTGGTTCCTCGAACTGATGGAGGAAGGCGACGCGGGACGCGTGCTGCGCGAATGCACCGTCGAGAAGATGGTCGCGGCCGGCGACGGCGGCACCACGGAGCTGCTCGCCTGGATCGCCGCGATGGGCGCGGTCGACGGACGGCGAGCGCACACGGTCTGCTACGAGCCCTCGGTCGCGCTCCGCTGCGGCATGGGCTGCGTCTTCTGGGACATGGAAAAGGAAACCGCCGATGCCTGAGTTGCTGACGGGACTGGACGAAATCCTCGACCCGCGCCACACCGCGGTCGTGGTCGTCGACATGCAGAACGATTTCTGCGCCGAGAACGGCTATATCCATACCACCCAGGGCGCCGACATGAGCGGCAACAAGCCGCTGGCCGGGCGCATCGGCAAGCTGGTCGAGGCCGCGCGCGACGCCGGCGCGATCGTGGTCTGGATCAAGGCCATCTACGACCACGAACTGCTGCCCGCGCCGATGCTTTCCAAGATGCTGGAGAAGGGCAAGGGCGCCGTGTGCTGCGCGTCGGACAGCTGGGGCGCCGACTTCTACGAGATCGGCCCCGCCGACGACGAGTTCGTGGTGGAAAAGCGCTGCTACTCCGCGTTCCACAACACCCAGTTCGACGACATCCTGCGCCGCCGCGGCATCAAGACGCTGGTGATGACGGGCGTCGCGACGAACGTGTGCGTCGAAAGCACGCTGAGGGAAGGCTTCTTTCACGGCTATTACATCGTCATGCCGCCTGACTGCGTGGGCTCCGCGAACGTGCCGCTGCACGAGGCGACCATCAAGTCGGTCGAGTTCATCTTCGGCCACATCCCGCAAAGCGAAGAGGTGATCGCGCGCTGGGAGAAGAAGACGGCGGTGGCGGCGGAGTAGGTCTCGCGCGGAACGCTGGGAAGGCAGGGGAAACGCCGCGATGCCGATTGCCGATACGTTGCGCGAGCTCCCGTCCAATCGGATGATCTTCGACGTCCGCCGCGACCCGGCGAAGTTCGCGACTTTCGCCGCCGATCTCGAACGCCTCATGGAGGAATACGGTCTCGGCGAGGACGAGCGCCAGGCGTTCCGCGACGTCGATTTGAAGCGTCTGGGTGAGCTCGGCATGCACCCGTATTTCTTCCTGCAGATCCTGCGCCTGTTTGGGCTTGGCAGCCCCGAGGTGATGCAAACCTACCGCGAGCGCCTCGTCGAGGGGGACAGTTGACCGCGTCGGCGGACGGAAGCGCGACCATGCAGTGCCGGGCCCGGTTCGCGGCATGAAATTCCCCTAGTCTCACGGCAGGAAAACAGTCCGCCCGGCCGACGGCGACCCGGTTCGTCGAACCGCATTCGTTCACTTGAAAGATGGCTGGAACGCGGATGCAAACGCACCGGGCCGCACGCGTCTCCCGACGGCGAGGACATCATCCTGACCTTTCTGCTGGACGGCTATCGCCTCGACGCCTTTGAGGCGGAAGAACAGGGCGCGTTGCGCTTTCACGCGTGTTCCCGCTACCGGTTTACTCCCGTAAACGACCATCGCTGGTTCGCTGGGCAGTGCCGCTTCAGCGATTGCGCGCCGGAATGGGGAGAATTCTACGAGGTAGTCGGCGACTTCAGGGAGGACTGGGACGGACCTGATTGGACGACAGTCGCTGAAACACAACCGGTCCGGCAAAATTTTCTGTTCTACCCTCGCTACAATACGTTCAAATGCAGCGCTCGCGACTGGTCGTTCGACGGAGCGGACGGCAACGCGCTCGTGTGGTTGGATTGACTCTCGGCCGAAGGCGTGAAGCGCATGAGGGCCCCTGGGTGACCGTTAGGAGGTGTTTGAATGTTGCGCAATTTTAAATGTTGTCACCCTCGGGCTTGACCCGAGAGTCCACGGCGGAGAGCCTAGACAGCACCCCAAAGCGCCGAGGAGCCCCCATGCCCCCCCTTCAGAACACCTGCGTGATCCTCAACGCCCGTCCGGTCGGCGTGCCGGGGCCCGAGTTCTTCGATGTCGTCGACCGGCCGGCCGAGGAACCGGGCGACGGCGAGTTCCTCGTCCGCAACCTGTTCGTCTCGGTCGATCCGGCCATGCGCGGCTGGGTGAACGACGCGCCAAACTACAGCCCGCCGGTGCCGGTGGGCGACGTCATGCGCGCGATCGCGGTGGGCGAGGTCGTCGAGTCCAACCACCCCGACTTTACGGTGGGGGAGAAAGTCACCGGCACGTTCGGCTGGCAGCGCTATGCCGTCAGCAACGGCGCGAACGTGATGCGGAAGCTGACCGCTTCGGACCCGTCGCCGTCGATGGCGCTCGGCTTGCTGGGGCTCAACGGGCTGACCGCCTATTTCGGGCTGCTGACGACAAGCTCGCCCGTCGCCGGCGAGACGCTGGTGGTCTCGACCGCGGCCGGCGCGGTCGGCTCCTGCGTCGGCCAGATCGGCAGGATCAAGGGCTGCCGCACGGTCGGCATCGCGGGCGGGCCCGACAAGGTGCGCCAGTGCCTGGACGAATTCGGCTTCGACGCCGCCATCGACTACGGAGGCTCGACGGATCTCTCGGGCGAGATCGGCGCGGCGTGCCCGGACGGCGTCGACGTCTATTTCGACAACACGTGCGGGCCGATTTCGGACGCGGTGATGACGCGCCTCAACATCGGCGCGCGCATCACGGTATGCGGCACGGCGGCGCTGCAGAACTGGGACCCGATCCCGGAGGGCCCGCGCGTCAACCGCCAGCTGCTGGTCGCCCGCGCGCGCATGACCGGCTTCCTCGTCCACGACCACCGGGAGCGCTTC
>JAYPTI010000139.1:0-4037 GCA_038133505.1 Alphaproteobacteria bacterium
TGCGCTGCGAGACGCGCGCGGCCTGCTGCATCGAGTGGGTGACGATGACGATCGTATAGCGCTCGCGCAGGTTTTCGATCAGTTCCTCGATGCGCGCCGTCGCGATCGGGTCCAGCGCCGAGCACGGCTCGTCCATCAGGATGACGTCCGGGCTGACGGCGATCGCGCGGGCGATGCACAGGCGCTGCTGCTGGCCGCCCGAGAGACCGGTGCCCGGCTCGTTGAGCCGGTCGATCACCTCGTTCAGCAGGCCGGCCTTTTCCAGGCTGGTCATGACGATTTCATCGACCTCGTTCTTGTCGGCGCACAGGCCGTGAATGCGCGGACCGTAGGCGATGTTGTCGTAGATCGACTTGGGGAACGGATTCGGTTTCTGGAACACCATGCCGACGCGCGCGCGAAGCTGCACGACGTCGAGCGACGGGTCGTATATGTCCTCGCCGTCCATCAGGATGGTGCCGCCGACGCGGCAGCCCTCGATCACGTCGTTCATGCGGTTGATGCAGCGCAGGAACGTCGACTTGCCGCAACCGGACGGGCCGATCAGCGCGGTGACCTGGTTCTCGGGAATTTCTAGATCGACGCCGAACAGCGCCTGCTTCTCGCCGTAGAACACGTCCACGCCACGCGCGGAGATTTTCGACATATCGTCGTCGGCCGCGGCTGCTGCCGCGCTTGCCGGTTCAGATTCGACCGCTGCGTCCATATCCCACCTTCTTCGTCTTCCGTCCTACCAGCGCCGTTCGAACTTCTTGCGCAGCAGGATGGCGATCGCGTTCATCGCGATCAGGAAACCCAGAAGCACCAGGATCGCGGCGCTCGTCCGTTCGACGAACGCGCGTTCCGGCAGGTCGCTCCACAGGAAGATCTGTACCGGCAGCACCGTCGACGGGCTCATCGGGCCTTCCGGAATGTCGACGATGAACGCGACCATCCCGATCATCAGGAGGGGCGCGGTCTCGCCGAGCGCGCGCGCCATGCCGATGATCGTGCCGGTCAGGATGCCCGGAAGCGCCAGCGGCAGCACGTGATGCAGTACCATCTGCTGGCGCGAGGCGCCGACCCCGAGCGCGGCTTCGCGGATCGACGGCGGCACCGCGCTCAGGGCGGCGCGCGTCGCGATGATGATCTAGCACCTTGCCGCCGGCCATCGGCGCCGACCGTGGCAACCCTAAGAAATTCAGAAAGACGGCGAGGCCGAGCAGGCCGAAGACGATCGACGGCACCGCCGCGAGGTTGTTGATGTTCACCTCGATCAGATCGGTCCAGCGGTTCTTCGGCGCGAATTCCTGGAGATAGATTGCCGCGGCGACGCCCACCGGGAAGCTGAGCACGAGCGTGACCAGCATCGTCCAGAACGATCCGACGATGGCGCCCCAGATACCCGCGAGTTCCGGCTCGCGCGACGTTCCCGAGGTTAAGAACGACCAGTTGAACCGCTTCTCGAGAGCGCCCGCGCTTTTCAGCGCATCGAACCAGGCGATCTCCTTGTCCTTGAAGGGGCGCTCGGACTCCGGCTTCTTCGGGTCGTAGGCGCCCTTGGCGAACTGATCGACCTCGTCGGCGGCGACCAGCCAGACCTTCTGCCGCGTGCCGATGATCGAGGGATCCGACAGGACCATGTCGCGCAGCTGGAGGTCCGCGCCCGAACTGATCAGCCGCGTCAGGTCGCGCCGGTCGCGACGGTTGTGCACCTCCGGGAAAGCCTCGCGGATCGCGGATTTGTAGAGACCGGCATAATCGGCGCGCCGCAGCGTTTGGCGGTCGCGAGTCCCCTTGGGGTCGATTGCCGACGCATCGAAGCTGATTTCGAGCTGAATGTACGTCTGGACGAACGCCTGATAGCCCGATGCGGTGATGCTTGCCAGCAGCCAGAAGAGCGCGGCCATGGCGAGGCTGATCGCGACCAGCCCGTACAGGCGGAATCGCTTCTCCGCTGCGTAGCGGCGCCTCATCCGGGCGTCGGTGTTTCGTCCCTTCACGGTTTTACCGTCCGTCGAAAGCACTGCGGATCTCGAAATATCAGTCATATTGCTCCCGATACTTTCGCACAACATGCAAGGCGACGATGTTGACCGCGAGGGTGACGCAGAAAAGCAGCAGACCCAGGGCGAAGGCGGCGAGCGTCTTGGCGCTGTCGAACTCCTGGTCGCCGACGAGCAGCGTGACGATCTGCACGGTGACCGTGGTCACGGCCTCGAACGGATTGGCGGTGAGATTGGCGGCGAGGCCGGCCGCCATGACGACGACCATCGTCTCGCCGATGGCGCGGCTGACGGCCAGCAGGAAGGCGGCGAAGATGCCCGGCAAAGCCGCCGGCAGAATGACCTTCTTGATGGTTTCCGACTGGGTTGCGCCCAGCGCGTAGGATCCGTCCCGGAGGCTTTGCGGGACGGCGTTGATCACGTCGTCGGACAGCGACGAGATGACCGGAATGATCATGATCCCCATGACGAGGCCGGCGGCGAGCGCGCTTTCCGAGGCGACGTCGAGCCCGATCGCGGTTCCGAGTTCCCGAAGATAGGGCGCCACGGTGAGCGCGGCGAAGAATCCGTAAACCACGGTCGGAATGCCGGCGAGAATCTCGAGAAGCGGTTTGGCGACGGCGCGGACGCGCGGCGTTGCGTAGTCCGACAGGTAGATTGCCGAGAGAAGGCCTATCGGCACGGCGAAGATCATCGCGATCGCCGTGATGAGGAGTGTGCCCGCGAACAGCGGTATCGCGCCGAAGGCGCCGGATGCGCCCACCTGGTCCTTGCGGAGCGCCGTCTGGGGGCTCCACTCGACGCCGAACAGGAATTCGAAGATCGAGACCTTCTCGAAGAAGCGGATCGATTCGAAGATGAGGGAGAGGACGATGCCGACGGTCGTGATGATCGCGATCAGCGAGCACGCGATCAGGAAAATGCGGACCGCCGTCTCGACATGGTTCCGCGCGCGCAGTTCCGGTGAAATCCGGGTCCGGGCGTAGCTCGCGCAGGCGATCGCGACCGCAAGGGCGATAACGAATATGGACGTGTTTCCGATCCACCGCAGATCGTTGAGCCGCTCCGCCGCCGCCGCAACCGCCGGCGCGGCGCGGTCGGCGGGGATATTGCCGTCCGCGATGTTATGGATGTCGTTGACCAGCAGGCCGAGGCGGTCCGCGGGAAGCGAGCCGAGTTCCTGCGGAAGGCCTCCGAGTACGAGGCTCTCGACGATGAGCGGCTGGAAGGCGAACCAGGCGACGGCGACCAGCAGCGCGGGAACCGCGCACCAAAGGGCAATGTAGAAGCCGTAATAGGACGGACGCGAATGAAGGTCGCGTACGCGGCCGCCGACCAGAGCTTTCGAGCGCGCCTGTCCGAAGATATATCCGAAGGTCGCAAGCCCGATTACGGCGATGATGAGAAATGTCGGCGACATCTGTTGCTCTTTGTAATGGCGCCGCGCCCGTCGAGAGACCGGCTGCCCCGCTTGTTGACGATCTGTCGCCGTGCCCCGGGGCGCCCCGCGATCGCGTAAACGCCCGCAACGCCTTGTCCCGCGACCCTACCGGCAGCAGCGCGACGAGTTTATGACGCTTGTATGACAGTTATGTGACGGCGAATGCCGAATGCGCCGTTTTACGGGGGATTTGCGTTTTTTATCGGTCCGCGGCGATGGCTGGAACGGGATCGAGTTTCAGCGGCAGATGAACCGTGAAGGTGCTGCCCTTCCCGAGGGCGGACTCGATCGTCAGCGCGCCGCGGTGGCGGCCGACGATATGCTTGACGATGGCAAGGCCGAGGCCGGTTCCCCCCATTTCGCGCGACCGCGCGGTATCGACCCGGTAGAAGCGCTCCGTCAGCCGCGGGATATGCTCGGCCGGAATCCCCGGGCCCTCGTCCGTGATCGCGATTTCCACGTGGCGCGCGTCCGGCTTCATCGGCGCCGGCGCGGGGCCGGTGCCCTCGGTCAGGACGATGCGGATCGTCGCGCCCTCGTTGCTGTACTTGATGGCGTTCTCGATCAGGTTCCGGAAAAGCTGGGTGATCTCGCTCTCGTCGCCCTTGACA
>JAYPTI010000139.1:4076-8267 GCA_038133505.1 Alphaproteobacteria bacterium
GTCGTGGGCGCCGAGGCCCGGCTCGACCACGACCTCGATGCCGCGTTCGGCGGCCGGGATTTCAAGCGCGGTGACGACGTTGGAAATCACCCGGGTAAGCTGCACACGGTCGGCCGGCGGCGTGTTCTCGTTCAGCTCGATGCGCGACAGCGACAGCAGGTCCTCGATCAGCTGGGTCATGCGGCTCGCGTGGGCCTCCATCATGCCCAGGAACTTCTCGCGGCCCTCGGGGTCGTCCCTGGCGGGCCCGCGCAGCGTCTTGACGCAGCCGCTCAGCACCGACAGCGGCGTGCGCAGTTCGTGGCTCGCATTCGCGACGAAGTCGGCGCGCATCTGGTGGACCTGTTTGATCTCCGTCACGTCGAACAGCGCGATCACCGCCGCGGAGCCGTCCACCGCGGTCGACGGCAGCCGCTCGATCTGGGCGTTGAGCGCGCGGCTGGACGGAAACTGGATGTCGAACTCGATCAGTTCGCGGACTCCGCCCCGGAGCACGCGGTCCGCCGCCTCGAGAACCTGCGGGTTGCGAAGGGCGGAGGACAAGTCGCGCCCCGGCGTCACCGTGCCCAGCAGGGCGCGCGCGCCGACGGTCGCGCGGACGATTTCCCGATCCGCATCTAGCAGGATCAGCGGGTGCGGCAGGCCTTCCAGGATCGTCTCGGCGGAACTTGCCCGCGCGCCCAGGCGGCCGCGGTCGCGCCCCCACGCGTCCTGAAGGCGCGTCACCGCCTCGGTGAACTCCGGGAAAAGGCCGGTCATTTCCCGAGCCGGCAGATTCGCCGAGCCGTCGCGGGCCAGGATTTCGGCGAACTGGAGGATGCGGTAGACGTCGCTCAGGCCGCGGCGGACCATCCAGCCCAGCACCGCGACGGATACCGCCGCGGACAGGATCGCGAGGCCCCAGCTCAGATTTTCCGTCGCCGCGAGCGCGCAGACCACCGCCACCGGCGGCAGTGACGCAAGCACGGTCAGCGTCAGAAATCGCTGGAAGGGGATGTGGGGCGTCGCCATGGTCTATCCGGCGTTCACGGGTGGATCAGCCCTTCCGTTTCGGCGCGGCGGGTTTCTTCGCACGCTTGGAGCGCCGTTCTTCCTTCTCCTTTTCGCGGGCGGCCAGCACCAGCGAATCGTGCGCGGCGATCGTCGCGAAGTTCACCATGTCGGCATCGTTGGCGCTGATCGGCACGATCTGGACCGATCGGGTCAGGCCGGTCAGCAGCGGTCCGATCACGGTTCCGCCGCCGAGTTGCTGGAGGATCTGCGACGAGATCGCCGCCGCATGCAGCCCCGGCATGATGAGGATGTTCGCCGGCCCGGTCAGGCGGCAGAACGGATAGACGACGCGCAGGTCCATATCGAGGGCGACGTCGGGCGACATCTCGCCGTCGTACTCGAAGTCCGCGCTCTCGTCGTCGAGAATGCGTACCGCATCCCGTACCTGCGTCGCGAGCGCGCCGGGCGGGTTGCCGAAGTTGGAATAGGACAGGAAGGCGACCCGCGGATCGTGGCCCATCGCGCGGGCCTCCGCGGCGCACTGCCGCGCGATGCGGGCGAGCTGTTCGCCGGTCGGGCGCTCGTGGATCGTCGTGTCGGCGATGAAGACGGTGCGTCCGCGCGACATGACCATCGTCTGGCCGAACACCACCTGGCCCGGCGCCGGGTCGATCGCTCGGCGGATGTCCTCGTAGCAGACCGAGTAGCTGCGCGACAGGCCGGTCACCATGGCGTCGATGTCGCCGTGTACAAGCATGCAGGCCGAGAACACGTTGCGGTCCTGATGCACCATGCGCTGGCAGTCTCGGTAGAGATATCCCTCGCGCTGGAGACGCGTATAGAGATATTCGGTGTAGTGGCGGTTGCCGCGCGATATCCGGGCGTTGTGAATCTCGATGTTTTCCGCACCCGTCAGGCCGAGACGCTTGATCGTCTCGCGCACCTGCTCCTCGCGGCCGATGAGAACCGGCGTTCCGAGCCCCGACTGGGCGAACGCGATCGCGGCGCGGATCGAGGTCTCTTCCTCGCCCTCGGCGAAGCCGACGCGGCGCGGGTTGGCGCGGACTTCCTCGTGGATCGCCTGCAGCATCGCGACCGTCGGGTCGAGCCGGGCGGAGAGCTGGATGCGGTACTGGCTTATCTCCGGCATCTCCTTGCCGGCCACGCCCGAATCGACGGCCGCCTGCGCCACCGCCGGCGGAATCGCGGAAATCAGCCGGGGATCGAACGGCACCGGAATGATGTATTCGGGCCCGTACCGCAGACGCCGGCCCGAATAGGCCGCCGCGACCTCGTCCGGCACGTCCTCGCGGGCGAGCTCGGCGAGCGCGCGCGCAGCCGCGATCTTCATGTCGTCGTTGATGGTCCGCGCGCGAACGTCGAGCGCGCCGCGGAAGATATAGGGAAAGCCGAGGACGTTGTTGACCTGGTTCGGATAGTCCGACCGGCCGGTTGCGAAAATGACGTCCTTGCGGACCGCGCGCGCTTCCTCGGGCGTGATCTCCGGGTCGGGGTTGGCCATCGCGAAGATGATCGGCTTGGCGGCCATGGATTTCACCATGTTCTGCGTTACCGCGCCGGCGACGGACAGCCCGAAGAACGCGTCTGCCCCCTTCATCGCCTCTTCCAGCGTGCGCGCCTTGGTGTCGACGGCGTGCGCCGACTTCCACTGGTTCATGCCGGCTTCGCGGCCCTGGTAGATGACGCCGCGGGTGTCGCACAGGATGATGTTGTCGTGCTGCATGCCGAACGCCTTCAGCAGCTCGATGCAGGCGATGCCGGCGGATCCGGCGCCGTTGACGACCAGCGTCGTCGTCTTGATGTCGCGGCCCGACAGTTCGAGCGCATTGATCAGGCCGGCGGCGGCGATGATCGCGGTGCCGTGCTGATCGTCGTGGAAGATCGGGATGTCCATCAGCTCGCGCAGCCGGCTTTCGATCACGAAGCAGTCGGGCGCCTTGATGTCCTCGAGGTTGATGCCGCCGAAGGACGGGCCGAGATAGCGGACGCAGTTGACGAACTCGTCGACGTCTTCGGTGTCCAGCTCGAGGTCGATCGCGTCGACGTCGGCGAACCGCTTGAAAAGCACGGCCTTGCCTTCCATCACCGGTTTCGACGCGAGCCCGCCGAGATTTCCGAGCCCGAGCACGGCGGTGCCGTTCGAGATGACCGCAACCATGTTGCCCTTCGCGGTGTAGTCGTAGGCGGTCGACGGATCGTCGGCGATCTCCAGGCAGGGGGCGGCGACGCCCGGCGAATAGGCGAGCGAGAGGTCGCGCTGCGTCGTCAGCGGCTTCGAAGCGACGACCTCGACCTTGCCGGGCCGTCCGGCCCGGTGCATCGCGAGTGAGTCCTTGTCGAGATCGCTGTAGTTGCGCTTGGCCATGCCGGTCCCTGTTCGTGCTGTTGATAACTTTAGGATAATGACGAAACCGCGCCTCTCCAACCGCTCAATGTTGACGGTTTTTTGACACCGCCGTCACCGATTCGCGGCTAGCCGGTTCGAACGGCAATGCCGCTGTGATAGGCTTCCGCCGTGGCACAGGCGGCGAACATCGTGGCGGAAAAAGAGGCGCCGGAGGACAGCGGCGCGACGGCGGCGGCGGCGCCGACGCCGACGCCGACGCCGATGATGGCGCAGTATCTCGACATCAAGCGCGCGCATCCCGACGCGCTCCTGTTCTACCGCATGGGCGACTTCTACGAGATGTTCTTCGAGGACGCCGAGAAGGCGGCCGAGGCGCTCGATATCACGCTGACCAAACGCGGCAAGCATCTGGGCGAGGACATTCCGATGTGCGGCGTGCCGGTGCACGCCGCGGAATCCTACCTGTCCCGCCTGATCAGAAAGGGCTTCAGGGTCGCCGTCTGCGAACAGACGGAAGACCCGGCCGAGGCGAAGAAGCGCGGTTCGAAATCGGTCGTCCGGCGCGAGGTGATCCGCGTCGTGACCCCCGGCACGATCACCGAGGACGCGCTGCTGGACTCGCGCAGCCACAACTATCTCGCCGCCGTCGCCGATGCGGGCGGCGCGCTCGGCCTCGCCTGGCTCGACATGTCGACGGGGGCCTTCGCCGCGCAGCCTGTCGAGCCCGGCGGTCTCTCGGCGGCGCTGGCGCGCATCGCGCCGGGAGAGCTGCTCGCGCCCGACCGTCTCGTCGGCGCGCCCGACTTCGCGCCCGTCCTCGCAGAATTCGG
>JAYPTI010000140.1:0-8215 GCA_038133505.1 Alphaproteobacteria bacterium
GGCTGGCCGGGAGGGGGGGGGGAGAGGGCCGGTGCCGTCACTGAGTCAGCTGTACACCCACCACAGGATGACGCCGCCCAGCGCCATCCGGTACCAGAAGAACGGCGTGAAGCTCGCGCGCCGGAGCCAGGCCATCATCAGGACGATGGCGATGAAGGCGGCGACGAAAGAGAACGCGGCAGCGGTGATCGCGTCCGCCCAGACATGGTCCGCCCCCTCCTCGATCAGCTTCCACGACGCCGCCGCGGCGGCGGCGATGATCGTCGGGATCGACATCAGCATCGAGAACCGCGCCGCATCCGTGCGCTCGAAGCCGAGCCAGCGCGCCGCCGTAATGGTGACGCCGGCGCGGCTGGCGCCGGGGATCAGCGCGACGCACTGGGCGAGGCCGATCGCCAGCGCGCGGACCCACGTCATGTGTTCCAGCCGATTGATGGTGACGGTGAACCGGTCGGAGAGGTAGAGCAGGACGCCGAAGCCGAGCGTCGCCCAGCCGACGATTTCGGCGCTGCGCAGCATGTCGCCCGCCTTTGCGAGCACGATGGCGCCGGCGATGACGATCGGAATGGTCGCAACGACGAGCTGGGCGATCAGCCGCAGGCCGGGATTGCGCCGGATCTGGCCCGGCTTCACGATGCCGCGGAGCATCGTGAGGATGTCGCGCCAGAGATAGGTCATGACGGCGCCGAGCGTGCCGACATGGACGGCGATATCGATCACCAGCCCCTGGTCCTTCCAGCCGGTGAAGCTCGGAATGAGGATGAGATGCCCGGACGAACTGACGGGCAGGAATTCCGTGATCCCCTGGATGAGGGCGATGACGGCGAGTTGCAGCGTGGTCAAGGCGACGGTCCTTGCGGTGCGGTTGGCCCTGCCCGGCTATAGCGCATGGCTCCCAGCGCTGCTAGCAAACAATTAGTACCGAAACGAGACTATCTTGCCCGAAACATACCGAAGCAATTTATAGGTCAATATTGCTGTCTGTTAATTTTTGTCCACATAGGTAACGTCTATTGACCTAATGGCGATTTTTCGCTCGCCAGAGACATTGGTCCACGTTATGATGCACAGCATCGCGAAAATCGGACAGATAGAAATGGGCCGCCGCGGGGCGACCCAAACGAGGAAACTATGTCGGGAAAAATGCTTAAATTCGTCGATGTCGCGCAGCGGATGCCCGAGAAGCGGGCCGCCGAACAGCGCCGCGACGATTTCGACGAGATCTACACCGGGTTCGCCCCCGAATTGGCGGGCGAGCAGGCGAGCCGTTGCTCCCAGTGCGGCATTCCGTTCTGCCAGGTCCATTGCCCGGTCTCGAACAACATTCCCGACTGGCTGATGCTGACGGCCGAAGGCCGCCTGCAGGAAGCCTACGAGGTTTCGTCGGCGACCAACAACATGCCCGAGATCTGCGGCCGCATCTGCCCGCAGGACCGGCTGTGCGAAGGCAACTGCGTGATCGAGCAGTCGGGGCACGGCACGGTCACGATCGGCTCCGTCGAGAAATACATTACCGACACGGCGTTCGCGCGCGGCTGGGTGAAGCCGGCGGCGCCGCCGAAGGAGCTCGACCAGTCGGTCGGCATCATCGGCGGAGGCCCGGCCGGGCTCGCCGCGGCCGATCAGCTGCGGCGCAAGGGCTACAAGGTCCACGTCTACGACCGCTACGACCGTATCGGCGGCCTGCTGATCTACGGCATTCCCAACTTCAAGCTGGAGAAGGAGGTGGTGCGCCGCCGGGTCGACATGCTCGAGCAGAGCGGCGTCGAGTTCCACCGCAACTTCGAAGTCGGCCGGGACGCCTCGCTGCAGGATATCCGGGATCGCCACGACGCCGTGCTGATCGCGACCGGCGTATACAAGGCCCGGGACATCAAGGTGCCGGGCGTCGGTCTCGAAAACGTGGTGCCCGCGCTCGACTTCCTCGTCGCCTCCAACCGCAAGGGCCTCGGCGACAAGGTCGAGGCCTTCGACGACGGCAGCCTGAACGCCGACGGCAAGGACGTCGTCGTGATCGGCGGCGGCGACACGGCGATGGATTGCGTGCGCACCGCCATCCGGCAGGGCGCGAACTCGGTGACCTGCCTCTATCGCCGCGACCGCGCCAACATGCCCGGCTCGCGGCGCGAGGTTCAGTACGCCGAGGAAGAAGGCGTGAAGTTCACCTGGCTCGCAGCGCCGGAAGCCTTCGTCGGCGACGACAAGGTGACCGCCGTGCGCGCGCAGCGCATCCATCTCGGCGTTCCGGACGCGTCGGGCCGCCAGACGCCGGAGCTCATTCCCGGCTCGAGCTTCAACGCGCCGTCGGACATCGCCATCAAGGCGCTCGGCTTCGACCCCGAGGACCTGCCGACGCTGTTCGGCGCGCCCGAGCTGCAGGTCACCAAATGGGGCACGCTCCGGATCAACCACCGGACGATGATGACCAATCTCGACGGCGTGTTCGCCGCCGGCGATATCGTGCGCGGCGCCTCGCTCGTCGTCTGGGGCGTGCGCGACGGGCGCGACGCCGCCGAGGGAATTCACAGCTACATCACGGCGAAGGCCGCCTCCGGCGCCGCCGTCGCAGCGGAGTAACGACATGACCGATCTCCCCATCAAGGCGGAGGAATTCCTCCGGCGCTACGAGCGCGATGCGGCCCTGCTGCGCGAGGAAGCCCAGATCGACCCCGACGGACAGGATTCGTGCGGCGTCGGCCTCGTCGCCGCGATCGACGGCGAACCGAGCCGGCAGGTCGTCGAGGCGGGCATCGAGGCGCTGAAGGCGCTGTGGCATCGCGGCGCGGTCGACGCGGACGGCATGACCGGCGACGGCGCCGGCATCATGGTGGAGATCCCGCAGGACTTCTTCCGCGACCATGTCGGGCGTACCGGCCACATGGCGGGCGACGGCCCCATCGCCGTCGGCATGATCTTCCTGCCGCGCACCGACATGGACGCGCAGGAGCGCTGCCGCTTCATCGTCGAATCCGAAATCATGAAATGCGGCTACCCGATCTACGGCTGGCGCCAGGTGCCGATCGACCTGTCGGCGCTGGGCGAGAAGGCCGGCGCGACCCGCCCGGAGATCGAGCAGATCATGATCGAGGGGCCGGCGGACGCGGACCTCGAGACGCTCGAGCGCGACCTCTTCGTCATCCGGCGGCGGATCGAGAACCGGGTGCTCGCCGATCACATCCGCGACTTCTACATCTGTTCGCTGAGCTGCCGGTCGCTGATCTACAAGGGCATGTTCCTCGCCGAGCAGCTCTCGGTGTTCTATCCCGACCTGACCGACGAGCGGTTCGTCTCGCGCTTCGCGCTGTACCACCAGCGCTATTCGACGAACACCTTCCCGACCTGGCGCCTCGCGCAGCCGTTCCGCATGCTCGCCCACAACGGCGAGATCAACACGCTGTCGGGCAACGTCAACTGGATGCGCAGCCACGAGACGCGGCTGGCGACCGACCTGCTGGGCGACGAGATCGAGGACGTGAAGCCGATCATCGCGCCGGGCAACTCGGACTCGGCATCGCTCGACAACACGTTCGAGCTCCTGGTGCGCGGCGGCCGCACGGCGCCGATGGCGAAATGCCTGATGATCCCGGACGCCTGGTCGCACAAGACGACGATGAGCCAGGAGCTGCGCGACTTCTACAGCTACTGCAACTGCGTCATGGAGCCGTGGGACGGCCCGGCCGCGATCGTCGCGACGGACGGCCGCTGGGTCGTCGCCGGCATGGACCGCAACGGCCTGCGCCCGATGCGCTATACGATCACCGTCGACGGGCTGCTGATCGTCGGCTCGGAGTCCGGCATGGTGCCGATCCGCGAAACAGAGATCACCGAAAAGGGCCGTCTCGGTCCCGGCCAGATGATCGCCGTCGATCTCGGCGCGGCGAAGCTGCTGCACGACGAGGAGATCAAGGCCGAGCTCTCGACCTCGCAGCCGTTCGGCGAGTGGGCGAAGAACATCACGCCGCTCGACAAGTTCATCCGGCCCGAGGAGGCCGCCGCCGCGGAATATTCCGGCGACGACCTGCGCCGCCGCCAGGTCGTGGCGGGCTACACGCTCGAAGAGCTGGAACTGCTGCTCCAGCCGATGGTCGAGGACGCCAAGGAAGCGGTCGGCTCGATGGGCGACGACACGCCGCTCGCCGTGCTGTCCGACGGCTATCGCGGGCTGCACCATTTCTTCCGCCAGTCGTTCAGCCAGGTCACCAACCCGCCGATCGACAGCTTGCGCGAATACCGGGTGATGAGCCTCAAGACGCGGCTCGGCAATCTCGGCAACATCCTCGACGAGGACGAGAGCCAGACGAAGCTGCTGCAGCTCGATTCGCCGGTGCTATCGAACGCGAGCTTCGCGGCGATGCGGAAATACATGGGCGACACGGCGGTCGAGATCGATTGCACGTTCCGGCCCGGCCGAAGCGAGAACGCGCTTCGCCGCGCGATCTACAAGATCCAGCGCGTGGCCGAGGACGCCGTGCGCGGCGGCGCAGCTCATCTGATCCTGTCGGACAAGCGCGTCAACGACGAGCGCGCGCCGATCCCGATGATCCTGGCGACCGGCGCGGTGCATTCGCATCTCGTCTCGCAGGCGCTGCGCACCTACACGTCGATCAACGTTCAGAGCGCGGAGTGCCTGGACACGCATTATTTCGCGGTCCTGATCGGCGTCGGCGCGACCACGGTGAACGCCTATCTGGCGCAGGAGACGATCATCGACCGGCATCGTCGCGGCCTGTTCGGCGACCTGCCGCTGTTCGACTGCGTCCAGCGCTACCGCGAGGCGGTCGACCAGGGCCTGCTGAAGATCATGTCCAAGATGGGCATCTCGATCATTTCCAGCTACCGCGGCGCCTACAAGTTCGAGGCGGTCGGCCTCAGCCGCTGGCTGGTTTCCAGCTATTTCCCGGGCATGACGTCGCGCATCTCCGGCATCGGCCTCTCGGGCCTGCAGCACAAGGTGAAGGAGCTGCACCAACGCGCCTTCAACCGCGAGATCACGGCCCTGCCCGTCGGCGGCATCTATCGCTTCCGGCGCACCGGCGAGACGCACGGCTTCGAGGGTACGCAGATTCACATGCTGCAGGAGGCCGTGGCCACCGATTCCTACGCCACCTACAAGCGCTTCTCGGAAGCCGTCCGGCAGTCGCCGCCGATCGGGCTGCGCGACCTGATGGAATTCGATCCGAAGAGCGACCCGGTCCCGATCGAGGAAGTCGAATCGATCACCGAGATCCGCAAACGGCTGGTCTCGCCGGGCATCTCGCTCGGCGCGCTTAGCCCGGAGGCGCACGAGACACTGTCGATCGCGATGAACCGGATCGGCGCCAAGTCGGACTCGGGCGAGGGCGGCGAAGATGCCAAGCGCTACAAGCCGCGCCCCAACGGCGACAACGCGTCGAGCGCGATCAAGCAGGTCGCCTCGGGCCGGTTCGGCGTGACGGCGGAGTATCTCAACAACTGCCGCGAGATCGAGATCAAGGTCGCCCAGGGCGCCAAGCCCGGCGAGGGCGGCCAGCTGCCCGGCATCAAGGTCTCCGAGGTGATCGCCAAGCTGCGTCATTCGACGCCGGGCGTCACGCTGATCTCGCCGCCGCCGCATCACGACATCTATTCGATCGAGGATCTGGCGCAGCTGATCTACGACCTGAAGCAGATCAATCCCGAGGCCAAGGTGTGCGTGAAGCTGGTCGCCCAGACCGGCATCGGCACGATCGCCGCGGGCGTTGCCAAGGCGCATGCCGATACGATCCTCGTCTCCGGCCATAACGGCGGCACCGGCGCGAGCCCGCAATCGTCGATCAAGTATGCCGGCCTGCCGTGGGAGATGGGCCTGTCGGAGGTCCACCAGGTCCTGACGCTCAACCAGCTCCGCCACCGCGTGGTGCTGCGGACCGACGGCGGGTTCAAGACCGGCCGCGACGTCGTCATCGCCGCGCTGCTCGGCGCCGAGGAATTCGGCATCGGCACCGCGTCGCTGGTCGCGATGGGCTGCATCATGGTCCGCCAGTGCCACTCCAACACGTGCCCGGTCGGCGTCTGCACGCAGCACGACAAGCTGCGCGAGAAATTCGTCGGCACGCCGGAGAAGGTCGTCAATTTGTTCAGCTTCGTCGCCGAGGAAGTGCGCGAGATTCTCGCCTCGCTCGGCGCGCGGTCGCTGGAGGAGGTCATCGGCCACACCGAACTGCTCGGCCAGGTCAGCCGCGGCAGCGCCCATCTCGACGATCTCGACCTCAACCCGCTTCTCGTCCAGGCCGACCCCGGCGACGATGCGCATTACTGCACCATCGAGGGCCGCAACGAGGTTCCCGAGACGCTCGACGCGCAGATGATCGACGATGCGCGTCCGGCGCTCGAGGGCGGCGAGAAGATGCAGCTCCAGTACAACGTCCGCAACACGCAGCGCGCGATCGGCACCAAGATCTCGTCGCTGATCACGCGGAAATTCGGCATGCACGGCCTGCAGCCGGGCCACATCACCGTGCGCCTGCGCGGCTCCGCGGGCCAGTCGCTCGGCGCGTTCGCCGTCCAGGGCCTCAAGCTCGAGGTGTTCGGCGACGCCAACGACTATGTCGGCAAGGGCCTGTCGGGCGGCACCATCGTAGTGCGCCCGCCGACCGCCGCGCCGCGCAAGTCGAACGAGAACACGATCATCGGCAACACGGTGCTCTATGGCGCGACCGGCGGAAAGTTGTTCGCGTCCGGGCAGGCCGGCGAGCGGTTCGCCGTCCGCAATTCGGGCGCCGAGGTAGTGGTCGAGGGTTGCGGCTCGAACGGCTGCGAATACATGACCAACGGCATCGCGGTGATCCTCGGCCCGGTCGGCGACAATTTCGGCGCCGGCATGACGGGCGGCATGGCCTACGTCTACGATTCGGACGACAGCTTCGTCGATCACGTCAACGACGACACGGTGACGTACCAGCGCATCCAGACGCCGTATTGGGAAAACGTCCTCAAGAAGGCGATCGAGGAGCACCAGCGCGAGACACAGTCGGTGTTCGCCGAGCAGATGCTCAACCACTGGGCCACCGAGCTGGAGCGCTTCTGGCAGGTCATCCCGAAGGAGATGGTCCACCGCTACGAAAAGCCGGTGTTCGCCGACGCGGAAGAGGAACGGACGGCGTAAGCAACGAATTCGCGGTTGCCGCGAAAGCGGAAATTCAGTTCCCCAGCCGCTTGATCCGCCGCCGCGCGGTATCCGCGGCGGGACTTTCCGGCGCGATCTCGATCACCTTTCGCCAGCTTGCCTGCGCCGCATCGAATGCGCCGCGGCGCTGGCGGATGGCGCCCTGTTCCAGCAGCGCCTCGACGTTGGCCGGCGCGATCGCCACCGCGCGGTCGATATCGTCGTCCGCCAGGTCGAGATTGCCGAGCCGCCGCCATGCCGTCGCCCGGAGGACGAGCACGTCGGCGCGCCGCGGCTGACGGTCGAGGACGGCGCTGAGGTCGTCGAGCGCCTCCCAGAATTTTTCCCGGCTGCCGTAGATGATCGCGCGGTCGATGAGCCGTTCGGAATCGTCGCCGCCTCTCTCGATCGCGCGGTTGATGGAGGCGAGCGCCTTCTCGGTTTCGCCGGCGATCAGCCACGCCTGGCTCGCCTGGGCGTCGAGTTCGGCCTTGAGGCCCTGCTTGCCGCTGTTGCTCTCGCGGGCGAGCGCCTCGAACTGGCGGCCAGCCTCGGCGTAGCGCCCGCCGGTCAGCGCCGCCACCGCGGCGCAGTGGCGCGCGCCGTCGCCGCCGCCGTTCTTGAGCCAGTTCGCGGCCATCTTGTCGGCGGCCGCCGCGTCGCGCCGTGCGAGATCCATGCATTCGCTGTAGAGACGGGCCTGGACGGCGTCGGAGCCGACGCCGGGGTCGACGGGAGCCTGCCCCTCCGCCGGCGACGCCATCAGCGGTAGGGCTGCCGCGATCATCGCGGCGAGGCAGCGCCCGGCTTGTCGTCGCACCGTCATAACGCCTAAATTCGCCCTCGTTTCCGTCAAAGGCAAGCCCGCAAACGTCCGCGGCCGACCGAAGTCAGCACGATGATGACCGTCTCCCCAAAACTGTTCTGTTTCGGCCTCGGCTACAGCGCCTCGGCGCTGGCCCGCCGCCTAAACGCTCAGGGCTGGCGTATCGCGGGCACGTGCCGGACACCGGCCCGCCGGGCGGCACTCAAGGCGCTAGGCATTGAGGCCACAGTATTCGACGGCACCACGCCGATAGACCAGCCGGAACT
>JAYPTI010000141.1:0-8128 GCA_038133505.1 Alphaproteobacteria bacterium
GATCTAGTGTCCGGTATAAATGCACATTCCGCCCGGATTGCAAGACTCTTGCCGACACAAGGCAGCGGCAACCTCGCAGGCGGCGCCGGCGGCGACAGCGGCACAGGGAACGGAGCCCACTTGTGCGGCGCGGGGCAGCCCCTGGTCGGCAGCGTCCGAAACCGGAGTCTCGTCGCCCGCAACCTCGACGCGGTTCCGCCCGCCCTTCTTCGCGGCGTAAAGCGCCTGATCCGCCCTGTCGAGAAGGGAATCGAGCGGCTCTTGACCAGCGATACCGGTCGTCACCCCGATACTGATCGTGATCGGCAGGCTCAGCCCGTCGCCCAGCACCTCGAAGGGCTCGTCGTCGACCATGGCGCGAAGGCGGTTTGCCGCCGAAAGGGCGTCCCGGGCGTCGACGTTCGGCATAAGGACGACGAACTCCTCGCCGCCCAGACGGATCGCCGTATCGAACCCGCGGATTCCGCCGATGACCCGGTTCGCGAGAATCTGGAGCACATCGTCACCGACCGCATGACCGTGGTCGTCGTTCACGCTCTTGAAGTGGTCGACATCCATGATCAGGACCGAAATCGGCTTCAAGCTGGGCGCCAGGTCGTTCGTCAGTTCCTGAAAATGGGTTTCCAGGTAACGACGGTTGTACAGCCCGGTGAGACTGTCCGTCACCGCAGCCGTAAGGCTCTTCTCGTACTGGCGGCGGAGGTCGTCCTCGATCATCTTGCGGCGAAGCTGCGTCCGCGCCCGCGCGGTGAGCTCGTCCTTGTTCACCGGGCGGACGAGATAATCGTTGACCCCGAGGTCGAGCGCCTTCGCCAGCCGCTCGTTGTCGCCCTCGTCCAGCATGACGAGGACCGGACAGTGACGCGTCGTTTCGTTCGAACGGAGCTGCGAGCAGAATCTCAGCACGTCTTCGCCGTCGACATGATCGTCGGCGAGGATGAGGTGGAATTTGCCTTCCGCCGCGCGCACCGTGGCATCCTCTGCCGTGAAGGCATGCGTGGTGGAGTATCCCTCCTCCGAAAGCGTCTCCACGATACGGTGGCTGGGGCCGTAATCGTCCGCGAGAAGGAGGACCTGCAGCATGGCCGGATCGATGTTGGGGCCGTTCCCGTTGGTCGCCAGACCGAACTGCGTGAAGGTGGATTCCCGGGCGCGCCATTCGTCCATCGCACGTTTCAGGCGAACCAGCGAGCGGATGCGCGCAAACAGCGCAAGATCGTTGACCGGCTTCGTCAGAAAGTCGTCCGCGCCGGCTTCGAGCCCGCGCACCCGGTCGGAGACTTCGCTCAACGCCGTCACCATCACGACCGGAATGTGCGCCGTCGCGGGATCTCCCTTGATTCGCGCGCAGACTTCGAACCCGTCCATGCCGGGCATCATGACGTCCAGCAGGACGATATCTGGCATGGATGCCTGGACGATCTCAAGCGCCGTCGCACCGTCGTTCGCGGTGAGAACTTCGTAATATTCGACAAGCAGCTTGGCTTCGAGAAGCCGAACGTTCGCTGCTATATCATCGACGACGAGTACGCGTGCAGACATGATACCCCTGGCTTAGGCAAGCACCTTCTGGATCGTGTCCAGAAAGCTGTTCACCGAAATCGGCTTCGCGATATACGCCTCGCATCCGCCGCTTCGAATTTTTTCCTCGTCGCCTTTCATTGCGAAGGCCGTGACGGCGATGACGGGAATGGTCTTGAGCTCGTCGTCGGCCTTGATCCACTTGGTGACTTCCAGCCCGGAGACCTCGGGCAACTGGATATCCATCAGGATCAAGTCCGGCCGGTGCTCGCGCGCCAGTTCCAGCGCTTCCCTGCCGTCTTTCGTCTGGAGCGTCGTATAGCCGTGGACCTCCAACAGATCGTGGAAGAGCTTCATGTTGAGCTCGTTGTCTTCAACGATCAAAATTTTCTTCTGGCTCATCACAACCCCTGAAACATCTGATATTCAAAGCTTTTTCGCTCTATTCCTATCGACGGCGTTAATCCGCTTCCCCCGGACGGCAACAAACGGTCCCCGTCTTTCGGCCGCGCCGGACCTCATTGGACCATCCCAAGTGACCGGATAGTGAGGCAAATTCGTTAACATTTGGTAATCTTTCGGTTAACCCCGTCCGGGTCAAGCGCATACGTTTGTATGCGTACCGCACACGCCGGGGGCGGAAAACGACCTTTCCGGGAAAGTTTCAATCATGCGGATCGGAATCGATCTGGGCGGCACGAAAATCGAGGGCATTGCCCTCGATCCGACGGGCGACATTCTGTTCCGCGACCGCCGGAATTCCCCCGCCGGGAGCTATAACGCCATTCTCGACGCGATCGCGGGATTGGTCTCAGACATCGAGACGAAAGCCGGCCGCCGCGGCACGATAGGTATCGGTATCCCGGGCGCCGTCTCATCGGCGACCGGTCTGGTGAAGAATGCGAACACGACCTGCCTGATCGGACGGCCGTTCGGGGGCGACATCGCCGAAAAGCTGGGCCGCGAGGTCCGGGTCGCCAACGATGCCGACTGTTTCGCGCTGTCCGAAGCGACCGACGGCGCGGCCGCGGGCGTCAGGTCTGTCTTCGGGGTAATTCTCGGTACCGGCGTCGGCGGCGGTCTCGTCATCGACGGGAAACTGCTGTCCGGTCCGAACGGCATCGCGGGCGAATGGGGCCACAATCCGTTGCCGTGGCCGCGCGACGAGGAACGGCCCGGGCCGCCCTGCTATTGCGGCAAATCCGGCTGCATCGAGACGTTCCTGTCCGGGCCGGGCATGAGCGGAGACCACCGGAGCCGTTTCGGGGAGACCCTCGATGCGGCGACCATCGCCCGTCGCGCAAACGCCGGAGACGGACATGCGAACGAAACCCTCGAGCGGTATGCCGACCGGCTCGCCCGGGCGCTGGCATCCGTGATCAATGTCGTCGACCCCGAGGTCGTCGTACTCGGCGGCGGGCTGAGCAATATCCCGATGCTCTACGGGAAACTCCCGGAACTTCTGCCGAGATACGTATTTTCGGACCGGATGGAAACGGAGATACGGCCTCCGCTGTTCGGCGATTCGAGCGGCGTACGCGGCGCGGCATGGCTGTGGCCGAAAGACACGACGGATTAACCGGCGAGTTCAGTCTGCGCAGGAAGGCTCCTTGCCGACGCGCAGTTTTTCGAGGCGTCCGTCGAGCAGGAAATCGTCGAAGCCTATTTTCAGGCGGTCGATGACGCCGTTCCGGAACAGCCTGAAGCCGATTTCGGAATCGGGCTGAGCCTCCGGCGAATTCCCGCCGAAATAGGCGAGCTGTACGTTCCACATGGCGAGGCCCGAAAGCTCGGACGGCATCGCTTTTTCGGCACCCGATTCGACCGACTGCTTTCCGATCACCGCATTGACGAGCATCGGCCCCTCGTTGGTCAGGCCGTCGAACACCGTCGCAGAGACCACACGGGGAGCGGAACGCGCCGCTTCGAGCAGGCGTTTCGTATGATGCGTCGGAAACATCGTCTCGGGGGAAAGGGCGATCGTCTTCGCTGCCGGCGCGGTGAAGGTTGCCTTTCCGCCGTTCGCGTCAATCGCCGCGCGCCCTTCGGTCTTCTCGGACTCCCGGCAGTTGACGAATGTCAGGACGTAGAACGAGTACTGCCGCGAGTCCGCCGCCTCCCATGTCGTCGCTTCCATCCGGATCCGGAGCGGTTCGTTCTCCCGGTAGTCGATGTCGAACGTCATCAGATGGTTCATCGTCCAGCCGGTGCAGTCGCCTTCCCAGTTGATCGCGAGGTCGCCCCGGACGCTGCTGATGCCGCTGCCGCCCAGGGCCGAGGCAAGGGTCAGCGAGTAATGAGCGGCATGCGGCACAAGACCGGCGGCGGCCGCGGGCATGGCGAATGGCGACAGGAGAATTGTGCCGGCAAGGGATAGTCGACCTGCGCGCCTGCGGTGGCGGGAGGGCAGGAATTGCCGGGCAGAATGTTCCGCAGTCCGGCCATTTCGCCGGAACGGACATAATTTTTTATTCAATTTCAACATCTTGCGTTTGGCACGCCGATTGCATTGGTCGGATCGAGAGTTTTGATCCAGTGGCAATATGGTGCACGGATGATACTTATGGAACAGGTTTCGGCGTCGCTTGCGGCGGATGACCCGGAACTGATGAATATGATCGGCCTGGTGGCCGGACGGCTTCTCGAGAACATGCCGGAAGGCTCCGCCGGCTCGGACATGCGGCGCGAGGCATTGCTTGAACGCGCGCTGATGTATGCGGCCCAGGCCGAACAGCAGATCGCGTCGCAGGCCGAACGGATAGAGTATTTACAGAACCTGTCGCTGACCGACGAGGTGACGGGCCTTTTCAACAGGCGGGGGTTCGACGAACAACTGCGGCGCGCGCTCGCCAACGCCCGCCGTTTCGGCCACACCGGCCTCCTGATGTATTGCGATCTAGACGGCTTCAAGACGGTCAACGACCGTTACGGCCATTGCGGCGGCGACGCCGTACTGCGGCACGTGGCCGAGATCGCCGTCGCTTCTCTGCGCGAGACCGATACCGTCGCGCGCCTCGGGGGCGACGAATTCGCCATGCTGCTGACGCGTACCGCCTGGGCCGACGGGGCCAAACGCGCCCGATCCCTGCAATGGAACCTCGAATCGACGCCGTGCCGTTTCCATAACCACGAGATCGGAATCCGCGTGAGCCTCGGCATGGAGGCCTACGGTCCGGACGATACGGCCGAAGAACTCATTCGCCGCGCCGACATGTCGATGTACTACGTGAAGCGGAAGAAAAAGGGCCCGCTCGGCGATATCGCGGCCGAATAGGCCTCCGAACCGTCTCCTAGGAAGGCTTGGCCGCCGGCGGCAGCGAGACGCGGATCGATAGTTCCCGCAAGCGCTCCTCGTCGACCCCGGCCGGCGCATTCATCATCAGATCCTGCGCCTGCTGGTTCATCGGGAACAGGATCACCTCGCGGATATTCGGCTCGTCCGCCAACAGCATCACGATCCGGTCGATACCCGGCGCCGAGCCGCCATGCGGCGGCGCGCCGAACTTGAGCGCGTTGAGCATGCCGCCGAAACGGGATTCGACTTCCTCGTTCGGATAGCCCGCGATCTCGAAAGCCTTGTACATGATCTCCGGGCGATGGTTCCGGATAGCGCCGCTGGACAGTTCGATACCGTTGCAAACGATGTCGTACTGGTAGGCAAGAATATCGAGCGGGTTCTGGCTCTCGAGCGCCTCTAGGCCGCCCTGCGGCATCGAGAACGGATTGTGGCTGAATTCGATCCGGCCGGTGTTCTCGTCGAGCTCGTACATCGGATAGTCGACGATCCAGCAGAATTCGAAGCGGTTCTCGTCGATGAGCTCAAGCTGCTCGCCGACCTGGGTCCGCGCGCGTCCGGCGAAGCCGACGAAATCCTTCGGCACGCCGGCGACGAAGAACACCGCATCGCCGTCCTTCAGGCCGAGCGTGTCGCGCAGCGCGATCGTGCGCTCCTCGCCGATGTTGTTGGCGATCGGGCCCGCGCCCTCGCCGTCGCGGAAGAAGATATAGCCGAGACCGGGCTGGCCCTCGTCCTTCTGCGCCCAGGAATTCATCCGGTCGCAGAACGCGCGCGAGCCGCCGCCCGGCGCGGGAATGGCCCAGACGCGGACGTTCTCGTCCTTTTCGATCATGCCGGCAAAGACCTTGAAGCCGGACCCGCGGAACGTGTCGGTGATGTCCGACATCTCGATGGGATTGCGCAGGTCGGGCTTGTCGTTGCCGTATTTCTGCATCGAATCCGCATAGGTGATGCGCGGGAACGGCGCCGGGGAGACCTTGCGGCCCTTGGCGAATTCCTCGAACACGCCGACCATGACCGGCTCGATCGCGGCGAACACGTCTTCCTGGGTCACGAACGACATCTCGATATCGAGCTGATAGAACTCGCCCGGCGACCGGTCGGCGCGCGCATCTTCGTCGCGGAAGCACGGCGCGATTTGGAAATACCTGTCGAAGCCCGCCACCATGATCAGCTGCTTGAACTGCTGCGGCGCCTGCGGCAATGCGTAGAACTGGCCGGGGTGCAGCCGGCTTGGCACGAGGAAGTCCCGCGCGCCCTCGGGCGACGTCGACGTCAGGATCGGAGTCTGGAACTCCATGAAACCCTGATCGATCATGCGGCGGCGAATGCTGGAAATGACGGCGCTGCGGAGGATGATGTTCGCATGCACCTTTTCGCGCCGGAGGTCGAGGAAGCGGTAACGCAGGCGCACGTCCTCGCCGTAATCGCGGTCGCTGTTTACCTCGAGCGGCAGCGGCTCGGTACTGCCCAGCACGTCGCAGCTGTCGATCCGCAGCTCCACATCGCCGGTCGGCAGATCGGCGTTCCGAGTCTCTTCCGAGCGCTTCTCTATCTTTCCGGTCACGCAGATCACCGTTTCCAGCCGAAGCGATTCGACCTGCTCGAAAATCGGCGAATCGGTCTCGATCACGCACTGCGTCAGGCCGTAATGGTCTCGCAGGTCGATGAAAAGCAGGTTGCCGTGGTCCCGCTTGCGGTGAACCCAGCCGGAAAGACGCGCTTCTGTGCCGGCGGCGTCGGCGCGGAGCTGGCCGCAATTGTGGGTGCGGTACTGATGCATGGTCTGGCCTTTGATCGGATAGAGGCGTTGGGCGGGACCCCGAGGACCCGCCGGACGGGGGGCTTTGTATAGATAACGTTCGTCCGCTTCAAGTTGCCGCGATTTACGTGTATGACATGCGCCATGTCGACTATCGCCGCCACGGCGGAGCTCGCGGCCTTCTGCGAGCGCGCGTCCGTATTCCCCTATATCACCGTCGATACGGAATTTATCAGGGAAAAGACCTACTGGCCGGTTCTTTGCCTGGTCCAGGTGGGCACCCCCGATGAAGCCGTCGCCATCGACGCGCTTGCCGATGGCATCGATCTGGCGCCGCTTTTCGACCTTATGGCGAACGAAAACGTCCTGAAAGTGTTCCACGCGGCACGGCAGGACGTCGAAATATTCGTGAACCTCACGGGTCGGGTGCCCGCGCCGATCTTCGATACTCAGATCGCGGCCATGGTTTGCGGCTACGGAGACTCCGTCGGCTACGAGCGGCTGGTCCGCGATCTCGCCCGGAAATCGATCGACAAGACCATGCGGTTCACGGATTGGTCCCGCCGGCCGCTCGGCAAAAAGCAACTCGACTACGCGCTCGGCGACGTGACACATCTCCGGAAGATCTACGACAAGCTCTCGCGCCGGCTCGAAGACAGCGGACGCGCAGACTGGCTGTCGGAGGAAATGGACATCCTGACCGACGTCAACACATACGTGATTAGCCCCGACGCCGCCTGGAAACGGCTCAAGACGCGCAGCCGCAAGCCCAAATATATCGCCGCGGTCCAGGCCCTCGCGGCATGGCGGGAAAAGACAGCGCAAGACAACAACGTGCCGCGAAACCGAGTGATGAAGGACGAATCCCTGACGGAGATCGCGGCCCATGCCCCCTCCTCCGTCGACGAGCTGATGGCGCTTCGCAGCGTCTCGCGCGACCGGATCGGCAAGGACCGCGCCTCGGAGCTCGTCGCCGTGCTCGAAGACGTGGGGGAGATGGACCCTAAGGACTATCCGACGCCACCCGAAGAATTGCCGAACGGCGCCGATGCCGGACCGTCGATCGAGCTTCTCAAGGTGCTGCTGAAGCTCAAGTGCGACGAGCACAAGGTCGCCCAGAAGCTGATCGCCTCGTCGAGCGAGATCGAAGCCATCGCGGTGGACGACAATGCCGCTGTCCGCACGCTCAACGGCTGGCGCCGCGATGTCTATGGCGCGGACGCGATCCGGCTCAAGCACGGCGAAATCGCGCTGACGGCCGACGGCGCGCGTATCCGCGTCATCGAAACCTCGAAATAAACTCGGACTAATTTAATCTTCGTTTGACAACAACCTCTCGAACCATATATTCAGTATACTGAATAATTGGCGGGGAAAGCCGAATGAGCGAAACGGGTGATCGGATCGTCGTGATCGGCGGAGGATACGCGGGGCTGACCGCGGCGGCGCGGATCGGCGAATTGGGCCGGGCGAAAAGCCTGACCCTGGTGGACGCCAAGACGCAGTTCGTGGAGCGCATCCGGCTGCACGAAATCGCCGCCGGCAGC
>JAYPTI010000142.1:0-8026 GCA_038133505.1 Alphaproteobacteria bacterium
GCGCAACAGAGACCGTTTCTTGTCGTCCTGGCGGTTCTGCTGGATATAGGATTCGGAGAGATCGAGGAGAGCTTCGATCTCCTCTTTGGGGACTCCCTCCATGCCGAGGATGTGACGCCTCGCCGTCCGGGGGGCCGCTTCTAGGATTGTGCTTGCCATTAAAGCGGCTTTATACGCCCCGCCCCGGTCCCTCACAAGGCGTCCCCGGGCGCTTCCGATTCGGCGGAAAACCGGCCGCTATGCTGATAGGTTGAGTGAATGTTGCGAGCCAGTCCAACCGGGGCCTTGAAATGTGCGGGATAGCGGGCATCGTCGGCCTCGGTCCGGTGAACATGGCCGCCGTCTCGGCGATGGCCGACCTGCAGGCGCATCGCGGTCCCGACGACGCCGGAACCTGGATGTCGCCGGACGGGCGGATCGGTTTCGGCCACCGGCGCCTTGCCGTCATCGACCCGGCGCCCGAGGGGCGCCAGCCGATGTCGGACACCGGCGGCGACCTGACCATCGTCTTCAACGGCGAAATCTACAACTACGTCGAGCTCGCCGAGGAGCTTCGGGGGGCGGGTGCGCGTTTTGCGACCGCGACCGACACCGAGGTTATCCTCGAGGCGTGGAAGGCGTGGGGCGAGGCCTGCGTCGAGCGCTTCAATGGCATGTTCGCGTTCGCGCTCCACGATGCGCGGGCAGGGACCGTCTATTGCGCCCGCGACCGGTTCGGCGAGAAGCCGTTCATCTTTGCGGCGCGTCCCGACTTTTTCGCCTTCGCGTCCGAATACAAGGCGCTGTTCACGCTGAACGAGGTCGCGGTCGATCCCGACTATGCCGCCGTCGGAAGCTTCCTCGCCGATCCGGGCCTTTCGCTGGATGCCGGCGCCAGATCGGCTTTTCGCGGTATCGACCAGCTCGGCCCCGGAGAATGCCTCACGCTCGACTGCCGCGACCTGACGGTCAAACGGCGACGCTATTGGGAACCGGCGGCGACCATCGGCACGGTCCCGGGGTTCGACGACGCCGTGGCGGAATTCCGCCGGCTGCTGATCGATTCCGTCCGGCTCCGGATGCGGAGCGACGTGCCGCTCGGCTCGTGCCTGTCCGGCGGTCTCGATTCGGGCTCGATCTACGGCGCGGTGCGCGAACTGGTCGGCGACGACCGGCCCTACAACGTCTTCACCGGCCGGTTTCCCGGAAGCGATGCGGACGAAGGGGCCTTTGCCGACCTCATCGCGGCGCGCGGCATTGCGCTGCGCCACGAGGTCGCGCCCGATCCCGACAGATTGCTCGCCGAGCTCCCGGACTTCGTCTGGCACAACGAGTTGCCCGTCGACAGCGCAAGCCAGTACGCGCAGTGGTGCGTCTTCCGGCTCGCCGCCGAAAACGGGGTGACCGTGCTGCTGGACGGGCAGGGCAGCGACGAGATCCTCGCCGGCTACGAGCAGTATTTCGCCTTCTACCTCGCGAGCGACAGCGCCGGCGCAGACGATGAGCCGGCGATCCGCGCGCGCTACCCGATGGCGTTGTCGATGCGGGATCAGGGCTGGAAGACGCGTCTGCCGCCCGCGCTGCGGCGCGCGCTCGCGCGGACGCTCGGGCGCGGCAGCGACTTTACCTTCGGGATCGATCGCGACTATCTCGCGCCGCCTGCGTCGCAGCAGCCTGCGGACTTGAAGGCGGCCCTTCTGCGCGACAGTTTCGGCGGCTTCCTGTCGACGCTGCTGCGCTACGGCGACCGCAATTCCATGGCGCATTCGCGCGAGGTGCGATTGCCGTTCTGCGATCACCGGCTGATCGAGTTTCTGCTCGGCCTGCCGGCGTCCTATCTGATGGGCGAAGCCCAGACCAAGCGCATCCTCCGCGCCGCGACCGAGGGCATCCTGCCCGACCAGATCCGTACGCGCTGGAACAAGCAGGGTTTCCTGCCGCCCATCGTCGCCTGGCTCGACGGCGGGCTGATCGATGCGGTCGCGGCGCGGATAGACGCGCCTGCATTCGCGGCGAATCCGCCGTGGGACGCCGCCTGGTGGCGCAAGGCGGTCGCGCGGTACCGGGCGGGCGACAAGACGGTCTCGGGATCGCTGTGGAAAGTCTTCATCGCCGATGCCTGGCGCGAGCATTTCGTCGCGCGCGCCGCGGCGCAGCCCAGACTGTCAGCTCTTTCGTGACTCGATGATTCCGCCGGCGCGGAGCCGTGCGATTTCCTCGTCGCTCATCTTCATGACGTCGCGCAGCACTTCGTCGGTGTGCTCTCCCCGGATCGGCGGCGGCCGGCGGTAGTCGATCGGCGTCTCGGAGAGCTTTGCAGGTGCGGCGACGAGACCCACCGCGCCCGCCTGGGGATGCGGCATGTCGATCGCCATGTCGCGCGCTCTGGTTTTCGGGTCGGCGAAGACCCGGTCCAACGTGTTGATAGGGCCGCAGGGGACTCCCGCCTGTTCGAGGGAGGCGATCCAGTCGTCGGTGGTGCGCGCCCGGAACAGCTCGCGGATTTTCGGCAACAGCGTCTCGCGGTTCTCGATCCGCTTCGGGTTGGTGGCGAAGGCGGGGTCGGCGGAGAGCTCGGGCACGCCCGCGACGTCGCAGAACCGGGAAAACTGGCCGTCGTTGCCGGCAGCCAGGATGACGTGGCCGTCGGCCGTCTCGAATACCTCGTAGGGTACGACGCTCGCATGCGCATTGCCGAGCTAGTCCGGCTTGCGGCCCGTATTCAGAAATTCGACGGCGTGATAGTAGGGCCAGGAAATCTGGGTCTCGAACAGCGACAGGTCGATATGCTGGCCCTGACCCGTGGCGTCGCGGTGGCGCAGCGCGGCGAGGACGGCGGTCGAGGCGTGCATGCCGGTCATGATGTCGGCGATCCCGATGCCGACCTTCATCGGCATGCCGTCCGGCTCGCCGGTCACCGACATGATCCCGCCCATACCCTGCGCGAAGAAGTCGTATCCCGCGCGGTCGCGGTACGGTCCGGTGTGGCCGAAACCCGTGATCGAGCAGTAGACGATCTCCGGGAAGCTGTCGCGCAGATCGTCGTAGCCCAGGCTGTAACGGCCGAGCGTGCCGTACCGGAAATTCTCAATCAGCACGTCGCAGCGCGACAGCATGCGGCGGATCAGCGCCTGTCCCTCCGGGCGGGCGATGTCGACGGCGACCGAGCGCTTGTTCCGGTTGGCCGACAGGTAGAACGTGCTTTCCTGCGTGTCGTTGCCGTCCTCATCCTTGACGAAGGGCGGCCCCCACGTGCGCGTGTCGTCGCCCGCGCCCGGCTTCTCGATCTTGATGACGTCCGCGCCGTAATCGCCCAGAAGCTGCGTGCAGATCGGCCCCGCGAGAATGCGGGAGAGGTCGAGGATGCGGATCCCCGAGAGCGGCCCCGTCATATGGTTCTCTTCATTCCCGCGCCGTCACTCCGCCGCCTGTCGCGGCTTGCCGATCAGCTCCTCGGGCGAGCGCTTTTCCATCTGGAACATGTTGGAACTGTCGACCCAGCAGTAGTCCTTGTAGCCGAGCCGCGCGATGGGCCGGATGCGGTCCATGTCGAGAAGGCCGTCCTCGTTGATCGCGGCGTCGTCGACATGGACGCCGACGACGCGGCCGAAGACGACGTGGTGGATGTGAGACTTCGTATGGCCCGGCAGGACGACGATCTCCTGCAGCTTGCATTCGAACTGCACCGGCGAGCCCTTGATGCGGGGCGCCTTGACGATGTTCGACGGCAGCGGCTCAAGGCCCGTCGCGGCGAGCTCGTCCGCCGCGCGGTCGATGATCATGCCGGTCTCGCTCATCGCGTCGCGCTGGTCCCAGGTCGCCATGTTGTAGACGAACTCGCCGGTCTCCTTGACGTTCCGGACGCTGTCCTTCTCTTCCTCGTCGTCGACGTGCCCGCCCGCCGAGAACAGGCAGAAGGGCGGATCGTAGCTGAGCACGTTGAAGAAGCTGAAGGGCGCGGCGTTGACCCTGCCGGCACCGTCCACGGTGGTGATCCAGCCGATCGGGCGCGGCACGACGCAGGCCTTGACCGGGTTATAGGGCAGGCCGTGGTCGTTGTTGTCGGGTTCGTAGAACATTCTGTCTCCGTTGGAACTCAGGCGCCGATCTCGACGAAGCTGCCGTCGTCGGCGCGCCCCTGGCGGTGGTAATGGCCGATCTTCTCGAGCAGCGGCCGGTCGGAGATCGCGTAGACGATGGCGTCCTCGTCGCCGCTTTCGTTGACGTGGCGGTGCCAGCGATGGTTGGGCACGACGAACAGGTCGTTCGGGCCCCAATCGAGCCTCTGGCCGTCGACCTCGGTGTATCCGTTGCCGGCGATGCAGGTGAAGAAGGTGCCTGCCGTCGATCGCGTCGCCGCGGTCGCTTCGCCGGGACGCAGCAGCGTCGCCGTATAGCCGAGCGTCGCGAAGACATCTGCGCCGGTCTCCGGGTTGGTGAAGTCGACGGTGATCGCATCCCATGGGGTGCCGTCGAGATCGCGCATGCCCTCCAGCGTCGCCCGGATATCGGTGCCGAGATAGTGGAACATCGGCGAATTGCCGCGGCCGGTGCCGCGCGGCACGCCCGGAAGCCGCGGGACGATGCCGCCGGCGCCGTACATGCGGGCCGACAGGCCTTCGTTCAGCGGCGCCGCGTTGCCGCCGGCACCGTCGAAGTCATGGTCGATCCAGATCTGGTCGAAATATTCGAGGATCGGCCAGTCGAGCACGTCGATCCAGATGACCGGGTCGTCGTCGTCGTTGCCGTGGCCATGCCAGGTGCCGTTGGGCGTCAGGATTAGGTCGCCGCGATGCGCGGTGCAGCGCTCGCCCTCGACCGTCGTGAAGCCGCCCGCGTTCGACAGGATCGTGCGGCTGGCGTTGGGCGTGTGCTGATGCGTTGTCGCATCGTCGCCCGGCTTGTAGATCGAGACCGCGACGCGGATAGAGTTGGTGACTTTCAGCTGGCCGCCGAAGCCCGGATTGGTCAGCAGGAACTGCTGGCGCTCGGTGAATTCCAGCGGCGCGATGGCGGCGATCTTATGCAGATACGGCTCGAAGTCGGCCCATTTCCACAGCGCCGGCTCCGCGCGGCCCGGCCGCTGCGACGGCGGCGCCTCCGGGCGGTGCCACGGCGGGTGCATGGCGGCGTTGGCGTTGGTCCGCAGCCAGATGTTGAGCGGCGCGGCCTCCTCGTTAAGGCGCTCCATCTCGGCCAAGACATCGGGCGGCAGTTCGGGATCGGCGAGGGTGGGACGGAGGTTCGTCGCCATGGATCACACTCCTTCGAGAAGGTCCGCGATATCCTCGACCATTTCCGGCAGGACGGCGCGGACATGCATGTTGATCCGCGTGTAGCCCATCGCTTCCACCGCGCGGATCTTTTCCTGCAGCTCTTCCTTGGTGCCGGAGAAGGTCGCGTTCTTGATGAACATGCCGGTAATCAGGTGCGCTTCCTCCGGCCGGACCGCCATCAGGTGGTTCTTGTGGTTCGAGAGATAGCGCGCGTTGGCGGGCTGGTAGGCGTCGTAGACCTTCTTGTATTCGCCGACCAGCGCGGCGAGCTCCGGCGGCGGCGTCTGGCCGATCGAGCCGAATTCCGCTTCCTCGACCATGTTGTGCAGGATGATGGCGGCCTGCGGGCCGGCCTGCGCCTGCACGTACGGTTCGTCCCAGTCGTCCGGGTTCTTGAGGATCGCGCCGCCCGAGGTGGCGCTGGCCTCGAGGTCCTTCACGTCGCGGCCGGCGTCGGTCCAAGACTTCTTCATGTCGTCGATCGCGGTTTGCGCGCGGTCGAGCCGGCCGACCGTGTTGATCCAGCCGTAGCCGCGCTCCGCGACCATCTTGCGGCCGCGCGGCCCGAGGGCAGAGACGTGTACCGGCACCGGGTCCTTGATGTTGATGAGTTCGAGCTCGGGGTTCATGAAGCGGATCGGGTGCATGTCGCCCTCGATCTTCGCGTCCACCATCTCGCCCGCCAGCAGCTTTTCGACGACGTCGATGTAATCGAACATGTCGGCAAGCTTGACCGGGCCGAGGCCCATCGTGCGGCGGCCGGTGAAGCCCGTGCCGACGCCCATGTCGATGCGGCCCGGCGCCAGCGCATTGAGGCTCGCCAGCGCGCTTGCCGCGACCGGCGACAGGCGGTTGGTCGGGATCATGACGCCCGTGCCCAAACGGATTTTGTCGGTCTTCATCGCCGCTGCCGTCATCGAGACGAACATGTCCGCGTTGATGAGCTGGGAATCGATGAACCAGGCCGATTCGAAGCCCAGCTCCTCGGCGCGCTTGACGATCTTCCAGGAGTCGGCCGCCGGCGCGATGTTGATGCCGTATTTCATGAGGGGATTAGAGCGGAATTGGCGGCCGGCGGCAATCGGCGCGGCAAACGGGCAATCAGCTCCGCCAGCGGAGCGTCGCGGCCTCCAGCGGGTTCTCGAACGGCCGCCCTTCGGCCTCGGCGGCGAGCCATTCGCGCTTGAGGCGCGCGTACCACTTGGCCTGCGTGTCGGCGTCGTCGATCAGGATCAGGTTGGGATCGTGCCGGAGGCCCTCCTGTTGGAGGACGACGACGTCGCGGTCCTGTTCGAGGAAGGTCCGGGCGAGTTTCTTCACGAGCGGCGCGAACGGGCCGAGCCAGCCCATCGTCCAGTAGAGGCACTGGTGCACTTCGGTCGTCGTCTCGTCGATGGGCGTGATCGCCGTCAGGCTGACGAGACTGTGTTTATCTCCCTCGACCGTCTCGGTGCGGATGCCGGGCAGCGCGTAGACGATCTCGGTCGTGACCTCGTTGCCGAGCAGGCGATAAGCGCGGTTCGCCGACGGCACCGGATGGCGCGACATCTTCCATCCCAGCGGCGCCGGCTCGAAATGCTTTTCCTTGTGCTTCAGCCGGTCGGCCTTGCCCTTCCACCACCAGGACGTATGGACGAAGGCGGCGAGCGTCGGGTCCATCAACCCGAAGGCGGCGTGATCGGTGTGGCACGGGAACGGCGAGACGATGGTGACCCTCGGCGCGACGTCGCCGATGCCGGGGATCTCCGGCACAGGCGGCAGCGCGTCGTCTGCGGGCGGGTTGGTGCCCGGTAGGAACACCCAGACGTTGCCCTGCACCTCGCGGCAGGGATAGGCGCCGGCGCTGACGCGCTCGGTATGGAACGCCTGCCCGTCGACGAGAGACGGGATCGCCGTACAGCGGCCGTCCCTGCCGAACCGCCAGCCGTGATAGCAGCACTCGACTTCCTTGCCGTCGAACTTGCCGTGGCGTAGCGGAATGCCGCGGTGCGGACAGATGTCGCGGAGCGCGAAGACCTCGCCGTCGTCGGTGCGCGCGAACAGCATCGGCTCGCCCATCAGCGTTTTCGCGAGCATGCGCCCGCGCGGCAGCGCGTCGCCGGAAAAGGCGAGATACCAGAAGTTCCGCAGGAGCTCCTTGCCGCCGTCGAGCATCACCGAGCCTTTGCGTGCGGGGCCATGATTACGTTGTCTAGCATCAAACTGCCGGGTTCCACAGAATCGCTAAAGGACCGCGATCCAGAGCGGCAGCGTCACGACGGCAAGTGCCGTTTGCGCGGTCAGGATGCCCGCCATGAGCTGTGCGTCGCCGCCGAGCTGGCGCGCGAGAATATAGGCGGACGGCGCGGTCGGCAGGGCATGGAACAGGATAAGCACCTTCGCCGCCAGTCCGCCGACGCCGAGCGCCTGGGCGATGCCGAACGCGATCAGCGGCATCGCGACAAGCTTGAGGATGGCCGACAGCACGACCCACACCTTGCCGGCGCGCGCCGCCACGATATCGAGCCCGGCGCCCACGCACAGAAGCCCGACGGCGGGTGCCGCCCGGCCCAGCAGGGCGAAGAACCGCTCGATCGGTTCCGCGAGGCCGAGTCCGGTGACGTTGATCGCGATGCCGGCAAGGCAGGCGATGAACAGCGGCTTGCGCGCCATCTCCATCGCCTCGCCGAGGGCGCTGATCTCGGTGCCCGAATAGCGCGCCAGAACCCAGACGCAGAGCACGTTGATGAACGGCACCATGAAGGCGATGAACAGCGCGCCGAGCGCGATCG
>JAYPTI010000143.1:0-7980 GCA_038133505.1 Alphaproteobacteria bacterium
ATCGAACAATGGAGGCGACACTACAACACCGTCCGGCCGCACAGTGCGCTGAGATATAGGCCACCGGCCCCACAGACCATCGAGGCGGCCCGCGGCGATCCGCCCTTCGCTGCGGAGGGGCTGCGGGCTACTCGCCGCTCAACAACGAGACTAAACTAACCGCTGGTACTAAACGTGGGGGCAGGTCAGACTGCAGCATCTGGGACGATTCGTCGGTATCGATCTTGCCGACGTGAACCGCCTTGGGACCCACGCTGTAGGTCTTCTGCCACTTGGCTTCGTCGCCCTGCCAGTAGTCGGACGTCACGTCGCTCTGACCCACGTTCAGGCCCTTGTTGTCCATGACGAAGATCTCGGTATAGAGACCCGCCGAGTCTTCCTTCACCTTCTTGAGGAAGGCGGACAGGGCATTCGCCAGAATCCCGGACGACAGCGGACCGCCGCCGGCCTTGACCTCGGCGCGCCAGGTCTTGTCCATCTTGTCGATGTCGGCCTGCGACAGCGACGCGTACTTCGCGTTCTGGGCATTGATGGCGTCGATGACCGCCGGGTTGCCCGCCCACGAGGATACCTTCGTGGCGGCGAGTTGCTTCATCGGCGCGACGTGCTCGCCGTCGGCAAGGGCGGGGACCGCAAGTCCGCTCGCGATGACGATGGCGGCCGCGGTCTGGAAGATCTTGTATTTCATCGGATGTCTCCGTTGGATGTTCGAATGGCCGCCCGTATTACTGTCGGCGACCGATCCGCGCCGGGCGGCGCGGGTCATCCGCGAAAGTCCGCTAGTTTGATTTAAAAATGTTTAAATATTCGAATTCATCGAATGCTTGTGGATACTATTCTATGCGCTCTGTCGAATAGACGCCCCAGACGTGCGACCGGCGCATCCAGCCCCGCTTTCCTTCGGTTTCGACCCGACACCAGTCGTTTTCGCACTTAAGTATTCGCGCCAGGACCTTTTCCTCGACGCGCGCGACAATTTGGGCGTCCGGAGAGGGGTCCGCCCGCAGAGGCTGCAGCCCGCCCGTCACCAGAGCGGTCCGGCGGCCGGAGAGCATCGTCCGGTGGACCCAGCCTTCGGAGCCCTGCCAGTCGCGGACGCGTCGCCAGTTCTCGAACTCGCCGACGATTTCGACCGGCATGCCGCGGAAGACGTACACCCATTCGACGGGATAGCGGACGCCGGGGCCGGTCCGCATATGGACCTTGTCGGCCCGAAGCGAGGCGAACCGGGGCAGCGGCAAGCCGGTCTGAGCTGCGGCAACTTGGGCAATGCCGGTGAAAACCAGCAGCATCAGAGCGAGGGCGGCGGGGAATTTTCCGGCGCGGAGCATGATGCGATTATAGGCGCTCGGGTGACTCGGCTCCACGGCCTCAACATCTCCGGCAACATCTCTGGACAACCAACTTCCGGCCTGATACGCCGTGTCGAGGCAAAGGGAGGAACAAAAAGGATGGCGCGCAGCAAGCCCGTCGTCATCGTGACGCGACGATTGCCCGGCGACGTCGAGACGCGGATGATGGAACTGTTCGAGGCGCGCCTCAACGCTTCCGATTCGCCGATGACCGCGGACGAAATCGTGGCTGCTGCGGACGGCGCCGACGTCCTCGTCCCCACCGTGACCGACCGCATCGACGCAGATCTCATCAACCGCCTGCCCGACTCCGTGCAGCTCATCGCCAATTTCGGCGTCGGCGTGAACCACATCGATCTCGAGGCGGCCGCGGCGCGCAAGATTGCGGTAACCAATACGCCCGGCGTCCTGACCGACGATACCGCCGACATGACCGCCTGTCTGCTTCTCGCTGCGCCGCGGCGGCTGGTCGAGGGCGACCGGCTGGTGCGCGGCGGCGGCTGGGCTGGCTGGTCGCCGACCTTCATGATCGGGCACCGGATCTCGGGCAAGCGGCTCGGGATCATCGGCATGGGCCGGATCGGCCAGGCGGTCGCGCGCCGGGTGCGCGGTTTCGGCATGACCGTCCACTATCACAACCGCAAACGGGTCCATGCCGATATCGAGACGGAGCTGGAGGCGACCTACTGGGAAAGCCTCGACCAGATGCTGGCGCATATGGACTTCATCTCGATCAACTGCCCGCATACGAAGGAAACGCATCATCTTCTGGACGCGCGCCGGCTCGAACTTCTGAAGCCGCATGCGTTCCTCGTGAATACCGCGCGCGGCGAAATCGTCGACGAGGCGGCGCTTGCGAAAATGCTGGCGGAGCGGCGGATCGCGGGCGCCGGCCTCGACGTCTACGAACGAGAGCCGGAAGTCGATCCCGGGCTCCTGAAGCTCGACAATGTCGTGCTTGCGCCGCATCTCGGCTCCGCGACGCAAGAAGGCCGCGTCGCCATGGGCGAGAAGGTCATCGTCAACATCCGCAGTTTCGTCGATCAGCACAGCCCGCCCGACAGGGTATTCGAGATTTGACCCCGGGTCCGGTGTTCAGACGTAGAGCACCGCGCCTTTATCCGACGCATCCGCCAGAAAGCTGACGGCACTTCCCTCGGTGACAGGGACGTCGGGCCGCAATTCGCCGCGGGTGAGCCTGCAATCGCGGAGGCCCATCTCGCAGACCATGAAGACGGCGTCGAGTTCGACGCAGGCGCTTAGCAGTTCCTCGAACGTCGCCAGACCCTTGTCGGAGAGATCGGCCTCCCGCTCGGCGTTCGCCCATGCCGGCGTGAGCGCCCGTGTCGCTGCCATGGCGAACAGCAGGGTAACCGGCTTTCCCGTGGCGAGCGCGGCGCTGGCCAGCACGAGCGAGTAATGGATGCGGTCGAAGTCGTCCGTCTGGACGATCAGCGAGAGTTTCTCGGGGGAGGCCATGACAGCCGGGTCCGCTATACCGCGTATGCCGACAGGTCGGTGATCGACGGCGCGTCGCCGCACAGCGGACAGGCCGGATCGCGCGGCAGCTTCATCTTGCGGACGGTCGTCGACAGCGCGTCGTATATCAGGAGAGACCCGGCGAGGCTGTCGCCGATCCCCATGATTTCCTTCATCACCTCGATCGCCTGCAGCGAGCCCATCATGCCGGCGAGCGCGCCGAGGACGCCGCCTTCCGAGCAGCTCGGCACCATGCCGGCCGGCGGCGCCTCCCGGTAAAGGCAGCGGTAGCACGGCTCGCCGTCGCCGAGCCCGGAACGGAAGGTCGCGATCTGGCCCTCGAAGCGGAGGATCGCCGCCGAGACGAGCGTCTTGCCCGCCAAGTGGCAGGCATCGTTGACCAGAAACCGCGTTTCGAAATTGTCGCTGCCGTCGGCGATTATGTCGTAGTCGGCGATCAGGGCGTTCACGTTCGAGGCGTCGAGCCGCGTGCGGTGGGTCTCGAGCGTCACGTCCGGATTGACGTCCGAGACGGTCTTCTCGGCGCTGTCGACCTTCGGCATGCCGATGCGGCTGGTGCCGTGGATGACCTGGCGCTGAAGGTTGGAGAGATCGACCACGTCGTCGTCGACCACGCCGATGGTGCCGACGCCGGCCGCCGCCAGATAGAGCAGCAGCGGCGCGCCCAGCCCGCCCGCGCCGACGACCAGCACGCGCGCCTCGAGCAGCTTCGTCTGGCCGACGCCGCCCACCTCGGGCAGCACGATGTGCCGCGCGTAGCGGTGGAGTTGATCTTCGGTGTAGTCCATGCGCCTAAAATGGCGCTAAGGGCGGTGGTTGTCTATCGACCGGTCGAGCCGAACCCGCCTGCGCCCCGCGCCGTCTCCGGCAACGCGTCGACTTCCTCGAATATTCCCTGCGTGACGGGGGCGATGACCATCTGGGCGATCCGCATGCCGCGTTCGATGGTGAACGGCGCGTCGCCAAGATTGATCAGGATGACCTTCACCTCGCCGCGATAGTCGGCATCGACCGTCCCGGGCGTGTTGAGCACGGTGACGCCGTCGCGCGCGGCGAGGCCGGAGCGCGGGCGGACCTGCGCCTCGTATCCTGCCGGCAGGGCGATGGCGAGGCCGGTCGGCACCAGCGTGCGTTCGCCCGGCGCCAGTGTCAGCGCCTCGTCGATGGCGGCTGCGAGATCCATGCCGGCGGACTGTTCGGTCTCGTAGGCCGGCAGCGGCAAATCGGCATTGTGCGCCAGGCGCTGCACCGAAATGCGGACGCGCGACGGCGCGTCGGTTTCGGGGAGATCGATGTCGGCGATGGAATGGGCCACGGATCCGGTACCTTGGTTGCGAGGGTAGACACGAAACGTCGGTTGACGAACGGCTGAATCATGCCGGAATCGCGCCGGGTTGACCACTATATCTGGGCATTAAATTCCGCGTTATGCACAACAAATTGTGAATAAGGCTGTGGATGACGCCCCGATCGTTTCTACTCCGAAACGATTCTCGTCGGTTACTCGGCGGCTTCCGGCAGGCTCGCGAAATGCGCGGCGATCCGTTCTGCGAGCCGCGCGGCGACATCGGACTTGCGCATCGCGGGCCAGTCCTCGCTGCCGCTCTCCGTCACCAGGTGGACGGTGTTGTCGTCGCCGCCGAACGTGCCCGTCTCCGGCGAGACGTCGTTGGCGACGATCCAGTCGCAGCCCTTGCGCTTGCGCTTCTCGGTCGCGTTGGCGACGACGTCGTCGGTCTCGGCGGCGAAGCCGATGACGAGCAGCGGGCGTGCGTTCCCGGCCTGCGACAGGCCGGCGAGGATGTCCGGGTTCTCCACCAGCTCGAGCGGCGCGGGCGCGCTGCCGGGCTGCTTCTTGATCTTTCGGTCGCCTGCCTCGGCCGGGCGCCAGTCGGCGACGGCGGCGGCGCAGACCGCGACGTCGGCGGGCAGCGCCGCCTCGCACGCCGCCATCAGGTCGCGGGCGGATTCGATGCGGACCACGGTAACGCCCGGCGGGTTGGGTTCCGCCGTCGGGCCGGTGACGAGCACGGTCTCGGCTCCGAGGCCGGCGAGCGCCGCCGCGATGGCGTGGCCCTGCTTGCCGGATGACCGGTTGGCGATGTAGCGGACGGGGTCGATGGCCTCGTGCGTCGGCCCGCTCGTGACGATGGCGCGTCGGCCCGCCAGCGGCGCGGACGCCGCGAAATAGGTGTCGATCGCGTCGGCGATCTCCGTCGGCTCGACCATGCGGCCCTCGCCGAATTCGCCGCAGGCCATCGCGCCTTCGGTCGGGCCGGCGAACAGGATGCCGCGGGCCTTCAGCGTCGAGATGTTGTCGCGCGTCGCCGCGTGTTCCCACATGCGGACATTCATCGCCGGGGCGACCATCACGTCCTTGTCGGTCGCCAGCAGCACGGTGCTGGCAAGGTCGTCGGAGATGCCCTGCGCCATCTTCGCCATGATGTTGGCGGTTGCCGGCGCGACGACCAGCAGGTCGGCGTCGCGCGACAGCTGGATGTGGCCCATCTCGGCTTCGTCGGTCAGCGAGAAGATGTCGCCGTACACCTTGTCCTCGCTCAGCGCGGAAACGGACAAGGGCGTGACGAACTGCGTCGCCGCTTCGGTCAGCACGCAGCGGACCGCGGCGCCGCGTTCGCGCAGGCGACGGATCAGTTCCAGGCTCTTATAGGCGGCGATGCCGCCCGTGATGATCAGCAGAATGCGTTTGCCGTGAAGCATGACGCGTCTCCGGTCCGCCGAATATTCCTTCGGCCGCGCGTAACCTAATGATTCTCAATGGTTTCTGCAAGAAATCCCGTCAGTCGAGCAGGACCGCCAGAATGACGACCGCCGCGGCGCCCAGCGCCCACACCGGCCATCGCGACCGGCCCGCGCGCTGCGCCGAGGCGAAGCTTTCGAGCGACGCCGGGTCGATCTTCAGGCCGTTGCGCGACATCGAGCCGAGCGAGTCGCCCATCTCCCCGATCAGCCGCGGCAGGCGTTCGAGCCCGTCGAGCAGATCGTCGACCGCATCGCGCATGCGCGCTTCGGCGCCCATGTTCTCGCGCATCCAGTCCTCGATCAGCGGCCGCGCGAGCTCCCACATGTTGACGCTGGGGAAGAGGCGCCGGCCGACGCCTTCGGCCACCAGCATCGTTTTCTGCAGCAGCAGCAGTTGCGGCTGCGACTCCATCTCGAACTTCTCGGTGACGGCGAAAAGCTGCTGCAGCAGCCGGGCGAGCGAAATCTCGCCGAGCGGCAGGCCGAGGATCGGCTCGGCGATCGAGCGCGCCGCCTGCGCGAACTCGTCGGCCGACTGGTCGGCGGGGACGTAGCCCGCGCGGATATGCACGTCGGCGACGCGCCTGTAGTCGCCCGTCAGGAAGCCGTGCAGCATTTCCGCTAGATACTGCCGCGTCCGCTTGTCGAGCCGGCCCATGATGCCGAAATCGACGACGTGCACCGCGCCGTCCTTGTCGATGAAGATGTTTCCGGGATGAAGGTCGGCATGGAAGAAGCCGTCGCGGAAGACCTGCAGGAAGAAGACCTTGGCGAAATTAGCGACGATCTCTTCGCGGTCCAGGTCGTCCGCGTCGCCGGTTCCGATCTCGTTGATCGGCGTCGCGTCGACCCATTCGAGCGTCATGACGCGGCGGCCGGTCCGTTGCCAGTCGACCGCAGGAACGGAGAACAGCGGCTCGTCGGCGAAGTTCTGGCGCAGCTCGTCCGCGGCCGCCGCCTCGAAGCGGAGGTCCATCTCCATCTCGACGGACCGGATGATCGTATTGATCGCGTCGACCGGCCGCAGCCGGCGCAGATCGGGCCGGTGCCGTTCGACGAGGCCGGCGCCCCAGCGGGCGAGCTCGAGGTCGCGGGCGAAAGCCGCCTCGATTCCCGGACGAAGCACCTTCACCGCGACCGTGTCGCCGTCGGGCGTCGTCGCCCGGTGCACCTGCGCGATCGACGCCGCGGCGACGGCGTCGTTATCGAACGAGGCATAGAGCGCGTCGACGGTGTCGCCCAGTTCCGCCTCGATGGCCGCCCGCGCCTCCGTGCCGTCGAACGGCGGCAGCCTATCCTGAAGACCGGTCAGCGCCTCGGCGAGCGTGTCCCCGATCAGGTCGGGGCGCACGGACAGCGCCTGGCCGACCTTGACGTAGGCCGGGCCCAGCGCCGTCAGCGCGGCCGACAGCCGTTCGCCTTCGCTCTTGTTCCGAAATTCGCGATCCCGGCGGACGAGGAGAAAGAGCGTCGCGAGCGCGAGCGGCGTCCGCGGCAGTCCCAGCCGGGTGAAGACGAACAGCGCATCGTGGCGCGCGAGCGTGCGAAAGACGCCGACAAGTCGCCGGATGTGCCGAAGACCGGTCCGCATGGCCTAGGCGCGCCAGCCCGAATGGAGCCAGACGATCCCGCCGCTGAGCGCCGTGCAGGTGACGTTTCCGAAACCCGCCGCATTCATTTCGTCGGCCAGGATTTTCGGTTCGGGAAACCGCCGGATGCTTTCCGCCAGATATTCGTACGAGGCCGCGTCGTTCGCGACGCGCGCGCCCAGCCACGGCAGGACGCGGAACGAATAGGCGTCGTAGATCGGCTTGAGCTGCGGCAGGACCGCCGGGCTGAATTCGAGGCACAGGAAATGGCCGCCGATGTCGAGGATCCGGCGCATTTCGGAGAGCGCCTCCTGTCGCCGCGTGACGTTACGCAGGCCGAAGGCGATGGTGCATGCCTCCGCGCACGCGGTCGCCAGCGGCAGCGCCGCCGCGTCGCCGCATACCCGCGCGGCGCCGTCGGCGATGCCGCGGTCGAGATCGCGATCGATACCGGCGCGCATCATTTCCTCGTTGATGTCGCAGATGACGGCGCTGCCGCCGCCGCGGCGCAGGAAGCCGCCGGCGACGTCGCCCGTGCCGCCCGCCACGTCGACAAGCCGCATCCCGGGCCGCGGTGCGACGCGGTCCAGTAGCGCCGTCTTCCAGAGCCGGTGCAGCCCGCCCGACATCAGGTCGTTCATCAGGTCGTAGCGCCGCGCGACTGAATCGAAGACGCTGCGGACGAGGCCCGTGTGGTCGTCCGCGGCGACCCGCCGGTACCCGAAATCGATCTCATCAACGTCCGAGGCCGCCCTGTGTTTTTCTTTTGATTCCAT
>JAYPTI010000144.1:0-7555 GCA_038133505.1 Alphaproteobacteria bacterium
GTAAATGGCAGGATGGCCGAGCTCCACCTCCCATAAAATTCCGAGCAGCGAAGCGAGTAGTTCCTCCTCTTCCTTCACCGCGAGATCGACGCAACAGGCGGCCTCGGCCTCTGCGGCGCGGCCGGTCTCCGGCCCGGCCCCGAGCCCGAAATCCGGCAGCGAGCGGCGCTCCGGCGGCGCAATCTGCCAGTGCGCCACCTCGTGGATCAGCACCGCCGCCTCGCTCCGCGTCCGCACGGCGGCGCCGTCCCAGCTGAACGCCTCCGCCGGCGCTTCGTCGATCGCCGGAATTCCGAACCTTTCGACCAGGGCAAGGGCATCCGCATGGCGCGCCGGCGTTTCTTCGGGCCCGCCGCGGTCGACGCTTCGCGCAATCGAGGTGAACGCGGCGGCTGCCGTCGTCCCTGCCGGGAGACGGTCCGCGACGCTTGCGAGCGCCTGCGGCAGGACGGTCGAATCTATGGGCGTCAGGTTCATGACCGAAGGTTATAATAGCGTTCCGTTTCAAATGCTTGCATTCGGTTCGCGGCGCGGCGATGTTGCCGTTCGAACGTACCGAGCCCGGAAGGCCATGCCCGAAACCGAGACCGAAACAGACACACCGGCCCGCTACGCTGCCGACGCGCTGAGCGTCTCGGGGCTGGTCAAGGCCTATCGCCCCGGCGACGAGCGGATTCCGGTCCTCTAGGGGCTGTCGCTGACCGTCGGCCGCGGCGAGTTCGTCGCCATCATGGGACCGAGCGGATCCGGCAAGACGACACTGCTGAACTGCATCGCCGGCATCGATACGCCCGACGAAGGCGAGGTCACACTCGCCGGCACGCCGGTCGACTATCGCTCGGAGCGGTCGCGGACGATGCTCCGGCGACGCGACATCGGCATCGTCTTCCAGTTCTTCAACCTCATCCCGACCCTGACCGTGCTCGAGAACATCGCGCTGCCGCTTCAGATTTCGGGGCGTATCCGCGACGAGAACAACGAGCGCATCGATGCGCTGCTGTCGCGCGTCGGCCTCGACGCCCGGCGCGATCACCTGCCGCACCATCTTTCCGGCGGCGAGATGCAGCTGGTCTCGATCGCCCGCGCGCTGGTGCACGAACCGGCGCTGCTGCTCGCCGACGAGCCCACCGGCAACGTCAATCCGGCCATCGGACGCTCGATCCTGCAAACTCTGCGGGAGACGGTCCGCGAAGAAAAAACCAGCGTCCTGATGGTCACGCACAGCCCCGAGCATGCGGGCTGGGCCAACCGCGTCTGCTTTCTCCAGAACGGCGTCATCGCCGGCACGGTGACGCCGGAGAACGGGCCCGAGGACCTGACGCCGATCTACGGCGAACTGCAGCGTCTGGGAATCTGACCGTGCCGGCGGCGCCCGCCCTCAATCTGTGGCTCGCGCTCAGGCTCGCGCTGCGCAGCCTGTCGCACCGGAAGATGGTGGCGCTCGCGACGATGCTTGGCGTCGCCATCGGGGTCTGCGTCGTCAACACGGTTCTGATCGTGGATGCGAACACGGCGCGCACGAGCGCCGCCGAGCAGTCTTCCGATGCGGACCCGCGCGCGCCCGACGCGCAGCCGGTCGCCGCCGAGCAGGACGTGGGCGGCAAGTCCTTCAGCATTACGATCCAGCGCAATCGTCCGGGCGCCGGCGACACGTTCGTCCCGACGCAGCGCGGCGGCAGCGGCAGCCAGAAAGGCGCCGCTGCGACGCGGCTCGGCGAGGAAGACTAGCAGGCGATGCGCCTCGCCGTCCGGCTGGCCTCCCTCCTCGCCTTCTTCATCGGCGCCGTCATCGTCTTCTATACGATGCGCTACTCGGTCTCGACCCGCGCGCGGGAATTCAGCCTGCTGATGTGTCTCGGCGAGAGCCGCCGCAACGTCGGCGCCTCGCTCGTCACCGAAGCGGGCCTGCTGGGTGCGGTCGGAACGGCGATCGGCACGGCCGCCGCGTTCCCCGCCGCCGCGGCGCTGCTCGCGGCGGGCATCTCGACCAACGGCCGCAAACCGCTTCCCGGCTTCGACATTCCCGAGTTCGAGCTCCTCGCGATGGGAGCGATCAGCCTGATCATCGTGTTCTTCGGGGTCGCCAGCCCGCTCAGGGATCTCGGCCGGCTGAGCATCCGCGAAGTCCTTCAGCCGCGTTTCCTGACCAACGGGGAATCCGGGATCGTGCTCGCGCAACGCGGCTTCGGCTGGCTGATTCCGCCGTTTCTCGCGGCCGGCTGGATCGGCATCCGGCCCTTCATGGAAGACTGGCTCTCGGTCGTCTACTTCTTCCTGTTCGAGGCGTTCTTCGTCGCGATCCTGGCGGTGGCGACCCTGTGGTGGCTGTCGCCGGTCCTCCGCGGCGCGATCCGCGTTTTCGAGACGCTTTTCCGCGCCGTCATGCCGCTCGAAGCGTTTCTCACCGGGCGCCGCATGCGGCTCAACAGCCAACGGCTCGTCTTCTCGGTCACCGGCGTGACGCTGGTCTTTTCGCTGCTGACCGGCCTGCACGACGTCACCCGCGCGCTGAAGGACGAGATCGCGCTGTGGACCTATACCGCGATGCGGACGGTTTCTTATCTCGAACGGCCGGCCGGGCGCGAGGTAGACGAGGAAGCGCTGCAGGCGCAGATCGCCCAGCACGGGATCGTGTTCGCGCGGATGTCGGCGAAGACGCGCGGCAATTTCCCGATACGCCTGATCCGCGGCGACGACATCAATCCCTATCTCCGGGCGCAGGGTCTGCAGGCTCTCGACCCGGGCGAGGTGATCCTGTCGCGCACGCTCGCCGCCCGCTACGACGCGCGCGCCGGCGACAAGATCACCTTTTCGAACGGCGAGACGACATACGATTTCAAAGTGATCGGCGTTACCGACCAGATCGGCTTCTATATGGAACCGGCGCAATATGTGGACCTGAAGTCCTACGCGCTGTTCAGCGACGGCAATCCGATCTTCGCCGACAATCTGGAACGAACGCTGGGACGCTACGCGTCGGCGCGGCCCGCGTTGCCGGTCCAGCCGTTTCTCTACCGATACCAGGAAGATGCGCTCTACCCATGGTACGTGACGGTCAAGCGGGGGCGGTTCCAGGGCTACTGGCAGCGCCGCGAGATCGACCGCGACTTCCTGATCTTCGACTTCATCCTGCTGGCGACGGTTATCCTTGCCGGTATCGGGGTCGCCAACACGATGCTCATTCAGGTGCGCGCGCGATCGGGAATTCGCCGTCCTCAAGTCCATCGGCATCAGCCGCGGGCAGGTCGCCCGGCTGTTGATGATCGAGGGCGTTATCATCGGCTGCGTCAGCGCGGCGCTCGCGTTCGTCATCGGCAACGGGCTCGGCGCGATCAGCGTGCGGTTCCTCGACCACTTCACCCTGTTCGACTACGCGTTCCGCATCTCGTGGCCGGCGACATGGTACATTTCCGGCCTCTGCGTCTTTACGTGCATCGCCGCGTCGGTCTACCCCGCGATGGTCGCGAACCGCACGTCTTCCGCGGAATCGCCTCATTACGAGTAGCCCACATTACGAAAGTTTAATGCGGATGCGGTTGCGCGCGCCGCCTCCCGCCCCCTACATATTTCCCCGGTCGGGCAAACAGGACGGTCCTGAGCGGCCGCGAAAGCCATGCGGATACTGGTCATCGAAGACGACGCCGACGTCGCCGCCTATATCGTGAAAGCGCTTCGCGAAGCGGGTCACGTTGCGACGCATGCCGACAACGGCAAGGACGGGCTGTTCCTCGCCACGACCGAAACGTTCGACGCGCTCGTCGTCGACCGCATGCTGCCGGGCCCCGACGGGCTCACGGTCATCCGCACGCTGCGCGCCTCCGACGACATGACGCCGGCGCTGATCCTGAGCGCGCTGGGCGAGGTCGACGACCGGGTGAAAGGCCTGAAGGCCGGCGGCGACGACTACCTGGTAAAGCCCTTCGCGGCAGCCGAGCTGCTCGCCCGGCTCGAGGCGCTCACCCGGCGGGCGGGCGGATCGGCGCAGGCGGAAACCGCCCTGCGGGTCGGAGACCTCGAAATGGATCTCCTGTCGCGCAGCGTCACCCGCGGCGGCACGCCGATCGACCTGCAGCCGCGCGAATTCGCCCTGCTGGAATTCCTGATACGAAACGCCGGCAACGTCGTGACGCGGACGATGCTGCTCGAGAACGTGTGGGACTATCATTTCGACCCGCAGACCAACGTCATCGACGTCCATGTCAGCCGGCTGCGCCAGAAGATCGACCGCGACTTCGACACCCCCCTCATCCACACCGTCCGCGGAGCGGGCTATGTCCTTCGCGCCCCCGACCCGGCTTCTTAGAAGCGCGACCTTCCGGCTGACGCTGGTCTACGCCGCGCTGTTCTGCACGTCGGCGGCGGTCCTGCTGGGGTTCGTCTGGTGGGCGACGGCGGGCGTGCTGTCCCAACAGGTCGACGAGACCATCCTCGCCGACATCAAGGGGCTCGCCGAACAGTACGAACGCCGCGGCACGCCCGGCGTCGCTGCGATCATCTCGGAACGCGTCCGGCGCGATCCGGGCGGCCGGACGGTCTACCTGCTGACGGATCCGCTGCGCAGACGGCTGGTCGGCAACCTGTCGTCGTGGCCGAGCGTCCAGCCCGATACGGACGGCGGGATGACGTTCGAACGGGTCGACCGGGGCTCCATCGACGGCCGGCCACACCTCGCTCGCGCGCGCCCGTTCGTCCTGCAGGGCGGACTAAACCTGCTGGTCGGCCGCGAGGTGCGCGAACTGGAACAGACGCGCCGCATGATCCTGAACGCGGTCATCTGGGGCATCCTGATCACCGCGGCGCTGGCGCTCGCCGGCGGCGTCGCGATGAGCCGAAGCACCGCGCGGCGCATCGAAGCGATCAACGAGACCAGCCGAGATATCATGTCGGGCGATTTGTCCCGGCGCATCCCGGTGCGCGGCACCGCCGACGAGTTCGACCAGCTCGCCGCCAACCTCAACGGCATGCTCGACCGCATTCAGCATCTGATGGAAGGCTTGTGGCACGTCTCGGACAACAGCGCGCACGATCTCCGGACGCCGCTGACCCGCCTGCGCAATCGGCTGGAAGGCCTGCGCGACGACGAGCCGGCGAGCGGCCGTCGCGACGCGCTGGAAGCGGCGGTCGGCGAGGCCGACGGCCTGCTGTCCGTGTTCGGCGCCCTGCTCCGCATCGCCCAGATCGAAGCCGGCGGTCGGCGCGAGAACTTCGCCGACGTCGCGCTCCGCGATATCGCCGCCGACGTCTCGGAGCTATACGAGCCGGTCGCGGATGAAAAGGGCCTCACGCTTACGGTGGATATGGCGCGTGCCGGAAACGTCGCGGGCGACCGCGACCTGCTGTTCCAGGCGCTCGCCAACCTCGTCGACAACGCCATCAAATACACGCCGGCGGGCGGCACGGTCGCGATCTCGGTGGATGCCGCAAGCCTGACGGTGGCCGATAGCGGACCCGGCATTCCGGCCGCCGACCGGGACGCCGTGTTCGACCGCTTCCATCGGCTGGAGGCAAGCCGCAACCAGCCGGGCAGCGGGCTCGGGCTCAGCCTCGTCCGCGCCGTCGCCCAGCTCCACGACGGCGCCGTGCAGCTCGAGGACAACGCCCCGGGCCTGCGCGCGACGCTGTCGCTCGGATCATGATCCGGAGCGGCGCCTGCCGCGTAACATTCCCGACACCCTCATCATCGAGCCACCCGCAACCGTGATCCAGAATACCCGCGTCCGGTCCCTCAACGACGCGCCGCGGCGCGACGGCGGCGCCTACGTCCTTTACTGGATGCAGGAGGCGCAGCGCGCGCACGACAACGCCGCTCTCGACCTTGCGATCGCCGGCGCGAACAAGTACGGGCTGCCCGTCGTCGCCGCGTTCGGCCTCACCGACGATTACCCGGAGGCCAACGCCCGCCATTACGCCTTCATGCTGGAAGGGCTGGCCGACTGCGCTGCGGAACTCCCGAAACGCGGCGTCGAGTTCGTCGTCCGCCGCGGCCCACCCGTAGAGGCCGCGCTGGCGCTCGCCCCGGACGCCGCCGCCGTGATCTGCGACCGCAGTTATTTTCCCGCGCAGAAACGCTGGCGCCAGCGTCTCGCCGAAGAGGCGGGCTGCGCGGTTGCGCAGGTGGAGACCGAAACCGTCGTCCCGGTCGAAATCGTCTCGGACAAGTCCGAATACGCCGCGCGCACCATCCGGCCGAAGATCCACCGGCACTGGGACGAATACCTCGTCGCGCCTGACGAACAGACGCCCGAGAAAGAAGCGGCATTCGGGTTCGAGAGCGATCTCGACGTCTCCGATCCGGAAAAGGCTCTTGCCGCGCTCGACGTCGACGGCAGCGTCGCGCCGGTCCGCCGGTTTCGCGGCGGCCAGTCCGAAGCCCGCCGGCGCCTGTCGGACTTCGTCGGCGAAACGCTGCCGGGATATGCCGACGGCCGCAACGAGCCGGCCGACGGCAGGACATCCTTCCTGAGCCCGTATCTCCATTTCGGCCACATATCGCCCGTCGAGATGGCGCTCGCCGCGCGGCAGGCGACAGGCACCGGAACAGACGATCGGGACAGATTCGTCGAGGAACTCGTCGTCCGCCGCGAACTGGCGATCAACTTCATCGAGTTCGAGCCCGACTTCGCATCCTACGATGCGCTGCCGGACTGGGCGCGGAAGACGCTGGCCGATCATGCCGGCGATCCGCGCGAGCATCTTTACGACCGCGAGACGCTTGCGGCCTGCGACACCCACGATCCGTATTGGAACGCCGCCATGCGCGAGATGGTGCATACCGGGTTCATGCACAACTACATGCGCATGTACTGGGCAAAGAAGATCCTGGAATGGTCGCCGACGCCCCGCGACGCGTTCGAGACCACGCTGGCACTCAACAACAGGTATTTCCTCGATGGGCGCGATCCCAACTCTTGGGCAAACGTCGCCTGGTGCTACGGGCTGCACGACCGCGCCTGGACGGAACGGCCCATCTTCGGGAAGATCCGCTACATGAACGCCAACGGCCTTAACCGGAAATTCGATATGGAGGCCTATATCGAGGCGGTCGATGGTCTCGTCGAGGCGGAATCACGCTGACAATTCCATACTTTTCAACGGGTTTTCAGGAGCCGCGCCTTCCTCTAAAAACGGGAGATGGGGACGCTGCCCGCCCGGCGCACAGGAGAAACGCATGAAAATCGGCTTTTTCACGATGCCGGTCCACCGGACCGAACGAAACTATACCGAGGTCCTGAAGGAGGACCGCGAGGCGATCATCCTGGCGGACAAGCTCGGCTATTCGGAAGCCTATGTCGGCGAACACCTGACCGACGCCGCCGAGAGCATCACGAACTCGATGCTGTTCCAGGCGAGCCTGATTTCGGACACGAAGCAGATCAAGCTGGGGACCGGCACGACGAACCTCTCGCATCAGCATCCCGTCCTCATCGCAGCCCATGCCGCCGCGAGAAGCAGCCACTGCTCAGCCGAAACCAGAGCGGCGGTCCCCGCGATGAGGAAAACGGCAAGCGGAATCAGGCCGAACCAGCGCAGCAGCTTGTGCGAGACATATTTGTAC
>JAYPTI010000144.1:7565-7859 GCA_038133505.1 Alphaproteobacteria bacterium
CGTCGCCGCCCACGCCGCGATGATGGACCATCTGCTGGAAGGCCGGTTCCTGTTCGGCGTCAGCCCGGGCGCGCTCGAATCCGACGCCGAGGCGATCGGCATCCGGGGCGTCGACCGCAACGAGCTGTTCGCCGAGTCCATCGACCACATCATCAACATCTGGACCGGCGAGGCGCCCTACGACCTCGAAGGCAAACACTGGCAGATCACCACCCGCGAGACCCGCATGCCGGAAATCGGCATGGGTCCCATCGCGAAGCCCTACCAGAAACCGCACCCGCCGATTCTCGGCAC
>JAYPTI010000145.1:0-7760 GCA_038133505.1 Alphaproteobacteria bacterium
GGGCAGCGGTCCGCGCATTCGGCGGTACGAGCTGCTGCAGCCGCACGTCTCGCCTGCCTGAGGCGTTGGGCATCAGGAGGCTCCGGACGGAGGGTTGCAGGACCTGCGGCACCGTCTGCGGCGCGCCGAGCCCGTTCAGAACGCTGAGGTCGACCGAGACCGCACCGTCGGCGCTGCGCGCGAAGGGCGACTGGGCAACGGCCGGCGCGGCCAGGGAGATTATCGCGGCGGCGGCGGCCGACGCGATGACGAGGCCGCGCACTGGCGCAGCGGGAGCAGGCACTGCCTGTTTCCGGCGAGAATCGACTTTCATTTGAACCAACCCGTTCATCCGCACGATTCGTCTTGCCGATCGAATGTCGGCGCTTGTCACTAGCATAGCCCGGAAGACCGCCCCGAACAACCGGTTTGCGGTATCGTTAACCAGTCAACTTATTGAAATAAAATACTCATTCACCGATTTTGAGCCCGTCTTTCCGAACCGCGTCCGTCAGCATTTTGCGCAGCGGATCGTAAAGGCGCTGGTTCGCGGCGAGGATCGACTTGCCGTGCAGCATCCCGCCGCGCCCGTCGATCTCGCTGACCATCCCGCCCGCCTCGCGGACGATCACGATTCCGGCGGCGATATCCCAGGGCGAGAGACCCGTTTCCCAGAACCCCTCGTACCGCCCCGACGCGACATAGGCGAGGTCGAGGGCCGCCGATCCCAGGCGCCGGACGCCCGACGTGTTGTCCATTGCCGCATTCAGCATGGAGATGAACGACTTGTTGCCGCCGCGGTTGCCGAAAGGAATACCGGTGGCGAGCAGTGCATCGGCCATGCTCGAGCGTTCCGAAACCCGGATTCGCCGCCGGTTCAGCTAGGCGCCCTCGGTGCGTTCCGCCCAGTAGAGCTCGTCGCTCACCGGCTCGTAGATCAAGCCGGCGACAAGTTCGCCGTCGCGCTCGGCGGCGATGGAAATGGCGAAATGCGGGATGCCGTGCAGGAAATTCGTGGTGCCGTCGATCGGGTCGACGATCCAGCGCTCGTTGGCGTTTTCGCCCTCGTGGACGCCGCTTTCTTCCATCAGGAAGCCGAATCCGGGGCGCGCCTTGCGCAGCTCGTCGAACAGTATCTGCTCCGTCCGCCGATCCGCTTCCGAGACGAAATCGCCCGGTCCCTTGCGCGAGACCTGCAGCTGCTCGACCTCGCCGAAATCTCGGACGAGCCTACGCGCCGCCTGGCGGGCGGCGCTGTGCATGACGTTGATCAGAGGTCCGGGCATCGTTCGATTCTGCGGTTATGCCGGAGGGTAGCCGAAATTCAGTCCTTCGCCCGCTCTACGTAGGAGCAGTCGGCGGTCGCGACGACGACGCGGGTGCCCGCCTCGATATGGGGCGGCACCATGATCTTCACGCCGTTGTCGGCGATCGCGGGCTTGTAAGACGATGACGCTGTCTGGCCCTTGACCACCGGCTCGGCTTCGACGATCTGGACCGTCACGTGCTGCGGCAGCGAGACGCCCGACACGCTGCCGTCGATCAGCTCCGCGGTCACCGTCATGCCGTCCTGCAGGAACGCGGCGGGATCGCCCACCGTGTCGCGCGCCAGCGAAAACTGTTCGAACGTCTCGCCGTCCATGAAGTTGAGCTGGTCGCCGTCGGCATAGAGGAAGGTGCACTCCTTTTCCTCGACCATCAGCTTCTCGACCGTCTCGCCCGTGCGGAACCGTTCGTTCGACTTGTTGCCGGACTTGACGTCGCGCATCTCGATCTGGACGAACGCGTTGCCCTTTCCGGGCAGCAGCAGCTCGGTCTTCAGAACCGTCCACTGCTTGCCGTCATGCTCGATGACGTTGCCGGGACGAATGGTGTTCGCCTGGATTTTCATCCTGAATTTCCGCTGTCTGGGTGTCTTTGCAAAAGGCGGCGGAACCTATCAGGTTGGGTCGGCATAGGCAATCGCGCTTATCCCTCCGGACCGCCCGGTCGCGGGGCGGTTTGCCGCACTCCGTCCGCCGCACGGCGGTCACGGCATGCCGGTATCCGTATAGCGGTGGACGCGTCCGGTCCGGTCCTCGACAAGCCAGTCCGTGCCGTCCGCGCGGACGCGCTCGGAGAGGATCGGCACCTTCCCGAATCCCCCGGGTATGTCGAGCACGTAGGTCGGCCGCGCGATCCCGGAGAGCCGTTCGCCGAGCGCGGCGGCGATGGCGCGCCCTTCGGCCAGCGGCAGGCGAAACCGCGCCGTGCCCCGCGCCTTGTCCGGATGGTGCAGGTAGTAGGGCTTGACGCGCAGCGCGACGAAGGCGCGCATCAGCTCTTCGAGCACGTCGGCGGCGTCGTTGACGCCGCGCAGCAGGACCGTCTGCGAGAGAAGCGGGATGCCCGCCCCGGCAAGGCGCGCGAGCGCGGCACGGACCTCGGCAGACAGCTCGCGCGGATGGTTGCAGTGGAGCGCCATCCAGACCGGCGTCTTGCGTTGCATTGCCTCGATCAGCGCCTCGGTGACGCGGTCGGGCGATGCGATCGGCGCGCGGGTGTGAATCCGGGAGTTCGTCAGATGGGGAATGCCGTCGAGCGCGCCAAGCAGGTCGCCCAGCCGCCGGTCCGACAGAGACAGCGGATCCCCGCCGGTCAGGATCGCCTCGCGAATTTCGGGCCGCGCGCGGATGTAGTCGATCGCCGCGGACATATCTTCCGGCCCGGGCGCGTTCGCCGCGCGGCCGACGCGCTCGCGCCGGAAGCAGTACCGGCAATAGACCGGGCAGGCGAGCGTCGGCATCAGCAGCACCCGGTCGGGATAACGGTGGACGAGGCCCGGCACCGGCGAGTGGGGCGCGTCGCCGATGGGATCGGCGAGCTCGTCGGGCGTTTCTATCAGCTCGTTGGGGTGCGGGACGAACTGGCGGGCGATCGGGTCCTCCGGGTCGGCGCGGTCGACCGCGTCCGCGATATGCGGCGTCACCGCGATGCTGTACCGGGCGGCGACGTCGTCCAGCGGCGCGGCATCCACCGCCGCGACGAGGCCGGCCGCCGCGAGGTCGCGGGACGTGCGGAGCGTGCTCCGGCCGGAAAAGGGAGATGCCGGGGACGGCGAAGAAGACAAGATGACGCTCCTGCTATTGTTGGGGCATTATCGCCGCCATGCCCGACGACGTAACCCCCTCTCCCGCCGAAACCTGGTGGCACCCCGACCATTTCGAGGCGCGCGCCGACAATCTCGTCCGCCGCGCCGACATGGTGAAGAAGCTCCGCGCCTTTTTCGACGAACGCATGTATGTCGAGGTCGAGACGCCGGCGCTTCAGGTCTCGCCCGGCATGGAGCCGCACCTGACCGCGTTCGAGACGTCGCTTGCCGATCCGCATGGCGGGCGGCGGCGGATGTATCTCCACACCTCGCCGGAGTTCGCCATGAAGAAGCTGATGGCGGCCGGCATGCGGCGCATCTACCAGCTCGCCCGCGTCTGGCGCGACGGCGAGCGGTCGTGGAAGCACCACCCCGAATTCACCATGCTCGAGTGGTACAAGGCGGGCGAGAGCTGGCGCGGGCTCGCCGACGAGGCGGCCGATCTGGTACGCGCGCTGTGCGGGCCGGTCGCGCGGCGCGGCGATGTCGCGTGCGACCTGCAGGGGTCCTGGGAATTCCTGTCGGTCGCGGAGGCGTTCGGCCGCCATACAGGCATCGACCTGCTGGCGACGGGGCCCGATCCGTCCGCGCCCGATGCCGACATGCTCCGGTTCGAGGCCGACGGCATCGGCGTGCGCACCGACGACGGCGACGCCTGGGACGACGTCTTCTTTCGAATCTTCCTCGAGCGGATCGAGCCGCAGTTGGGGATCGAGCGCCCCGTCGTGCTCCATTCCTATCCGGCATCGATGGCGGCGCTCGCGCGCATCGATCCGGGCGATCTGCGCGTCGCGCAGCGCTTCGAGATATTCGTCTGCGGCCTCGAGCTGGCGAACGGCTACGGCGAACTGACCGACCCGGCCGAACAGCGCGTCCGATTCGAGGCCGAGATCGCCCGGCGCGAAGGGTTGGGGCGCGACGCGTACCCCGTCGACGAGAGTTTCATCGCGGCGCTGGAGCTCGGGCTTCCGGAGTGCGCCGGCATCGCGCTCGGTTTCGACCGGCTTGCGATGCTGGCGACGGGCGCGGAGCGGATCGAGGACGTGCTGTGGGCGCCGGTGGCGGGTCGAGATTGATCGGCCCTGATTCTAAATTAAAAGAATAATTATTCCCCCGCCCTTGTGGCGGGGGTCCATGGAAATCGCCGTTGCGGCGCAGGGATGGACCCTCGGGACAAGCCCGAGGGAATAAAGAAGGAAATACCGGACGCATCGGCAGGGCGGAACCCGGCCTAGTTCCCCATCTTCTCGTTGAAGGCTTTCACCGCCGCGCCCGGCCCGGCCGCGTAGTCCCACACGCCCGAGGCGACGGCGAGAAAGTCGGCGCCCGCATCGATGACCGTCTCGCAATTGTCGACCGTGATGCCGCCGATCGCGACGCAGGGGATCGTCATCGACTCCTGCCAGAAGGACAGAATCTCGGTGTCGGCCGGGGTCGTGACCTGCTTGGTGTTCGACGCGAAGAATGCCCCGAACGCGACGTAGTCGGCGCCCGCCTCGCCGGCCGCGAAGGCAAGCTCGCGAGACGCCTTGCAGGTGACGCCGACGATGGCGTCGTCGCCGACGATGGCGCGGGCCTCCGCATACGGCGTGTCGTCCTGGCCGACATGGACGCCGTCGCAGCCCGTCTCGGCGGCGAGGTCCGGCCTGTCGTTCATGATGAAGGCGATGTCGCGGTCCTGGGCGATCGGCCGGAGAACGTCGGTGGCGGCGCGCACCTCGTCGTCGGTCGCGTCCTTGAGCCGCAGCTGGATGCAGGCGACCGGGCCGCCGTCGAACGCGGCTTTCATGACGTCGGCAAACGCATCGACGCCGCCGTCGAAGGACGGCGGCGTGATCAGATAGAGCTGGCAGGTTTCGGCGCGAATGGCTCAGACGCTCCCTATGTTACCGCGTCTCGGCGTCATTCCCGCGCAGGCGGGAATCTCCGTACGCCGTGGCACAAGATCCCCGCCGTCGCGGGGATGACGCCAGAAAGGCACTTCTGTCAGTCCGGGGAAACCGGCGTCCCGACGGCTCAGGCCTTGCCCTGATAGATCTTGATGATCTGGTCGAGCATCGCCATGGCGTCTTCCTTCGGGCGCTGGAACGTGTTGCGGCCGATGATCGAGCCGTTGCCGCCACCATCCCTGATGGCGCGAACTTCGTTGTAGATGCCGTCGAGATCCTTCGCTTCGCCGCCCGAGAAGACGACGATGCGCCGGCCGTTGAAGCAGCTCTGCACGACATGCGCGATGCGCGCCGACAGGGTCGAGACGTCGATCTTCTGCGCATCGTAGACCTTCGCCGCGGCATCGAGATACATCGCGTCCGTCGGCGGCTTGACCTTGATGATGTGCGCGCCGATCTGGCAGGCGAGGTGGGCCGCGTAGGCGCAGACGTCCATCGCCGTCTCGCCCTCGCGCGTCAGGGCGCCGCCGCGCGGGTACGACCAGACCACCGTCGCGATGCCGACAGCCTTGGCTTCCTCCGACATCTCGCGGATTTCCTCGATCATCTCGTACTGGTCTTCCGAGCCGGGATAGATCGTGAAGCCGATCGCCGAGCAGCCGAGGCGCAGCGCGTCGCCGACCGAGCCGTAGACGCCCTGGTCCTTGTTCGTCGACAGCGAGTTCGCCGAGTTCAGCTTCAGGATGGTCGGCACTGCGCCGGCGAAGCTGTCGGCGCCCGCCTCGATGAAGCCGAGCGGCGCGGCGTAGGCATTGAGGCCCGCGTCGACCGCGAGCTGATAGTGATAATGCGGGTCGTAGCCCGCCGGGTTCGGCGCGAAGCTCCGCGCCGGGCCGTGCTCGACGCCCTGGTCGACCGGCAGGATGACCATCTTGCCGGTGCCGCCGAGCTTTCCGTGCATCAGGATGCGCGCAATGTTCGCCTTGGTTCCCGGATTGTCGCTCTCGTAGCAGGAGAGGATTTTTTTGACTTTCTGGGAGATGCGCATTTCGGGTTCCTTACTTTTTCCGGCGAAAGCGGCCGCAACCGGACGGCAGTCCGGGGCCGATTGAAACTGAATGGGTGCCCGCCGCTATCGAGGTCCGTCCCGGGCGCCGAGCCCGTATTGAATAGCGCAGCGAGAGCGCGATTTCACGCGAAAATCGGCTCTCAGAGCAGAAAATCGCGGGCTGAGCGGGCGAAATCGGTCGATTTTGCGAGATCGAGCGATTCGCCCTTCACCGCGTCCAGCGCGACTCCGCACTGCGCCGCGACATCGCGCAGCTTCTCCTGTCCCGCGTCGTCGCCGTCGTAGCGGATCGCGTCTATGCCCGCGGCACAGGCCTCGAACGCCAGTGCCAGGTCGTCGGCGCAATCGAGCGAGCCGATCAGGTCGCCGCTCGGAACCCGTCCCCGCGTCTCCCCGATAAGGGCGGCGAACCACCCGATCCCCGCATACCCGGCCGCGCCCCGCGCGCTCCGCAGCAGGATCGGCCGTCCCGCATCGGCGGCCGCCTCGGCCGCCGCGACGGCATGGTCGAGCGAATGCACGATGAAGATTGCGCGGTCGGGGTTCTTCTCGCTCATGCGGGAACTGTGGCATAGCGGCACGGCACTGAACAGGCCGCGACGATTCCGCCGCCTCGGTTGACGTCTCCGCCGCCGGGACCGTATGGTGCGAAACGTCAAAGAGGCCGGTGGGTTAAGCGTAAAAATGTCGAAACTGGATGAAGCGACGCAGCGGCTGCAGGCTGCGGTCTCCGCGCTTGAAGCGGCAGCGCGCGCACGCCCGGAACCTCCGGCCGATGACGCCGATGCGGCGGCGCTCGATTCGCTGAAAGCCCGCAACGACGCCCTCGAAGCCCGCAACGCGGAAATCTCCGGACGGCTCGATCAGGCGATCGGCCGGCTGCGCTCGATCCTGGACGACTGACATGGCCCAGGTCGACGTCACCATCAACGGCCGGAACTATCAGATCGCCTGCGACGACGGCCAGGAGGCGCATCTCGCCCAGCTCGGCGAATATGTCGACCGGCGCGTCAAGGAGCTGGTGGCTGCAGTCGGCCAGGTTGGCGATTCCCGATTGCTGGTGATGGTCGCGCTGCTGATCGCCGACGAGCTTGCCGAAACCTATGCCCAGCTGAAGAACGCCGGCGAGGCGTCAGCCGACGAGGCTCCCGCCGGGCCGACGGCGGAGGAAATCGAGGCGCAGGCCGTCCGCGCGCTCGATGCCGCGGCCGAGCGCATCGCGGCGCTCGCCTCGGAAATCGGCGGCTGAGGTCCGTTTTCGCACCCGATTGAGACCGATCAATTTCACTTCGCCGGGAAATGCACTAGTTTCGCCCGCAGGCGAAGCTGTCCGGTGCGCCAGGTCTTACATCCCTGGGGCCAATACCAGTCCTCAGGGAGCTGTCCCTGTCGGGGCCCTGGCCTCGGCACACGGCGCCCACCTGTCTCGTACAGGCCGCAGAGGATAACAACGACCAACGGCCGGTACGGCTTCGCCGCTCTTCATTACCTATATCTCCCGACAGACCGGTCGAGCGGACCCGCATGAGCGTTCACGACGAAAAGATTCTTCTCCGCAACGAGGCGGCGGCGCGGCGCGCGGACATCCATGCGCGGCTGGGCGCGGCTGCAGGCGGGGCGCTCGCCGCCCGCTTCGTCGAGGCGCTGGCGGACCGGCTGACGCCCGGAATCGTGGTGTCGCTGTACCGGACGA
>JAYPTI010000146.1:0-7721 GCA_038133505.1 Alphaproteobacteria bacterium
AACGACGCCAACATGTACAAGGCGTTGTTCTATGGCGCGTCGGTCACCGAGAACAACACCGCGTCTTCGCGTGTCGAGCGGTTCTCGTGCGAATGCCAGCACCAGCTCGGTAGCGAGACGATGTCGCCTTCTTCCCAGTCGTAGGTCTCGTCGCCGATCGCGATCCTCCCCGCCCCCTCGGCGCCGACATAGACGGTGCTCGACGTGTGACGGTGCGCCTCGGTCGCAACGCCGGGGCGCAGCCGCTGCAGATGGCAGGACAGGCTGGGCATGATCGGGCCGCCGTTGAGCGGGTTCACGTATTCGAGGATCAGATCGTCGTAGGGGCTCGCGTTCTCGTCCGGCATGTCGGCGAGGGCGGCGCGGGCCTTTGGCCAGTCGTACTTGAGGACGGGTGTCGCGGCGCTCTGCGTCCGATTCCAGGTCGGCATGACGCCGGCGTTCCCGTAGGCGCGGAGCGAGCCGTCGTCGGGCCGGTTGTCTCGGAAAGTGTCGGAATCGTAGCCTTCGAAGAAACTCGCATCGAGCATCTTCACCAGCGGAATATCGAGCGCGTCGAACCACACGGCAGGATCGTCTCCGAGATTGCCGTGGCTGTGCCAGCCCCAGCTCGGGCCGAGCACAAGGTCGCCCTTGTGCTGCGAGTTCCGCTCGCCCGCCGTCATCGCGTACGAGCCCTCGCCCTCCATCATGAAGCGCAAGGCAGATGGTGTGTGCCGGTGGATGTTGGTCTCCTCGCCCGGCAGAACGAGCTGCATATCGGTAAAGATCGTCGGCGTGGTCGCCGGCCGGCCGTCGAGCCCCGGGTTGGCCATCACCAGGATGCGCCGCTCGGCGTTCTCCGGCGGCACCAGGCGCCCGGCATGGAAAAGTTGCTCTCTGACGTCCGAATACCGCCAGTGGCAGGGAACAGCGATGCTTGTCGGCTCCTTCGGGACCTCCTGCGCGAGCACGTCCCATCCGGCCATCAGATTGTACTGGCCAAAACCGTCGATCATCTCTTCAACCGTACCCGGGCCGCCGGGTGCAACCTTCGTTGCCATGCCGTCCTCCGTAATTTCGCGCATTGGACCCTTTTCCGCGCAAAATCGCAAGTTTCCGGGCGCGCTTTCAAATGGTTCGGCGCCCCGATCGACCGGAATTGCCGAACCCAGCAATAGCCGGTGGTACTGCGCCAAGAAAAAGCCGGCCCGTTACATATTCATTACGGGGATCAGAGATGCCTCTAAATAGTTTGCGCTGCTAACTAAAAAAACGCTATGATATCGGCGATCTATACCTGACCTGGCGTTCACGTCGACGGTGACCTGTAGCTCCCGGACAGTTGATCAAAGCCGCGGGGTTCACGATTAGTCGTGGCTCCGCAATGACTTACGCAAAGGAGTTACTATGCCGACAGGCACTGTGAAGTGGTTCAACCCGACCAAGGGGTTCGGTTTCATTGAACCTGACGAAGGCGGTAAGGACGCTTTCGTTCATATCTCTGCCGTCGAACGCGCCGGACTTCCGGGGCTTCGCGAAGGTCAGAAAGTGGAATTCGAACTCGTCCCCAGCCGTGACGGCCGCCAGGCCGCCGACAACCTCGTCGCGCTGGACTGACCAGACCTCGATTTCGGACTAGTTGAAAGAGCGGCCGTTCCTCACGGCCGCTTTCCCGTAGGGGGTTCTACCCCTTCTCGCCGCGGCGGAGTTCCTTCGTCGCTTCGGCGTCGAGCATGCCTGTCGACGGATCGACCGCGACGAGATGATGCTCGCGCGCGAAGGCCGCGGAAATCTTACCATTCCAGACATCACGGGCAACCCGCGCGGGATCGCGCACATGGGGATCGCCAAATCCGCCGCCGCCCGGCTGTATGTGGCGTACGATATCGCCCTGCCCCATGCGGCGGTTGATCTTGCTCGGCAACACTACCTTTTCGCCGGCCGCCGTTTCGATCTCGTTGACGGCTGCCGTCGCTTCCCCGCCGCCGGCGAGGCCGTAGGGCCGGATCTTCATCCGATCGGCCCTCAGCTGTAGCCCGGCCTCGTCCGCCAGCAGCCGGTACGACCGCACGATCCCGAGGCCGCCGCGCCATTCGCCGGGTCCGCAACTGTCCGGGACCAGCCCGTACTCCTCGACGCGGACGGGGTGCTGGGACTCGAGCGTTTCCACCGGTGTGTTCGAAAGATTCTGAGACGGGTTGGTAATCGCCTCGATCCCGTCCCTGTCGGGCCGGCCACCCCATGCGCCGCAGATCATGTCGACGATGATGAACGGCGAGCCGTCGCTCCGGTAGCCGCCGAGACAGACGACCGTATTGCCGCCCTCGCCCGCCGCCGGCACGCGGTCGGGCACGATCTTCGCGAGCGCCCCGAACATCGCATCGACGACGCGGTAGCCCGTCAGCGCGCGGGCCGCGCACGCCGCGGGAAGCCTGGGATTGACGATCGACGCTTCGGGCGCCTTCACCTCGATCGCCCGGAACACGCCCGCATTGTTCGGAATGTCGCCCTTCAGGACGCAGCGGACGGAGAGGTACGTGCAGGAATTCGTATATGACTTGGTCGAATTGAGCGCCGCGGGCACCTGCGGCGCCGAGCCGTCGTAATCCACGGTCAGGGAGTCGCCGTGGACCGTGATGGCGACGCTGATCGGCAACGGCGTGTCGCCGAACCCGTCGTCGTCGATATAGTCGGTGAAACGGTAAGTGCCGTCCGGCCACTTGCGGATTTCGTCCCGCGTCATCCGCTCGGCATAGTCGAGCAGCTCCGCGAAATAGGCCTGCGCCGCCGGCGCGCCGTAACGATCGAACAGCTTGCCCATCTCGCGCGCGCCGGTGCGGCACGCCGCGAACTGCGCCTTCAGATCGCCGATGACCCGATCGGGCAGCCGCACGTTCTTCTCGATCAGCTTGAGGAGCGTCGCATTCGGCTCGCCCGCCTCGAACAGTTTGAGCGCGGGGATCCGCAGCCCCTCCTGGAATATCTCGGTGGAGTCGCTGGCATTCGACCCGGCCACGCGCCCGCCGACGTCGGTGTGATGGCAGATCACGACCGTAAAGCCCTGCAGCTCCCCGCCGTGGAAGATCGGCATGAACATGAAGATATCGGGGAGATGCATGCCGCCCTGATAGGGATCGTTGAGGATCACCGCATCGCCGGCGGCAAGCTCGTCGCCGTATTGGTCGAGCACCACGCCCATCGCCTCCGGCACCGCGCCCAGATGCAGCGCCACCGTCTTCGCCTGTGCGATCATGTTTCCATGGCGGTCGCAGATCGCCGCCGAGTAGTCCATCACGTCCTTGACGATTTCCGACCGCGCGGTGCGGATGACGTCGTAGGCCATCTCGTCGACGATCGAATCGAGGCCGTTCTTGACGACGGCGAAGGTGATGGGATCGATCCGGAATTGCTCGCTCATCGTCAGTTCTCCATGACGCTGTCGGGAACGTCGATCACGATGCTCCCGCAGCCGTCCGATTTCGCGACCGCCCCGGGCGGCAGGACGACGGTCGTATCGTACGCCTCGAGGATTGCAGGCCCCGTAACGACCCGTGCCGACACCGCGGTCCGCGCCATGGTGGGCGTCGTCACGAAACCGGTATCGGGGAACCATACCTTTCGCTCGCCGTCGGGGATATCGAGCGCGACGACCTGGCGCTCGACGTCGGCGAACGACAGACGGTTGTCCCGCACCCCTTTCGCGGACAGCCGGACGTTGACGATCTCCAGCGGCTCGTCGTTCGTATAGCCGTAGGTGTCGTGGTAGGCGGCCTGGAAGAGGTCGAACAGTTTGCCGAAATCGCGGCCGGGGTCGACCGGCACGGTCAGTTCGGACGACTGGCCCGCGTATCGCAGGTCCACGGCGAACGACAGGACGATACCGTCTTCCGGGAATCCGTCCGCCGAAAGCCGCCCCTGCCCCTCCTCGCGCAGCGCGGCCACGGCCGCGCGAAAGTCCGCCTCGCCGAGGATTGCGAGCGGCCGCAGCAGATTGCGGACGAAATTATGCTCGACGTCCGACGCCAGCATGCCGACCGAGCAGAAGACGCCGGACATCGCCGGCACGATCACGCTGCCGATGCCGAGCAGGCCGGCGACTTCCACCGCATGGGCCGGACCGGAACCGCCGAAGGCCATCAGCGCCATGTCGCGCGGATCGCGCCCGCGCTCGACCGTCACCGAGCGGTTGGCGCGCGCCATCGCGACGTTCGCGATCTTGCGGATCCCGGACGCGGCGTCGACAAGGCCGAGCCCCAACGGCTCGCCGATATATTTCATGACGGCCTTTTCGGACAGCGCCGGGTCGATCTCCAGACTGCCGCCGGCAAGGCCTTCCGGGCTCAGGTAGCCGAGCACCACGTTTGCGTCGGTCACGGTCGGCCGGTCGTTGCCGCGCCCGTAACAGGCAGGCCCCGGATCCGCGCCTGCCGAGACGGGGCCGACCTGCAGAAGGCCGCCGTCGTCGATCCACGCGATGGACCCGCCCCCGGCGCCGACTTCCGCGATATCGATCGCCGGCACCTTGAGCATGTATCCGCCGCCCTTGATGAAACGGCTCGGGGTCGAGATTCCGTCGCGGAACTCGTACTCCGACGTCAGCATCGGCGCCGCGTTCTCGACGATGGACGCCTTGGCGGTCGTGCCGCCCATATCGAAGGCAATGGCGTTCTCGTGCCCGTTCGCGGCGCCGAGGCGCGCCGCGCCCATCACGCCGCCGGCGGGCCCGGAGCCGACGGCGAAGACGGGGACCTCGCTCGCCGTCTCGACCCGCATCATGCCGCCGGACGAGGCGACGACCAGCAACGGCGCGGACATGCCCGCGTCGCCGAGCGCCCGCGTCAGATTGGACAGATACCGGCGCATCTCGGTCAGGAGATAGGCGTTCACGACCGTCGTCGACGTCCGTTCGTACTCCTTCATTTCAGGAAGCACGTCGCATGACGCGGTCACCAGCAGGTCGGGGAACGCTTCTTCGAGGATCTCTACCGTTCGACGCTCGTGGACCGGATTGACGCAGGAGTTGATGTAGCAGACGGCGACCGCCTCGATGCCTTCGTCGACCAGCCGCTGACCGGCCTCTCTCACTTCCCCGTCGTCGAGCGGACGGACGATTCCGCCGTCCGCCCCGATCCGCTCTCCCACCTCGAGCCTGTGGCGGCGCGGGACCAGCGGCTCCGGCTTCTCCCAGGTCAGATCGAACATCGTCGGTGTCCGGATGCGGCCGATCTCTAGAACGTCGCGGAAGCCCCGCGTGGTGATCAGCCCGGTCGCGGCGCCCGATTTCTGCAGGATCGTATTGGATCCGACCGTCGTTCCGTGGACGATCTCGCGCACGTCCGACAGCCTGGCGCCGAGATCGTTCAGCAGGTCCGACAATCCCCCCACGACGGCGGCGCCGGGGTCGTCGGGCGTTGACGCCACCTTCCGGACATGGAGCGACCCGTCCGGCATCTGGGCGACGATATCCGTAAACGTTCCACCGATATCGCAGCCGATATGAATGCCGCCGGCACCGTTGTTCATGTTCGCAATCCTAACGAATGATGAGAGGGACGACGATCTTGCGCGAGACCGTCTGTCCGTCGACGAACCGTTCCAGCGTCGCTTCGCCGAGCCAGCGGCCTTCCGCCCAGCCGGACGGCGTCAGCTGACGGCGCACGAACGCCATCGCGCGCGCCTGGACGTGGCTCATCCGGACTTCGCGGACGGCGACGGCGGTGCCGCCGGGATCGAGGATGCGAAGCTTGAGCACGTCGCCGCGCTGGGTGCCGAACATGGACGCCCACAGCACGAGCGACGGGGCGTGGCGCGGCATCGAGACGGGGCTCCGCGCGCTCGACCAGATCCGCTGCTTGGTGGGCGGATGATCCAGGAATCCGGCGGCATAGAGCGCGAAGCTCGGATACGAGACCTTCGCCTCCGGGTGCCACAGGGACTGCCGGACCGGTGCCTTGCACCCCGCTTCGACGGGTTGGCCGGTAAAGGGATTGAGGTTCGTCCCGCGATGGCGGAACTCGACGTGAACGTGCGGAAATTGCGTCCGGCCCGACATGCCGACAAGCCCGAGACGTTCGCCTCGGACAACGCGCTGCCCGAGCTTCACCGCGACCGATCCTTTTCGCATGTGGCAGTAGTAGCTCTCCCAGCCGTCGTCGTGCTGCAGGATCACAGAGTTCCCGCAGGCCCTGACGCTCGTCAGCTTGCGGGTCTGGTCGTCGTGCAGATAGTGCTCGTCGGTTCCGTCCCGTGCGGCGGTCACCAGGCCAGGGGCGCTGGCCAGCACGTCCGCGCCCTCGTCGACAGCGCGAAAATCGCGGATGGCGACATCCGTTCCCTCGTGCCGGTTATAGGTCCGGAACCCGCACTGGTGATCGAGCGCCTTGTCGCCGATCCCGGCGTCCGGAAGATTGATGATCCAGCAATCGCGGTCGAGCGTGCAGTTCAACGGAAGGGAGAACCCGCCGTCGGGCGGCGCCTGGGCGAACGCCGCCGGCGCTACGAACAACGCGACAACGACTACCCGGAACATGCGGAACGCGGAACGCGTTGTCATTCAGCCGCTGCCGTCTCGTTCGCGCGGAATTCGTCGATCAGCCGGCGCGCGAGAACGACCCCGGCGTCCGCGACATTGTTCATCATCAACGCGCCTGGACGTTTCTCGAGGTTGCGTTGCTGGCGCGCGAGAATGTCCCGGTCCTCGTCGAACGTGAAGACGAGCGCTTCGGCGATCACGCCGTCGAGCGCGTCGTCGTCGAGTTTGAAATCGCGCGCGAAGCCCCAGTGCTGATCGACGGTGCGGTCGTCTACCGGCGTGAGCACGCTGATGACACGTGTGTCGATCCCAGCGTCCCGGTCGTTCGTCCCCGCCGGCACCGCGCCCGCATCGATGATGACGGTCGACGGCGGATCGAGCCAGATGCGGTGCCAGCGATCCACATTTCCGTCGAAGTTCCCGACCTGCCGATAGAATTTCGACGGCTCGGTGTTATGCATCATCCGCGTGACGACGACCGTATCGCCGTCGCGTTGGGCGCTGACCGGCGTGTCGGCGACGTCGTCGGTCCCGATCGTCGATTGGTGCACGAACGTCGTGTGCGACAGGTCGATCAGGTTGTCCACCAGCAGCAGCCAGTTGCAGTCGTACCGCGTCGTCCCGGTAACGGAGCGCCAGCCGGGCGCATCCAGCCAGTGCACATCGGGCAGGCGCGCGCGTTGGGCCGCATCCGCGTCTCCCGTCCACACCCAGACGAGGCCGTTCCGTTCGATCGCAGGGAAAGATTTCGTTCGTGCACGCGACGGCACGTTTTTCTGTCCTGGGATCGCCGTGCAGACGCCGTCGCCGCCGAAGCGCATCCCGTGATACGGGCAAACGATCTCGCCAGGGCCGCGAAGCGGTGCGGGCAGCAATCCTCAACCGCTGCGACGCCGTCGGAGCCGGTTCGAAATAGCGCCAGTTCCTCGCCGAGAAGGACGCGTGCCAAGGGCTCCTGTTTCAGGTCGTCGGACCAGCAGGCGGCGTACCACGCATTTCGGACGAAATCGGTCATGGCGGAATTCTACCCTGTCCGGGCGACGCCATCCAGACGCGGCGCTCAGATCGTCCGGTCGACGCCTTCCCAGAAAGGATCGCGACGGCGGCGCTTGGCGATCTTTCCCGGCCCGGTCGTCGGCAGCAGTCCTTCCCGGAACTCGAGCGACTTCGGGATTTTGTAGCCCGCGATCTTGCCGCGGCAGAAGGT
>JAYPTI010000147.1:0-7716 GCA_038133505.1 Alphaproteobacteria bacterium
CCCGGCTTTCAAACGATTTGATTTCCTTCGGAACGCCGATGTGCATGGTCTGCCCCTTTCCCGGGTGAAACGCGCGCCTGAGAGAAACGTGGCGCGCGCCCGGCTGTTATACAAGAGTTTTTTACACTAGTGTAAAATACGTTGCGAAACGCGGCACAACGGCTAGGTTGTCCGATAAAGAACGTCGCAATCAACGGGAATCGCTCACATGCGCGCCATCGTCGCCCGGGAACTCGGCCCGCCGGAATCGCTGTCCATCGAGGATCTGGAGACGCCCGTGCCCGGGCCGGGGCAGGTCCTCGTCGACAACAAGGCGGCCGCCATCAATTTTCCCGACCTCCTCGTGATGGAAGGAAAATACCAGGTACGCCCGCCGTTGCCCTTCAGCCCCGGCAAGGAAGGGGCGGGCGTTGTCAGTGCGGTGGGCGAGGGCGTCACGCGCGTCAAGCCCGGCGACCGCGTGATGATCCAGGTCGAATACGGCTCCTATGCCGAGCAGGTCGTGACAGACCAGGACAACTGCTATCCCGTGCCCGAGGGCGTGAGTTTCGAGGAAGCGGCGGCGATCGGCATCGCCTACCAGACGGCCTGGTTCGGCCTCGTCGCGCGGGCGCACGTCAAGGAAGGCGACAGCGTCCTCGTCACCGGTGCGTCCGGCAGCGTCGGGCTCGCGGCAATGCAGCTTGCGAAGGCCTGGGGCTGCACGGTCATCGCAGGGCTGACCACCATGTCGAAAGCGGATCTCGCGCGCGAGAACGGCGCCGATCACGTGATCGACCTGTCCGGCGACAACGTGCGGGATTCGATCCGCGACGATATCAAGGCGATCACCGGCGGCGGCGTCGACGTCGTGATGGAGATGCTCGGCGGCGCCGTGTTCGACGGCGCCGTCCGCGCGCTCAATTTCGCCGGCAGTCTCGTCGTCGTGGGTTTCGCCGCCGGCGAGATCCCGACCTTCAAGGTCAACTACGCGCTGCTCAAGAACATCGCCGTTACCGGCGTGAACTGGGCAGAGTATCGCGACCGCGATCCGGACTGGGTCCAGCGCGTTCAGGCGGAATTGTTCGAGATGGTCGCGGACGGACGGATCACGGTGCCGGTTCAGGCGGTCTTCCCGATGGCGCGTTTCGTCGAGGCGTGCGACGTGATCCGCGACCGTCAGGTCCGCGGCAAGGTGGTCATCCGGCTGGACGAGTAGGGGCGGGCGCATCGGCCTCCGCCCGGCTCAGCTCCACTCGGAGACGATGTCGTCGTATTCGGGCCGCGCGCGTTCCGTCGCTTCGCCCATCTCGTTCCCGAAATACATGTAGCCGGCGACCTGGTCGTCCGCGTCGAGGCCGAGCGCGGCCTTGAAGTCGGGATCGTAGGCGTACCATTCGGTGATCCACTGCGCCGCGTAGCCCATCGACAGCGCGGCGATCAGCATCGTCTGGCAGGCGGCGCCCGCCGACAGCACCTGTTCCCACACGGGAATCTTGTGCTCCTTGACGACCTTCGAGGTGACGGCGACCACGACGGGCGCGCGCATCAGGCGTTCGCGCTCGATCTCGACCTCTTCGTCGATCGCGTCGGGTTTGTTCTTCTTGAAGATCTCCGCGAGCTTGTCGCCGAGCTTCGCGCGCGAGTCGCCCCGGATGACGATGAAGCGCCAGGGCGTCAGCCGCCCGTGATCGGGCACCCGCATCCCGGCTTCCATGATCTTCTTGAGATCGGCCTCGTCGGGCCCCGGCCCGTCCATCATGCGCGCGAGGATCGACCGGCGCGACAGGAGGAAGTCGATCGTGTTCTTGTCCCTGATATTCAGTTCCGACATTCGGTGTATTCCATCCAATAGGCGTTAGAGCATTCGCCGTTCAGGCGTTTCCGTCCGCTTCCGCCCGTTCCCGTTCCAGCTGGCGCAACGCGCCGCGCTGGATCTTTCCCGTGGCGGTCAACGGCAGGTCGTCGACGAATTCGACGGCGCGCGGGTACTTGAAGGCGGATATCTGCGATTTCACGAAATCCTGCAACTCCGCGACGGTTTCGTCCGTCGCGACTGATGCTTCCGCCGGCACCACGAACGCCTTGACGATCTGACCCCTGTCCCTGTCCGGCTTGCCGACGACGGCGACTTCGCGAACCTTGGGATGCTCCAACAGAACCGCCTCGACCTCGAGACCGGAGACATTATAGCCCCCCGTCAGGATCATGTCGTCCGTCCGTGCCTCGTAATAGAAATAGCCGTCCTCGTCGATCCGGCACAGGTCGCCCGACTTGTTCCAGCCGTCCTTGATATAGGCGCGCTGGCGGTCCTCGTCGCCGACATAGCGGCAGCCGTTGGGACCCTTCACGATCATCTGGCCGATCTCGTTCGGCGCGACGTCGTTGAAATCCTCGTCGACCACGCGGACCTGGAAGCCGGGCACAGCCTTGCCGATGGCGCCCGGCTTGATGTCGTCGCCGCTCGCCGAGATGAAGATGTGCAGCAGCTCGGAAATGCCGAGGCCGTTGATCATCTCGACGCCGGTGATCTCCTTCCACTCGTTGAAGGTCGCCGGCGCCAGCGGTTCGCCGCCGGCGACGCATTCCCGGAGCGAGGAGAGATCGTAGTCGCGCGCCTTCTCCAGCATCAGCTTGTAGCCCGACGGCGTCGAGAAGCAGACCGTCGCCTTGTACTTCTCGATCGTCTGGAGGACGGCTTCCGGCGTTCCGCGTTCGAGCAGCACGGCGGTGCCGCCGAAGCGGAACGTATCGGCGATGAAGGCGCAGAGCCCGTACAGGAACGCAATCTGCGGGCTGCCGCAGACGATATCGCCGGGCCGGATCTTCACGACGTGGCCGATGAAGCAGTCGGCGGCGGCGAGAATGTCGCGGTGGAAATGGAGCGTCGCCTTGGGCGTGCCGGTCGATCCCGACGTGAAGCCGATGATGGCGGGATCGTCCGCGGCGGTATCGACGTTGTCGAACGTTGCGGGCGCATTCGCCATGGCCTTTTCGAGCCCGTCCGCGCGGTCGTCGCCGAAATAGAGAATGTGCTCGAGGTCGGGCGCGCCGGTCTTCGCCCGGTCGATGTCGTCTGCGAGGGAGGCCTGCGAGATCGCGAAGCGGACCTTCGCCTTGCCGATCATGTAGACGAGCTCGCGCTCGCGCAGCACAGGCATTGTTGTGATGGCGACACCGCCCGCCTTGAGCACGGCGAGCCACGCCGCGATCAGCATCGGATGGTTGCCGGACCGCAGGATCACGCGCTCGCCCGGAACGAAGCCGTACTCCGAGACGAGAACGTTTGCGATCCGGTTTGCCTGCGCGAGAAGCTCGGCATAGGTCCAGACGAGATCGCCCGCCATGATGGCCGGCTGGTCCGCGAAGCCCGCCGCGACCTGCTTGTCGATCAGCTCGACCGCGACGTTGAAGCGCGCCGGGTAGGCCGCGAGCTCGGGCAGGACGGAATAGTCCATCTCCGGCCACAGCTCGGGCGGCGGCATGTTGTCTCGAATGAAGGTGTCCACATGCGATGTGGGTTCGGCCATCGTCGATCCTTTCAGAACCGCGGGAATTTAGGGCGAGGACGCCCGGAAACCAATAATTTTACGTTAGTGTAAAATTTCGTTGGAAACAAGCGTAACCGATGCTAGACAGTGATGCGCACCGGGAAAGAACCGCATGCCATGAAAGACCTCGTCCAGCTTGAACTCATCCGAGAATCCCTGATCGCCGTCGTCAACGAGATGCGGGCGAACATCATCCATTCGTCCTACGCGCCGATCATCTATGAGGGCCACGACTTTTCCTGCGCCCTGATGTCGGCCGACGGCCGCCAGGTGGCGCAGGGGCTGGCGGACCATCCGATCCATATCTTCGCGGTGCCGTACTCGACCCAGCAGGTCGTCGCGAAATTCGGCGACGATATCCACGAGGGCGACCTGTTCCTGCACAACGATCCCTACACCGGCGGCACGCACCTGAACGACGTGCTGATGCTGCATCCGGTCTTCTTCGACGGGAAGCTCGGCATGTTCGCCGCGATGCGCTGCCACTGGAACGACGTCGGCGGCATGACGCCGGGCAGCCTGTCGGGCCGGGTGAACGAAATCATCCAGGAAGGCATCCGGATCGAGCCGACGAAGATCTGCGAGCGCGGCAAGATGAACGAGCCGTTCCTCAACCTGCTGTTCAACAACATGCGCGCGCGCTCCGAACGGATCGGCGACTTCAACGCGATGGTCGGCACCGGCCGCAAGGCGGAAGAGCATCTCCTGCGACTGTACCGGCGCTTCGGCGACGGCCTTCTGAGCGGCGTCGAGGAGCTGATCGGGCGTGCCGAGCGTCAGCTGCGCGCCAAGATTGCCGAGTGTCCGGACGGCGACTACTTCGCCGAGGGCTATATCGAGAGCGACGGCACCAACCCCGACCCGCTCGTCGTGAAACTCAAGCTGACCGTGAAGGGCGAGGAGATCGTCGCCGACTTTACCGGCACGTCGGCGCAGACCAACGGGCCGACCAACTGCGGCCCCGCGATGGCGCTGAATGCCGTCGGCACGATCGTCAAATCGTTCCTCGATCCGAAGACGCCGATCAATCAGGGCTCGTTCAACCCGATCACGGTGATCTCCGAGCCCGGTACCTTCATCAACGCGCGCAACGACGCGCCCTGCGGCGGCATGGCGGAATGCAAGTTCCTGATCGATTCCGTCGTCGCCTCGGCGATGGGGCAGGTCGTGCCCGAGATGACGGTCGGCGATCTGAAGGGCGGCGCGAACCACGTCATCATTTCGGGCTCTGCACCGGGGCGCGACAACTACATCCACTACGAGTGGCCCGCCGGCGGGACCGGCGCGTCCGCGGGCATCGACGGCTCCAGCGCGGTGCGCAGCTACAACGAGGGCGACTTCAATTCGATTCAGTCGACCGAGATGGTCGAGGGGCAGTTTCCGCTCCGCATCGAGCGCTGCGAGATCCGGGCGGGCGCCTGCGGCGACGGCGAGTACCGCGGCGGCTTCGGGCTCCGGCGCGACGTGCGCATCCTCGACGGGCGCGGCGCGCTGTCCGTCATTTCGGAGAAGAACGTCATTCCGCCCTACGGCGTCGAAGGCGGTTCGAACGGTGCGGTCAACAGCTTCACCGTGCTGCGCAACGGAGAGACGGTCCAGCCGTCCGACATGCCCGGCAAGGTATCGGGCTATCCGCTCAGGACCGGCGACATCGTCCGCGAGGAGACGGCGGGCGGCGGCGGCTACGGCGATCCGCTGAAGCGCGATCCGGCGCGCGTGCTCGCCGACGTGATCGAAGGCTACCTGACCGAAGGCCAGGCCGACGTCCGCTACGGCGTCGTGATCGAGGCGGGCGCGGTCGACGCGGCGGCGACCGCAGACCGGCGCGCCGCGCTTTCGGAGGCGCGCCGCGCCGTGACGCTCGAAGCTGCCAACGAGGAACTGACCGACGGGCCGCGGCGCGTGTTCGTGCTGCCGTCGGGCGTCGCCGATGCGCTCGGCGTGTCGGAGGGGAACATCGTCGAACTGCTGACCGGGCGCGGCTCGCCGCTCCGCGGCTGGGCGCGGATCTGCGGCGACGCCGGCAGCGACCGGGTCGTGGTCAGCCCGTCGAGCCTCGACATTCTCGGCGCCGCGCCGGGCGACACGGTCTCGCTGCGCGCGACCGCGCCACTCCCCGAACAGTACGCGTGAGAGACGACATGGCAGACGGCAGATACATCGTAGGCATCGACGTCGGCGGCACGTTCACAGACCTTCTGTGTCTCGACACGCAAACGCAGGAACTCCTCTCGGAGAAAGTCCCGTCCATTCCGGGCGGCCAGTGGCGCGGCGTCCTCGGCGCGCTGGAGAAGCTCGGCATCGACTACGGCGAGATCCGTGCGTTCGTGCACGGGACCACCATCGCCACCAACGCGCTCCTGGAACGCAAGGGCGCGAAGACCGGCCTGATCGCGACCGAAGGATTCCGCGACACGCTGGAGATCGGACGGACGCGGCGGCTGATCGGCGGCTTGTTCGACATCAAGTTCGTGCGGCCGCGCCCGCTAGTCAGCCGCGATCTCCGCATCGAGGCGACCGAACGCGTCGCCGCCGACGGCGAGGTTCTGAAAAGCGCGTCGGATATCGATTTCGCGCCGATGATCGACGCCTTCAAGGAGAAGGGCGTCAAGTCCATCGCGGTCGCGTTCATCAACGCCTACCGCAACGACGAGAACGAGCGGATCGCACTGGAAAGAATCCAGGCGCTGGCAGGGGACATTCCCGTCTGCGTCTCGACCGGCGTCGTCCGCGAGAAGGGCGAGTTCGAGCGCTTCTCGACCTGCGTCCTCAACGCGTATCTGACACCGGTCGTGCGCGATTACCTCAAGACGCTCTCGGGCGAGCTCGAAGGGCAGGGGATCTCCGCGCCGGTCAACGTGATGGGCTCCAACGGCGGCGTCATGACGCTCGACCAGGCGGCGGACTTCGCGGCCGGCACGTTCCTGTCGGGGCCGGTCGGCGGCGCCGGCGGCGCGGTCCGTATCTGCGAGATGGCGGGCGTCGAGGACTGCATCACCTTCGACATGGGCGGCACCAGCACCGACGTCGCGCTGATCCACAAGCTGACGCCGCGCATCAGCCATTCGAACCAGATCGACGCCTATCCGCTGCAGGTCCCGCAGCTCGACATCCACACCATCGGCGCCGGCGGCGGTTCCATCGCCTGGGTCCAGGCGGATGGCACGCTCGAAGTCGGCCCGCAGAGCGCCGGCGCGGTGCCCGGGCCCGCCTGCTATCAGCGCGGCGGCACGGAGCCGACGATTTCGGACGCGAACCTCATGCTCGGCCGTCTTCCGACGAACCGGACGCTGTCGGGCGGGTTGCAGCTATCGAAGGAACTTGCGGAAAAGGCCTTCAACGACCTCGCCGCGAAACTCGGCGCGGATGCAGGATCGCCGGCGGAGCTTGCCGACGGCGTGCTCCGGATCGCGGTCTCCAAGATGGCGGGCGCGGTGCGCGAGGTGTCGGTCCATCGCGGGTTCGATCCGCGCGACTTCGCGCTGCTCGGTTTCGGCGGCGCGGGTCCGATGCATGTGTTTCTCGTCGCCGAGGAACTCGCGATCCCGCAGGTCATCGTGCCGCGCTTCCCGGGACATCTGTCGGCGCTCGGCCAGCTTCTCGCCGATCTCCGCCGCGACTTCGTCGTCGCCTGGGGTGGGCCGCTGGGCGAGATCGCCGAGGCCGACTTCCGGACCGAGGCGGCAGCCCTGCGCGAGCGCGCGAGCGATCTGCTGCGCGCCGACGGCTTTGCCGACGACCGCCACGACCACAGTTTCAGCGTCGACATGCGCTATGTCGGCCAGTCCTTCACCCTGTCGATACCGTGCGATCCGGAAACCGCCGACTGGGACGCGCTGCGCGAAGCGTTCCATCAGCGCCACGAGCAGACGTTCGGCAGGGCGGATCGCCACAGCGACGTCGAGCTGGTGAACATACGGCTGTTCTCGCTCGGCCTCATCGACAAGCCCGAACTGGCGTTCCCGGCGGTCGAGGGCGGCGATCCCGTCATCGAGACGCGCCAGGTCTGGTTCAACGGCGGGTGGACCGATTGCCCGATCATGGACCGGACGAAGATGGCGGCGGACGAGACCTTCACCGGACCGATGATTATCGAGGAGGCCGGCGGAACGTCGGTCGTGCCGCCGGGCTGGAAGATAACGGTCCATGCCTCCGGCTCCCTCGACTGCCGCCGCAGCTATGACGA
>JAYPTI010000148.1:0-7591 GCA_038133505.1 Alphaproteobacteria bacterium
CGGCATGCACCGCGCCCGCGCCGCCGAACGGCAGCAGCGTGAATTCCTGCGGATCGACGCCGCGCTTGGCACCGAAGATGCGAACCTCGTCGGCCATGCGCATGTCGACGATGCGCCGGATGCCGGCGGCGGCTTCGAGCGCGGACATGCCGAGCGGCGCACCGACTTTCTCTTTGAGCGCCTTGCGGGATGCGTCGACGTCGAGCGACTGCGCGCCGCCGAGGAAATAGTCCGGGTTGAGGAAGCCGCAGGCGATGTCGGCGTCGGTCACCGCCGGGTTCTCGCCGCCCTTGCCGTAGCAGGCGGGGCCGGGGTCAGCGCCCGCGCTCTGCGGGCCGACCGCGAGCAGCCCGCCGCCGTCGATCCAGGCGATGGAGCCGCCGCCGGCGGAAATGGTGGTGAGATCGAGCGCGGGCACGTCGAGCCTGCGCCGCGCCACTTCGCCCTCGGTCACTTCGAGCGGTGCGCCGCCCTCGATGAAGGCGATGTCGCAGGAGGTGCCGCCCATGTCGAGTGTGACGAGCCCTTTCTTGGCGTCCTCGGCCGCGAGATAGGCGGCGGCCTGCGCGCCCGCGGCCGGTCCGGAGAACAGCGTGTGGACCGTCTTTGCGCCCGCGACCGCCGCGCGGAACGGCATGACGCCGCCGTTCGACTGCATCAGGAAGCGTTGCTGCGTCTCGACGCCGCCCGTATCCAGCCCGTCCGACAGGTCGGAGATGTAGTGGACGAGGACGGGTTCCAGGTAAGCGTTGAGCAGCGTCGTCGACATGCGCGGCCATTCGCGGATGCGCGGCAGCACGTCGGATGACAGCGAGACGTGTGCTTCGGGCCATTCCTCGAGGATGATGTCGCGGGTGCGCTGCTCGTGCGACGGGTTCATGAAGGAGAACAGGTAGACGACGGCGATGGAGTTCACGTCCTTCGCCTTGAGATCGCGCGCGGCGGCGCGCACCGCGTCCTCGTCGAGGGGGGCGAGCTCGTTGCCCTCGTGATCGAACCGGCCGCCGATGTCATGGGTGACGCTCTGCGGCGCCAGGTGGGTCGGGCGCTGGAAGAAATAGTCGAACGGATTGCCGTCGCGCGCCTGCTGCTGGATTTCCTGGATGGCGCGGTAGCCCTTGTTGATCAGCATGCCGACGCGCGCGCCGCGCATCTCCAACAGGGCGTTGGTGGTGATCGTCGTGCCGTGCGCGAAGAACTCGATCGCGTCGGGCTGCTTGCCCTTGGCGATGAAGCGGTTCACGCCGTCGAGCACGCCGAGCGCCGGGTTGGCCGGCGTCGACGAGACCTTCTCGATCTCGATCGAGCCGTCCGAGACGTCGAGCAGGACGAGGTCGGTGTGCGTGCCGCCGACGTCGACGCCGAGGCGAAAGGGTCCGCTCATTCGTTGCAGGCCCCTACTTGCCGGTCCGCGCGTCGGGCTTTCCGTCGAGGCGTTCGGCGGGCTTCGCGAACGAGGCCATCGCCATCGTGCCGCCGTCGACGAACAGGTTGGCGCCGGCGACGAAGGACGCGTCGTCCGAGACCATGAAGACTGCCGCCTTGGCGGTTTCCTGCGGCAGGCCGACGCGCGCGACGAGGTTGGAGACGACCCGGTTCGGGTTGAACTCCTCCTGGCCGACGGGCGAGCCGGTCATGTTGGGCGAGATCTGGTTGACGACGATGCCGTAGGGCGCGAGCTGGACGGCCATGGATTGCGTGAGGTTGAACACGCCGCCCTTGGCCGCGGTGTAGGCGATGGCGGTCGGCCGGCCCTTGAAGCCCGACGTCGAGCCGATGTTCAGGATCTTGCCCGTGCGGTCGTTGGCGATCATCCACTTCGCGACCTCGCGGGAGACGAAGAAGGGCGACGACAGGGTGACGTCGATGGTCCGGCGCCACTCTTCCTCGGTGATTTCGAGGAAGTGCCGGTTGTCGGAGATGGCGACGTTGTTGACGAGGATGTCGATGGCGCCGAGGCCGTCGGCGGCCGCCGCGACCATCTTCGCGACGTCGGCGGTGTCGGCGACGTTGCAGACGATGGCGACGGCTTCGCCGCCGTCGGCCTTGATCGCGTCGGCGACCGCGCTGGCGCGGCCCGAATCCATGTCGACGACGGCGACCCTGGCGCCTTCGCGCGCAAACGCGCGTGCGATTTCCTCGCCGATATTGCGTCCCGCACCCGTCACGATCGCCGCCTTGCCGGCGAGCTTGCCCGCACCTTCCGTCATCCCGTCCTCCCTGTTTTCCCGTTACCGGGATTGATCTATAACGGCCCTCAATAAACTTAGAATTCGAAGGAAAAGCAAGGATGGGAGAGTTCGACGTCGGCCAGCCGATTCCGCGTACCGAGGACCCCAGGCTGCTGACCGGAGGCGGGCGTTATTCGGACGATTACAACCTGCCGCACCAGCTCCGCGCCTACGTGCTGCGCTCGCCGCACGCGCATGCCGAGATCAAATCCATCGACAGCGCCGAAGCGGAAAAGATGCCGGGCGTCCGTGCGGTCCTGACCGCGGAGGACTACCGTGCCGACGGGCTCGGCGATCTCGAATGCGGCTCGCGCTGGAACGAGAACCAGTACCAGCCGGCGAACCCGCCGCTCGCATTGGGGCGCGTCCACCATGTCGGCGAGGGGGTCGTGCTGATCGTCGCCGACACGGTCGACCGTGCGAAGGACGCGGCGGAAGCCATAGTCGTCGACTACGACATCCTGCCCGCCAACACGGTGACCGCGAAGGCGATGGACGACGGCACGCCCACCGTCTGGGACGAGCGGCCGAACAACGAGTGCTTCTTCATCGAGCGCGGCTATCCGGACGAAACGAGGGCGGCGTTCGCGAAGGCCGACATCGTCGTCGAGCGCGTCTTCAACATCACGCGCACCATCACCAACACCATCGAGCCGCGCGCCTATCTCGGCGACTACAACCCGATGGACGAGCGCTACACGCTCTATACGGGCTGCCATTACCCGCACAAGATCCGCGAGCAGCTCGCGACCCAGGTCTTCCATATCGCCGAGCAGGACGTGCGCGTGATCGCGGGCGACGTCGGAGGCAGCTTCGGGCTGCGCGGCAGCGTCTATCCCGAGCAGCTTCTGGTGCTGTGGGCGTCGAAGCGCGTAGGCAAGCCGGTGAAATGGACCGCCGAACGCTCCGAGGCGCACCTGACCGATTACCAGGGGCGCGACAACTACTCCGTCGCGAAGCTCGCCATGGACGCGGACGGCAATTTCCTCGGCATGCACGTGCGCACGCTGGCGGCGCTGGGCGCGTTCGTGACCACGGGCGGCAACGGCCCGCCGGTCAACAATCTCGGCACGCTGGCCGGCACCTACAAGACGCCCGCGATCCACGTGGAGGTGTCGGGCGTGTTCACCAACACGACGCCGACGTCTCCCTATCGCGGCGCCGGACGCCCGGAAGCCGCCTACATCATCGAGACGCTGGTGGAAGAGGCGGCGAAGAAGCTCGGCCGCGATCCGGCGGATCTGAGACGCCAGAACACGATCCCGCCCGACGCGATGCCGTTCAAGACCGGCCTCGTCTTCACCTACGACTGCGGTGAGTTCGAAAAGAACCTCGACGACGTGCTGGAGATGATCGACTACGCCGGTTTCGAGGTGCGCCGCCTGGAATCGCAGGTGGACGGCAAGCTGCGCGGCATCGGAATCTCGAACACCATCGAACGCGCCGGCGCGCCGTCCATCGAGGAGGCGACGGTGCGCCTCGACAAGACCGGCAACGTCATGGTGCTGGCCGGCACGATCAGCCAGGGGCAGGGCCACGACACGGTCTACAAGCAGATCGTCTCGGAGGCGCTGGGCGTGCCCGTCAGCCGCATCCGGGTGCGCGAAGGCGATACCGACCTGCAGGGCATCGGCGGCGGCACCGGCGGCTCGCGGTCCGCGACCTGCGGCGGCTCGGCCGTGTTCCGCGCTGCGGAGGCCGCGATCAACAAGGCGAAGATCCTCGCCGCCCACCAGATGGAGGCGAGCGTCGGCGACATCGAGTTCCAGAACGGCACGTTCTCCATCGCCGGCACCGACCGGACGATGACGCTCGACGAGGTCGCGAAGTCCGCCTACACGCCGGGCAAGCTGCCCGACGGCGTCGAGGCGGGTATCGACGAGCGCGCGACGTTTTCGCCCAAGGCCGCGAACTATCCCAACGGCGCGCACGCCTGCGAGATTGAGATCGACCCCGAGACGGGCGAGATCGAAATCCTCGCCTACGTCATCGTCGACGACGTCGGCACGGTGCTCAACCCGCTGCTTCTCAAGGGCCAGATCCACGGCGGCGTCGCGCAGGGCGTCGGTCAGGCGGTGATGGAGCGCGCGGTCTACGACGCCAGCGGCCAGAACGTCGCCGGCTCGTTTATGGACTACGCCATGCCGCGGGCGCAGGACTTCACGCTGTTCGACGTGAAGTCGAACCCGGTGCCCACGAAGCAGAACCCGCTCGGCGTCAAGGGCGCAGGCGAGGCCGGCACGGTCGGCGCGCTGCCGGCGGTGATGAACGCCATCGAGCATGCGCTGCGGTCTGCGGGGGTGGAGGCGATCGAGATGCCGGCGTCGCCGGAGCGGGTGTGGCAGGCGCTGCAGGCGGCGCGGTAGGGCTGGCCCGTCATCAGGGGAGAGGACGAAAAGTGAAAGCGCTTAGACTGCCTGTAGTGATGGCATTATTTCTGCTGGCAACTCACGTTTGGGCGTCCAGAGCTCCGGAAAATCCCTCTGCAAGCAAAGAAATTTCAGCTCCCGTTGCGGGGACGCCCGAAGGCCTGCCGCAAGACGCGATCAAGGGGACTGCGCAGTTTATAAAAGTACCAATGAACCCGAGGCATGAAGCCACTTTGTGCACGTCCATTGAAAGATCCAAAATAAGGGGCCTGGACGCCGTCGCGAAAGAATATTCAGCTTATAATTTTTTATGACATTGCCATGTCTGCGGATTGCAACGGCACGACGGTTATCCGGTATGCTTTTCGCATGTTCAGCCGGTCTTCCTGGCGGCATATGTTTTTGAACTTGGGGGTAGACCCCAACGCGCTGGACGAACACGGAAGGACCATGCACGATTATGTAGAGATGCAGATTTTATATTTTTCCCAAATTCCCGAAAATAAAAAATGGGTCGATTCATACAAAGAATATCTGGCTGAACTCATTTATAGTTTTAAGGTGAAGAACAGCGAGAAATGGCTCAAGGAAAACCCTAACGCAGGGAAAATCGATTTGGGGAAAACCCTGTTAAGACGATGGGCGCCGGAGGCCGAACACGGCCTGAGATAACCCTGTTTTGAGGAAAAATCTCGGGGTGCGAAAAGCCCCTGAGAGCGTACGCCGTTCCCTTGGGTGACATCCGAAGACTAGCAATCGCCAGCGGCATCCCGCTGTCGGGGTCGAACCCCGGTTTCCCCTGCCTACCGGCCACATCGGATAAGCTGCCCGCAGGGCCGGTTTCTCCCACAGAAGCTGGACAACCCGGTTCAGCAGGTCAGCAGCGAGTGTCTGCAAAAGGCGACAGTCGGCTGCTCCGCTCCGGCTGCCTTACCCCGTCGGCTCCCCGTCCGTCGTCGTGCGGTGGATGAGGCGGATGTCGGGGTAGTCGTAGCCGCCGGTCGCGCGGTGGTTGACCGAGCGGTTGTCCCACATCAGCAGATCGCCGTCGCGCCACTTGTGGCGGTAGCGGAATTCCTTCTTCACCGAATGCGCGATCAGCTCGTCGAGCAGCGCGTCGCCCTCGGCCTCGTCCATGCCGTCGACGGCGATGGTGAAACGCGGCGAGCAGTAGAGCACCTTGCGGCCGGTTTCCGGATGGACGCGGACCAGCGGGTGGGTGACGTCGGGAATCTCCGATTCCTGCTTCTTATAGAACGCCTCCGCGCCCTTGCGCGCACCCGAGATCGGCGCGCGCTTATTCTTCAGCTTGCTGATCGAATGAATGCAGCGCAGCCCCTCGATGCGCGCCTTCGTTTCCGCGGGCAGCGCGTCGTACGCCGCGACCTGGTCGGTGAAGTCGGTGTCGCCGCCCTGCGACGGGTTCCTGAGCGCGAGCAGGATCGTCGCCTTGCCCGGCCGCTCCTTGAACTGGTGGTCGCTGTGCCACGTGTCGCCCGCATCGATCACGCCGATCTGGTTGCCGTCCGCGTCGACGTCGTTCGACAGCACGAGGATTTCGGGATGCGCCGCGAGGCGGAACTGCCGGTTGTCGTGCGGCACGAGCTCGCCGAAGCGGCGCGAGAACGCGACGAAGGCGGCGGGCTCCATCTTCTGGCCGCGGAAACAGAGGACCTGGCGGTTCAGGAACGCGTCGTAGACGCGGGCGAAGGTCGCGTCGTCGAGCGGTTGCGACAGGTCGAGGCCGGAAATCTCCGTGCCGAAGGTCTCGCCTAAAGGACGGATTTCCATGATCGCGGCTACCTCAGGACATCACCGTGCCGCCATCGATGGCGATGGTCTGGCCGGTGACGAAACTGCTGGCGTCGGAGGCGAGCCACATGACGGTGCCGACCATGTCCTTCGGCAGCGGATTCCGCTTCAGGCTCTGGTCGTCCATGATCACCTTCATCGCGCCCTCGGTCTTGTCGCCGAAGAACTCGGCGGTGCCTTCGGTCAGCACGGCGGTCGGCGCGATGGCGTTGACGCGGATCTCGTCGCGCCCCAGCTCGCGGGCGAGGCCGCGCGTCATGCCGATGACGGCCGCCTTCGACGTGGTGTAGTGGAGCGCGAAGGGCAGGCCGTAGGTCGCGGCGAGCGAGGCGACGTTGATGATCGAGCCGCCGCCCGCGTTGCGCATCAGCGGCACCACGGCGCTGCAGCACCGCCAGATGCCTTTCACGTTGACGTCCATGGTGCGGTCCCACTCGCCCTCGTCGAGCTGGTCGAACCGGCCGCCCGAGAGCGCGCCGTAGAGCGCGGCGTTGTTGATCAGCACGTTGACGCCGCCGAACGCCTCGACGGCGCTCTCCGCCATTGCCGAGACCGTGCCCATCTTCGTGACGTCGAGCTCGACGCCGATGGCCTCGCCGCCGTCGGCCGCTATCCGGCGCACCGTGTCGGCGCAGTCGAGGATGTCGCCCGCGACGACCTTCGCGCCGAGGCGCGCGGCTTCGATGGCATAGGCCTGGCCGAGCCCGCGGCCCGCGCCGGTGACGATGACGACCTTGTCTTCGAGCATACCCGTCTCTCCCCCCTGCGGACTTTTGACCGGTGCGCTAGGACCGGACCGTTTCTTCGCGCATTTTGAGCTTGAGACCGGCGACCGTCCAGACGTCGAGGCCGCAGATCGACGCGATTTCGCGCAGCGGCAGGCGGGTTTCCTTCAGGAGCACGCGCGCGTGGACTTCCGGGTTGCGGCGGCGCGAATTACGCCGCGGTATCCAGTCGCGGTTCTTGCGGCGCTCGGCGGCCTTGCGTTCCTCTGAATCGAGGCCGCGGTCGTAGGCCGCCTTGAGCGCCTCGTCGTAGCGCGCCTTGTCCGCGCGGTTGCGCACTTCCGAGTTGCGCACGAACTGCGACATCTCGGCGAAGGCGCGTTCGCGCTCTGCCGCCTCGGCGGCGGCGCGGTCGAAGCCGGACCTGGGCCGGCGCTGCGGCCGGTCCGGGGCC
>JAYPTI010000149.1:0-7580 GCA_038133505.1 Alphaproteobacteria bacterium
GTCTTGGGCGTCTTGTACCCCTCCGCCTTCCGCTCCTTCATGTAGGCCTTGTAGGTCTCCTTGCGGCCCGGAATGTCGTTTTCCTTGTGGATGTAGGGGCAGACGTCGACGCAGATGTGGCAGTACTCCGGCCGGAAGCGCGAGATCGGGTAGCACTTATCGATATCGGTCAGCCAGCGCTTCTGGCCGTCGGTGACGATGTAGTCGTTCGAATCCTCGGGGATCGCGTCGCCGGGGCAGTTGTTGGCGCACAGGTTGCAGGTCAAGCAGTAGTCCTGCACCCCGAACGAAATCGGCTCATCGTAGGCGACCGGCAGGTCGGTCGTCACGATGGCGGGACGGAAGTTGGCGCCGAGGTCGGGGTTGATCAGGCTGCCGTGCTTGCCGAGCTCGCCGAAACCGACCTGCCACATCACCGGGATCGCCTGGACCTGGACCGAGCCGTTGTGATGCGCGAGCGCCGGGTAGCCCAGCTCCTCGCGGATATAGCGAGCGAGCTCGGTCGCGATCCGTGCGCATTCGACATAGGTGGTCATCGCTTCGTGATCGACCGCCTGCGGCCCCTCGATCGATTTCGAATAGTCCTCGTGGCAGATGACGCAGATGACGTTCCGGTGCGGAATGTCGACGCCGTAATCGATGTATTCGGGCTTCAGCGCCGTCATGCCGACGCGGTCGCCGCCGAGACCCAGGGCGAACTCCTTGATCCGCTGCGCCATCGCGGCGGGATCGTCCACCTCGACGCGCTCGGGGTTCACCGGCCCGTCGCGGAGCGGCGTTATGTCGTTCCACGCCTTCATGCAGGAGTCCCGGACCGGATGGCTCCGCCGCCACAGCATCACCCCGTCCGCCGCGCCGCGCCGCAGCGCTTCGACCATCAGGGCGTCCTTCGGGCCCTGATGGCGCATCCAGCTCGTTCCGATCATGCCGGTTCTCCCTCTGCATGGGATGGTTGCAAAGCCCCATGCGCGAGGCAAGGTTTTCCAGCCCCGCATTCCGCTTTAGGATCGAGGCAACAGGGAAACGGGGAAGCACGCGGTGAGCTACAACACGATCCTCTACGAAGAAGACGGACCCGTCGGCACGATCACGCTGAACCGGCCGGACGACGGCACCATGTTCACCGAGGAGATGTGTCACGAAATCCGCGACTGCATCAACGACATCCGCCGCGAGACGCGCACCCGCGTCATCGTGCTGACCGGCGCGGGCGACCGTTTCTTCTGCATCGGCGGGCGTAAGGACGGAATGGAGGAGACCAAGCTCTATGCCGGCGTTCTGCCGACGCTCGAGATGTACGAGGCGATCGACAAGCTGCAGAAACCGGTGATCGCCAGCGTCAACGGCTTCGCGGTCGGCGGCGGCAACGTCCTGCAGATGGTCTGCGATCTCACCATCGCCAAGGAAAGCGCGGTCTTCCGGCAGGTCGGCCCGATGATGGGCTCGTTCGACGCGGGCTACGGCACCTGGTACCTCGAAGACCTCGTGGGCAAGAAAAAGGCGAAGGAGATGTGGTACTGCAACATCAAGATCTCCGCCGCCGAAGCCCTCGAGATGGGCCTGATCAACCGCATGGTCCCGGACGCCGAGCTCGCCGAGGCGACCCGCGCCTTCGCGCTTGAGGTCGCCGACCGCGGCGCGTTCGCGCTCGCCTCGATCAAGGGCGCGTTCAACGCGCGCCACGGCGGCGTCGGCGGCCTCGCGCGCATGGCGCACGACCTGCTGCTGCGCGACTATCTCGACAGCGAGGAATCGAAGGAACTGAGCAAGGCTTTCGGCGAACGGCGCGCGCCGGATTCGGACAAGTTCGGACACTGAGCATGCGTCCGTTCCTCACGCTTCACGATCCCGCCCGCGCGCGGGAATATTACGACAAGGGGCTGTGGACCGACGATACGTTCTACAGCCTGATGGCCGGGCACGCCTCGGCGCGGCCGGACGACATTGCCTACCGCGACGGCAAAAACACGCTGACATGGCGGGAGCTTTCCGCCCGCGTCGAAACCTTTGCCGCCGCGCTGGAGAAAAAGGGCCTCGTGCCCGGCGACCGCGTCTCGGTCTGGATGTCGAACCGGATCGAGCCGGTGATCGCGTTCCTCGCCTGCTCGCGTGGCGGGCACACGATCAACCCGTCGCTCCACAGCACGAACACCTGCGCCGAAGTGGGCGAGCTTCTGCGCCGGCTCGACAGCGCGGTTCTGATCACGGAGGAAGGCTGGGGCGCCGATCGCGGCGCGGGCAAGCTCGAAGCCGAGATCGAGAAGCTCCCCGGCCTCCACACGGTCTATACGCCGGAGACGTTCCCGGAGAGCGGTCCGGCGCCGACGCGTCCGCCCGTCCTCGATTCCGACAGCGTCGCCTATCTCGCCTTCACGTCGGGCACGACCGGCGCGCCGAAATGCGTGATGCATTCGGACAACACGCTGATGTCGAACGCGCGCGACATGGCGCGCGACTGGAAGCTGGATCATGCGACGCGGATCCTCACCCTCAGCCCGCTGTCCCATCACATCGCCTGGGTCGCGGTCAGCCAGTGGCTGATCTGCGGCGGCCAGCTGATCATCGACGCGCCGCCCGCGGGCATGAGCCGGCTGGACTGGATCGTCGAGACCGGCGCGACCTACGTGATGGGCGTGCCGACGCATGCGATGGACATTCTTTCCGCCCAGCGCGAGGCCGGGCTGGAGCGCATCGGCGACGTGGAGATCTTCTACATGGCGGGCGCGCCGATCCCACCAGTCGTTTGCGAGGCCTTCATCCGGCTCGGCATCAAGCCTCAGAACATCTACGGCATGACCGAGAACTCGTCGCACCAGTACACGCACCCGGACGACGACCCCGACGTCTGGATCCACACCTGCGGGCGCGGCGGGCCGGCCTACGAGGTGCTGATCGTCGACGCCGAGAACCGCGACCTTCCGGCAGCCCCCGGCGCGACCGGCCAGATCGCCGGCCGCGGCGCGGCGCTGATGCTCGGCTATTTCGGCAACCAGGAAGCGACGCAGGACAGCTTCAACCGCGACGGCTGGTTCCTGTCGGGCGATCTCGGCCGCATGGACGAGAACGGCAACCTCCACATCGACGGCCGGCTGAAGGACCTGATCATCCGGGGCGGCCACAACATCTACCCGTCGCACATCGAAGCGCTGGCGCTTCGCAGCGAGAGGATCGAGAAGGCAGCGGCGTTCCCGGTCCCTGACGACCGGCTCGGCGAGAAGGTTTGCCTCGCCGTCATCGGCGACATCGGGCCGGACGACGCGCTCGCGCATCTCGACGCCGAAGGCCTGTCGAAATACGACATGCCGGAGTATTTCCTGAACCTCGAGTCCTTTCCGCTGACCGCCAGCGGCAAGATCCTCAAGCGCGAACTGATCGAAATGCACCGGCGCGGCGAGATCGACCCGCTGTCGATCCGCTTCCAGGCGAACAAGGAGGCCGTGTGATGGCCGTCGAACTGACCCGCCGCGGCGACGCCGCCGTGATGATCCTCAACCGGCCGGAAGCGCTCAATGCGCTCTCCTTCGATATCCTGCGCGAGATCGGCCGGACCTTCGACGAGGTCGCGGCGTCCGATGCGCGCGTCCTCGTCGTCACCGGCGCGGGCGACAAGGCGTTCTGCGCCGGCGCCGACATCAAGGAGCTGCGCGACCGCACGCTGATCGAACAGCAGCGCGGTGCCGAGCTCGGCCAGTCGGTCTTCGCCAAGCTGGATACTCTGCCGATCCCGTCGGTCGCCGTCGTCAACGGCTACGCCTTCGGCGGCGGGCTGGAACTCGCGCTCGCCTGCACGTTCCGCCTGGCCACGGCCAACGCCAAAATGGGCCTGCCGGAAGTGAAACTCGGCCTCATCCCGGGCTACGGCGGCACCCAGCGGCTGCCGCGCGTCGTCGGCGAGGCGCGCGCGCTGGAGATCGTCATGACCGGACGGACGGTAGATGCCGCAGAAGCCGAGCGCATCGGGCTCGTCTCGCGCATCGTCGACGGTGATCCCGTCGACGCAGGGATCGAATTCGCGTCCGCGTTCGCCGGCTACAGCCTGCCGGTCCTCGAATTCGCGCGCCGCGCGATCTCCCGCGCGCTGGATACGCCGCTGCCTGAGGGTCTCAAGATCGAGGCCGATCTCTCCACCCTCGCCTATCAGCTGAAAGACTCGGCCGAAGGGATGGCGGCGTTCGAGGAAAAGCGCAAACCGGAATTCAAGGATGGCTGACGGCATGGCAACGGGACAGGTGATCGTCACCGGCGGCAGCCGGGGCATCGGCAAGGCCATCGCGACCGCGCTCGACGGCGCGGGCTACGACGTCGTGTCGGTCTCGCGCTCGGGCGACACGCCGGCGGGGCGCGGCATCGCCTGCGACCTGACCGACGAAGCGGCACTCAAGGCCGCGTTCGCCGAGATCGGCGCGGCCGGGCCGGTCGCCGGGCTGGTCAACAATGCGGGGTTTCACATCACGGCGAAAAGCGCCTCGCTCGCGACCGAAGACTACGAAAAGGTCATGGCGCTGAATGCCACCGCCGTCATGCTGGCGTCGCGCGAGGCCTACCCGATGCTGTGCGAGACGCGCGGCACGATCGTCAATATCGGCTCGTTCTTCGACAAGATGGGCGTGCCCGACAATCTCGCCTATTGCGCGTCGAAGGCGGCCGTCGGCGCGATCACGCGGTGCCTGGCCGTCGAGTGGGCGAAGGACGGCATCCGCGTGATGAACGTCGCGCCGGGCTATATCGCGACCGACCTCAACAGCGATTATCTCGCCCGCGACAAGGTGAAGACGTGGCTGGCGGGCCGCATTCCGACCGGCGGGCCCGGCACGCCGGAAGACGTGGCGAAACTCGTCACGAGCCTTATGACGGGCGCGATTCCCTATCTGACGGGCGAGACGATATACATCGACGGTGGCCAGGGGATGAACCACTAGAATGAAACACGGATGACGATTCTCGATCAGATTGCCCGGCGCCGCGTCTGGGCGGAGGACGAACGGCTCGTCCTCGACCAGGTGCAGCGCGTCGCCGACGACATCATCGCGCCGAACGCGGAGAGGTACGACCGCTCCGGCGAGTTCCCGTGGGACAGCGTCAACGCGCTCAACGAGCTGGGCCTCAACGCGATCTTCGTGCCCGAGGCCTACGGCGGCGCGCCGATGCGCTATTCGCTCTATCTCGAATGCGTTTCCATTATTTCCGAGGCCTGCGCATCGACCGGCATCATCTACGCGACGAACTATCACGCGATGGGCCCCGTCATCGACCACGCGAACGAGGAACAGAAGACGCGCCTGCTGCCGCGCATCGCCGAGGGCGGGCTCGCCTCGCTCGCCATCACCGAACCGTCGTCCGGCTCCGACGCGACCGGCATGAAGACGCGCTTCACGCCCGACGGCGCAGACATCGTCATCGACGGCGGCAAGACGTTCATCACAAGCGGCGACGAGGCAGACCTCATCCTGCTGTTCGGCAAGTGGTCGAAGATTGACGACGCGCGCGCCTCGATCAGCGCCGTCGTGCTGGAAAAGGGCGCGCCCGGCTTCCACGTGCTCCGCAAGGAAGAGAAGATGGGCCACCGCGCCTCGTCGACCGCGACGCTGTCGTTCGAGGACTGCCGCATTCCGCGCGCCAACCTGATGGGCGAGCCCGGCTCGGGGCTCGCGCTGCTGCTCGCCTCGCTCAACAAGTCGCGCCCGTCGGTCGCCGCACACGCCCGCGGCATCGCGCGCGCCGCCTTCAAGGACATGATCGCCTACATGAACGAGCGCGAGCAGTCCGGCCGGCGCATCATCGAGTTCCAGGGCAACCAGTTCACCGTCGCCGACCTTGCGAGCGACCTCGCGATGCTGGAGACGTGGATCGACTATGTCGGCGGCCTCGTGGAGGACGACGTCGACGACTTCGGGATGGAAGCCTCGATCTCGAAGATGCGCGCCTCCGACCTCGCCATGCGGATGACGACCGAGGCGGTGCAGATGCACGGCGGCTACGGCTACTGCATGGATTACCGCGTGGAGCGGCTGATGCGCGACGCCAAGATCACCCAGATCTGGGAGGGCACCAACCAGGTGCACCGCCAGCTGATCGGCCGAAGCTTCCGCGAGAAATGAAATAGGGAGCTTTCGCGAGAAATGAGCACGAAGATCAAGACCGTCGGCGTCTGCGGCGCGGGCGGAACGATGGGCGCGGGCATCGCCATCGTCGCCGCGCGGGCGGGCTTCGAGACCGTCTGCTTCGACACGGCGACCGAAGGGCTCGACCGCGCGCGCGCCGAGACCGACGGGTTCTTCGGCAAGTCCGTCGAGCGCGGCAAGATGACCGCCGAGGACAAGGACGCGACGATGGCGCGCCTTACGGCGACCACCGACATGGGCGACCTCGCCGCCTGCGACCTCGTCATCGAGGCGGTCTTCGAGGAGCTTTCGGTCAAGAAGACGCTCGTCGGCGAGCTCGACCGCATCTGCCCCGATCACACGATATTCGCCTCCAACACCTCGACCCTGTCGATTACAGAGATTGCGTCGGGCTGCGACCGGCAAGACCGCGTCGTCGGCATGCATTTCTGCCTGCCCGCGCAGCTGATGAAGCTGATCGAGATGTCGCCCGGCGTGAACACGTCGGACGAGACGTTCGAAACGGCCTGGGCGTGGACCGAGGCGGCGGGCCAGATTCCCGTGAAGACGCAGGACAAGCCGGGCTTCATCCTCAACGCGCTGCTGGTGCCGTTCAACAACGACTGCATCCGCGCCGTCGAGGCCGGCGTCGCCGAGCCGGCCGACATCGACAACGCGATCAAGGCGGGGCTCGGCTACCGGATGGGCCCGCTAGAGCTGATCGACCTTATCGGGCTCGACACCCAGATCCGCCTGTCGGAGGCGTTCTATCCGATCACACTCGATCCCCGCACCGCCGCCCCGCCGCTGCTGCGCCGCATGGTCGCCGCCGGTCGATTGGGGCGGAAATCGGGCGCCGGGTTCTTTGATTATGTCGGCAGCGGCATGTACGGGGGCTGAGACGATGGCATACGAAATCGTCCGCGACGGCCTCAGCCGCTCCTTCCCCGACGGCGACGCGTTTCTCGACGGCGCGACACCGGGCGGCGACGTGCTGCTTTATCTTGGCACGCCGACCGCGACCGTCGCGCCCGAGGCCAGCCGCAAGGCGGTGCTCGTCGAGCTCGGCACCGAAAGCCTCGGCGTCCACACCGGCGAGAGCGCCGGCGAGGAAGGCTCCAACGTGCTCGGCTTCGCGCGCTACCGGAACGGCGACGACCCGCCGTCGGCCCTGATCGAACTGGTCAGCCAGCCCGCCAGCGACGCAGCCGCCATCGAAGCGGCCAAGGCAATGTTCGAGGAAGCCGGCTTCGCCGTCTGCGTCTGCAGCGACCAGCCCGGCCGCATCGTCGACCGGCTGGTCCGGCCGAAATACAACGCGGCGCTGCGGTTCCTCGACGAGGGCCTCGCAACGGCGAAGGACATGGACCTGACCTGCAAGATGGGCCTCGGCTATCCGGACGGGCCGATCGAGCGGCTCGAACGCGGCGGGCTCGAAAACCACTACGACGTCACGCAGGCGCTGTTCGAGACGTTCGG
>JAYPTI010000150.1:0-7549 GCA_038133505.1 Alphaproteobacteria bacterium
CGCCGGTCTACGACCGCGAGGGCCTCGCGCCCGGCGCGACGGTCGACGGGCCGGCGGTCGTCATCGACGCGAACGCGACCACGGTCGTCGAGCCCGGCTGGCGCGCCGAGATCACGCGGCACAACCACCTCGTCATGACCCGCGTCGAGGCGCGGCAGGACGAACACGCCATCGGCACCGACGCCGATCCGGTGATGCTCGAGGTGTTCAACAACCTGTTCATGTCGATCGCCGAGCAGATGGGCGTCGTCCTGCAGAACACGTCTTACTCGGTGAACATCAAGGAGCGGCTCGACTTCTCCTGCGCGATCTTCGACGACGACGGCGACCTGGTCGCCAACGCGCCGCATATCCCGGTCCATCTCGGCTCGATGAGCGAGAGCGTGAAGACGATCATCCGCGAACGCGCCGGCACCGTGAAGCCGGGCGACGTGTTCGTGCTCAACGCACCCTACAACGGCGGTACGCACCTGCCCGACGTGACGGTGATGACGCCGGTGTTCGAGGAGGGCGGCGACCGGCTGCTGTTCTACGTCGCCTCGCGCGGTCACCACGCCGAGATCGGCGGCAAGACGCCGGGCTCGATGCCGCCGGATTCGCGCCACATCGACGAGGAAGGCGTGCTGATCGACAACTTCCAGCTCGTCGACCAGGGACGGCTGCGCGAGAAGGAGCTCGAGGAGCTTTTCACCACCGCGCCGTACCCGACGCGCAATTTCCACCACAATCTCGGCGACCTGAAGGCTCAGATCGCGGCGAACGAGAAGGGCGCGCAGGAACTGCGCAAGATGGTCGGCCATTTCGGTCTCGACGTCGTGCTCGCCTACATGAAGCACGTCCAGGACAACGCGGAGGAATCGGTCCGCCGCGTCATCGAGCGCCTGTCCGACGGCGCGTTCGAATACGAGATGGATTTCGGCGCACGGATAAAGGTGGCGATCACCGTCCACCCGGAAACGCGGTCGGCGACCATCGACTTCACCGGCACGTCGCCGCAGCAGAACAACAACTTCAACATCACCCATGCGGTGGCGGTCGCCGCCGTGCTCTATACCTTCCGGCTGATGGTCGATTCCGACATTCCGCTGAATGCCGGCTGCCTGAAGCCGCTCGACATCATCATCCCCGAAGACTGCATGCTGCGGCCGAAATACCCGGCTGCCGTCGTCGCCGGCAACGTCGAGACCTCCCAGGCGATCACCGACACCATCCTCGGGGCGCTCGGCCTCATGGGCGCGGCTCAGGGGACGATGAACAACTTCACCTTCGGCAACGCCAACCACCAGTACTACGAAACGATCTGCGGCGGTGCCGGCGCCGGCGCGGATTTCGACGGCACCGATGCCGTCCACACGCACATGACCAATACGCGGCTGACCGATCCGGAGATTCTCGAATGGCGCTTCCCGGTGATCCTCGAATCGTTCGAGATCCGGCGCGGCTCCGGCGGCGCGGGCAATCACCGGGGCGGCGACGGCGTCATCCGCAAGGTGATGTTCCGCGAACAGATGACCGCCTCGATGCTGTCCGGCCACCGGCGTATCCCGCCCTATGGCATGAAGGGCGGTGAGCCCGGCCAGCTCGGCCACAACTACGTGATCCGCACGGACGGCAGCGTCACCGAGCAAGGCGGCACGGATTCGACCGAGGTCTATGCGGGCGACGTCTACGTCATCGAGACGCCCGGCGGCGGCGGTTACGGGACCCCGGAAGGGCGGAAAGAGGCGGCGGAATAGGGCCGATTTCGCCAGTTCCTGGCGTCGCGCGGCGACAGACGCAAAAACTGCTTGAATCGCGGTACGGAAGGTTTATCTGACGCCGCGAAATTGTTTTCCGCCGGGCCGGCGCGATCGGTTCGGGCTCAGGGAGCGGTTGTTCGTCGTTATCCCGCCGGGGGCCAATGCGCTGGTCCGGCCGTTATCGGGAAATCCTCAATGTCAAACTCCGACGCCGGCGCTTCGCCGCGACCTTCCGCCCGTTCTCCTCATCGCACCCTCGGACCGATCTCGGATCTCGAAAAGCATCTGCCGGCCGATTGGTGGCGGTCGCTGTTCAATGCGGTCTATCTGAAGACCGACGGCGATGTCGTCGAGAACGCGGCCAACACGGCGGCCGATATCGATCTCGTCATCCGCGCTTCCGGGATCGAGAAGAACGACCGGATCGTCGATCTGTGCTGCGGCCAGGGACGGCATACGCTGGAGCTCGCCCGCCGCGGCTATCGCAACCTGACCGGCTTCGACCGGTCGCGGTATCTCGTCCGCCTGGCGCGCCGCCGCGCACAGAACGAAAACCTGCCGGTTACGTTCCGTGAGGCCGATGCCCGCAAGTTCCGCTATGAGGAAGGCGCGGCGGATGCGGTGCTCGTGATGGGCAACTCGTTCGGCTATTTCGAGCGGGAAGAGGACGATACGGCCGTCCTGACGGCGATCCGCCGCGCGCTTCGCTCGCGCGGGACGCTGGTGATGGACATCGCCGACGGCGAGTGGATCGCCGCTAATTACGAGCAGCGGTCGTGGGAATGGATCGACCAGAACCAGTTCGTCTGCCGCGAACGCACGCTGTCGTCCGACGGCGGCCGCCTGATCACGCGCGAGGTCGTCGTCCACGCCGAGAAGGGCGTCATCGCCGACCAGTTCTACGCCGAACGCCTCTATTCGCAGGAGACGATCACGCGCCTTCTGGCGGATGCCGGTTTCGGCGATATCCGCATCCACGACACGGTGGTGTCCCAGTCCGAGCGCAACCAGGACCTCGGCATGATGGCGCGGCGCATCTTCCTGACCGCCGAGGGTCCCGTCCGCCCGACGCAGGCGATCATCGAATCCGTTCCGCTGCCCGACGTGACGGTCCTGCTCGGCGATCCGCGCCTGCCCGATACCGTGAAGCTCGGCGGCCAGTTCAACCCCGAAGACCTCGCGACCGTCCAGAAACTGAAGGACGCGCTCGGCGAGCTCGAAGGATTCCGCTTCTCCTACCACGACAATCACCAGGCGTTCCTGACCGCGATGCGGAACGAGCCGCCGACCTTCGTGCTCAATCTCTGCGACGAGGGTTACGACAACGACGCGTTGATGGAACTGCACGTGCCGGCTTATCTCGAAATGCTGGGCATTCCCTATACCGGCGCGGGACCGTCCTGCCTCGGGCTGTGCTACGACAAGTCGCTGGTGCGCGCGGTCGCGGACGCGGTGGACGTGCCGGTGCCCGCCGAGACCTACGTGGCGATCGACGACAGCTCGGGCACGCTGCCCTCGGTGTTTCCGGCGCTGATCAAGCCGGCCAAGGGCGACAGCTCGATCGGCATCACGCAGCACGCGGTGGTGCGCACGCCCGAGGAGGCCATCGCCTATCTCGACACGCTGCGCGAGACTGTTCCCGACCGGGATGCGCTGATCCAGGAATATCTGGAAGGCAACGAATATACGGTCGGACTGATCGGCAATCCCGGCTTCGGGCTGCGCCCGCTGCCGGTGCTGGAAGTCGATTACTCCAGGCTGCCGGCGGGGCTGCCGAAGATCCTGTCCTACGAATCCAAATGGGATCCCGAGTCGCCCTACTGGACGAGCATCGGCTATCGCGAGGCGGACATCCCCGAGGACCTCCGGCGCAATCTCATCGACTGGTCGATCCGCCTGTTCGACCGGCTCGGCTGCCGCGATTATGCGCGCTTCGATTTCCGCTGCGGCGCCGACGGCGTGCCGCGACTGCTCGAGGTCAACCCGAACCCCGGCTGGTGCTGGGACGGCAAGATGAACCTGATGGCCGAGATGGAAGGCCTGCGCTACGCCGACCTGCTGCGGCTGATCCTCGAAGCGGCGCAGGCGCGCGTTGCGTCGGGCGTCCGGGCTGCAACGGTCGCTGCCTAGTTTCCCCTGACAACGGTCCGCTTCCGCCCTAGATTGGGAGCGGACCGCGGGAGGAAATACATGGCGACGACCGTCGAACCCTTTGCCACGCCGGGCGACCTGCGCACGGCCTGCCGCACGGGCGCCTATGACGGCCCGACGTCGGGCCACGCGCCCGGCTTCGTGCAGGCCAACATGGTGATCCTGCCGGCGGCCGACGCCGAGGATTTTCGGCTGTTCTGCGAGCGCAATCCGAAGCCCTGCCCGGTGCTCGAGATTCTCGACGCGGGCGATCCCGAGCCGAAGAATTGTGCGCCCGGGGCGGACATCCGGACCGACCTGTCGCTCTACCGCGTGTTCCGGAACGGAGAGATGGTCGGCGACGTCACCGACATCTCCGATCTTTGGCGCGACGATTTCGTCACCTTCCTGCTCGGCTGCTCGTTCACCGCCGAGGAGGCGCTGAGCGCCGCCGGACTGGAACCGCGCCATATCCGCGAGACCGGCATCGTGCCGATGTTCCGGACGACCAAGCCGGCGGAGAGCGCGGGCAAGTTCAGCGGGCCCTACGTCGTCTCGATGCGCCCTTACACGCCCGCGGACGCGCAGCGCGCCGCCGAGGTCACCGACGCCTATCCGATGGCCCATGGCGGACCTATCCAGATCGGCGATCCGGATGCGCTGGGCATCCGGGATATCCGCAATCCGGAATACGGGATGCCGGTCACCATAAAGGAGGGGGAAATCCCTGTTTTCTGGGCTTGCGGGGTAACGCCGCAGGAGGCGATCAGGAACGCCAAGCCCGAAATCGCGATCACCCACGCGCCGGGCTACATGTTCGTGTCCGACCTCCGCTCGGACGACGGAAGGCTCTAGAGATGGACGGCGCCGCGGGTCAGATTCAGACCGCCATCGACATCCTGCGCCAGCGCTTCGGCGATCGGCTGACGACCAATGCCGATATCCGCGAGCGCCACGGGACGGACGAATCCTATCACGCGCCCAAGGCGCCCGACGCGGTGGTGTTTCCGCACACGACCGACGAGGTGGTGGAGATCGTCAATATCTGCCGCGAGCACCGGACGCCGATCATCCCGTTCGGCGTCGGCTCGTCTCTCGAAGGGCACATTGCGGCGCTCGAAGGCGGCGTCTCGGTCGATGTCGGCCAGATGAACAAGGTGCTTCGCGTCAGCGCCGAAGACCTCGACGTCACGGTCGAACCCGGCGTGACACGCAAGCAGCTCAACGAGCATCTCCGCGGTACGGGGCTGTTCTTCCCGATCGATCCCGGCGCCGACGCCTCGATCGGCGGCATGTGCGCGACGCGCGCGTCCGGCACCAACGCCGTCCGCTACGGCACGATGCGCGACAACGTGCTGTCGCTCGCCGTCGTTCTCGCCGACGGCACGCTGATCCGGACCGGCGGGCGGGCCCGGAAGTCGTCGGCGGGTTACGACCTGACGCGGCTGTTCATCGGCTCCGAGGGCACGCTCGGCATCATCGTCGAGGCGACGCTGCGTCTCTACGGCATCCCGGAGACGATCTCCGCGGCAGTCTGCACCTATCCCAGCGTCGACGACGCGGTGAACACGACGATCCTGACCATCCAGTCCGGCATACCGATCGCCCGGATCGAGCTGGTCGACGAGATGCAGATGCGCGCGATCAACAAGTTCTCCGGCCTCGGCTATCCCGAGCGGCCGACGCTGTTCTACGAGTTCCACGGCACCGAGGCGGGCGTCGCGGAGCAGATCGAGAGCGTGCGGGCGATTTCGGACGAATTCGGCGGCGACGATTTCCAGTATGCGGCGCGTCCCGAGGACCGGACCAGGCTGTGGCAGGCGCGCCACGATTCTCACTACGCCAACATGCAGCTCCGCGCCGGTGCGAAGGCCTGGCCGACCGACGTCTGCGTGCCGATCTCGCGCCTTGCGGAATGCATTGCCGAGACGCGCCGGGATATCGAGGACTCCGGCCTGCTGGCGCCGATCGTCGGCCATGTCGGCGACGGCAACTTCCACGTCGACATGGTGCTGGACCCCGACGACGCCGACGAGGTGGCGCGCGCCGTCGCGCTCAACGAGCGTCTCGTCGCCCGCGCGCTTGCGATGGACGGGACGTGCACCGGCGAGCACGGCGTCGGTTACGGCAAGATGGACAAGCTGGTGGACGAGCACGGCCCGGCCGTCGAGGTGATGCGCGCGCTCAAGCGCACGCTCGATCCGCTGAACCTGATGAACCCGGGAAAGGTCGTCCGGGTCTAGGGGCGGTTTTTGCCGCCGTCGTCCGGCGGGTCGTCGCGCTTTTTTCCGTCCAGATCGCGGATCAGCTTAACGGTTTCGGCCTCTTCGGCCTTGCGCCGCGCCTTGGTGCGGCCGAACTTTTCGCGATTTGCGGCTGCGTCGGCTTCCGTCGCGGCGCGTTCGCGGGCCTTGCGCTCGCGGTTCAGGTTTATAACCTTGCCCATTCAAGTTCGCCCTTCAATCGATCAACCGGGTTCACTATGTATCTGGACAGTATCGCGTCACGCCGACCCCGTACAGCAAGACGGCGGCGCCCGCGGGGAGTTCGCCCATGAAGAAGCTCGGCTACGGCGCGATCGGTCTCGTCGTACTGGCCATTGCCGCCGTCCTCGTCGTCCCGAGTCTCGTCGACTGGAACGATTTCAAGCCCGAGATCGCCGCGGAAGTCAAAAAAGCGACCGGCCGGGCTATCGCCCTCGACGGCGACCTGTCGTTCGCGGTTCTTCCCTATCCGCACCTGTCGGTGGAAGGCGTGCGCCTCTCCAACATTTCCGGCGCGGCGGCGCGGGACATGGTCAGCCTCCGCGAACTCAAGGTCTCCGTGAAGCTGGCACCCCTCGTGAAGGGCGCGATCGAGGTTGCGAGCGTCGAACTGATAGGCCCGGTGATCGAGCTCGAGCGTCTCGCCGACGGGCGTGTCAACTGGGCCTTCGCGCCTCCGGCCGCCACCGCGGCACCCGCCGGCGCGACCGGCACCGCTGCGCCCCAACCGGGTCCGGCAAAGGCGGACTCTCCCGGGGACAGCAACGGCAACGGTTCCTCCTTCAGCCTGGACAGTTTCCGGGTGGTGGACGGCAAGCTGATCTACCGCGACGCAAAGGCCGGGACCGTCGAGCGGATCGACGGCATCGCGCTCGACGGCTCGGCGGGTTCCGAGTCCGGACCGTTCGCGATCGACGGCAAGCTGGTCGCGGGCGGCATCCCGCTGCGGGTCGACCTGTCGACCGGCAAGTTCGCCAAAAGCGGCACGGTGCCCGTCAATGTCAGGATACGGCCCGGCAATGCGGAAGCGACGCTGTCGGCCAAGGGCACGGTGACCGACATCGAAACCGAACCCAAGATCTCGCTTGCGCTGTCGGCGGAAGGCGGGAGCCTTGCGGGCCTGATCGCCGCTTTGTCCGGCGGGGCGGGCGCCGGGCCGGCGAGCGCCTTCACGCTTGCCGCGGGCATCGAGGCGACGCAGAGCGATATCTCAGTCAACGGCCTGAAACTGACCGTCGGCGGCATGGCGGCAGGCGGCACGGCGCGCGTTCGGCTGGGCGACAAGACGCGGATCGACGTGGCGCTGAAAGCGCCGCTCGTCGACCTGAACAGCCTGCTGGCCTCGGCCGTCCCGGCCACCGGATCCGCGGCGGCGACGCCTGCCCCGGGAGGTGCGAGCGGCGCCGCGCCGGGCGG
>JAYPTI010000151.1:0-7518 GCA_038133505.1 Alphaproteobacteria bacterium
GTTCCGGCCTTCGCCCGCTTCGCGGCCTCAGCCCCCTCCCGGCCACCCAACGCCAGTATCCTCATGGGTGGCCGGGAGGGGGAGAGGGCCGGCGCCGTCATCAAACACGCTTCAAAAAAGAAAACGGCCCGCAGAGCGGGCCGCTTCCGGTTCGATACGAACTGCCGTCGAAGTCAGCCGCCGAGAACGGTTTCCAGCTTGGCGGTCGCCGCGTCGACGTCGAGCTTCTCGACCAGCGCGAACTCGTTGACCAGGCGCTCGAGCGCCGCCTCGTACATCTGCCGTTCGCTGTAGGACTGGTCGGGCTGGCCGGCGGAGCGGTAGAGGTCGCGCACCACTTCGGCGATCGCAACGGGGTCGCCGCTGTTGATCTTCGCCTCGTATTCCTGGGCGCGGCGGCTCCACATCGTGCGCTTGGCGCGGGCGCGGCCCTTCAGCGTGGTCAGGACGTTCTGCATCTTGTCCTTGCTGCTGATCTTGCGCAGACCCGAATCCACGACCTTCTCGACCGGGACGCGGAGCGTCATCTTCTCGGAATCGAAGGAAATCACGAAGAGATGCAGGTTGAACCCGGCAACCTCCTGCTTTTCGATCCCGACCACCTTGCCGACGCCGTGCGTCGGATAGACCACGTAGTCGCCCTTGCCGAACGGAAGCTTCTTGGGCTTCTTCGGCGCCGGCGCAGCCTTGGCCACGGGTTTGGCGGGCGCCGGAGCGGCCGGCGCTTTCGCGGCAGGTTTCGCCGCGGGCTTTGCGGCGGCCTTCGGGACCGGCTTTGCGACAGGCTTCTTCGCAGCGGTTTTGGCGGCGGGCTTGGCCGCCGGCTTCGCGGCAGGTTTCTTCGCTGCCGGCTTCTTCGCCGCGGGTTTCTTCGCGGGCTTGGGGGCGGTCTTGGGGGCCGCCTTTTTCGCCGCAGGTTTCGCAGCGGCCTTGGGCGCAGCCTTCTTCGCCGCCGGCTTCGCCCGCGTCGACGCCGTCTTCGCCTTGGCGGCGCGCGCAGCCGTCGCGGCGGGCCTCTTAGCGGGCTTTCGGGCTGCCGTTTTCGTCTTGGTCGTTGTCTTGGTCTTTGCCTGAGCCATCATTCTCTCTCGATTCACGTCGCCAATCGCACCGGGAACGGCAGAAGGACTCACATAATCCGGGATACGCAAACGCAGGCGCCGACTGCCATCGGCTACAGCCCGGAATATTCGTTTTTGAGCCGCCTGTCCGTCCCGCTATACAGGCAGGCAGAGAGACTACCACAAAAATTCAATAAATAACAGCGTTTTAGATAGGCCGGCGCCGGCCGGGCCTCAAATCGAGGGCAGCGATGCACAGAAAAACGGCGCGAACCCTAGCGGGCCGCGCCGTTCCTCGATCTCTGCCGGGCGCGAACGCCCGAAGTCTGTAGGTCAGCTACCCTGACCCGGATTCTCGCTGAAGTGCTCTTCGAACTTGTTGGCGACATCCCGCCAATCGTCCGAATCCGCGGGCGGATCGCCCTTCTTGGTGATGTTCGGCCAGGTTTCGGCGTACTTGCGGTTCACCTCGATATATTTCTCGGACACATCGTCGGTATCCGGATGAATGGCCTCGACCGGGCATTCAGGCTCGCAAACGCCGCAATCGATGCATTCGTCGGGATGGATCACGAGCATGTTCTCGCCCTCGTAGAAGCAGTCCACCGGGCAGACTTCCACGCAATCCATAAACTTGCACTTGATGCATGCGTCATTGACGACGTACGTCATTCCCATCTCCGTCTGTATTATCAGGCCGTCGGCCTGTCTTGATTTACCCCCGCGGCGTTACCGCCGCGCTCTCGACCGTTCGGAAGCGGCTGCGGTCAACCTAGTATTTTTTAATAGCCCGACCAACAACTTTATGCGGGGCGAAACGGCCTATTTCGACGGGGATTCAATCGAGCCCGAGACGCTTGCGGACGCGCGACCGCGCGATGCCGCTGTCGCGGTCGTCGACGTAGATCAGCCCCGCCACGCGGCGCATCAGCTGGGCTTCGTGCGCCTCGACGATCTCGTCGGCGTAGACCACTTCCCACAGCATTTCCATCAGGTGGACGCGCTCCTCGTAGGAGAAACCGTCCTTGATCGTCCGCGTGAACCGCAGGAGCTGGACCGAATCGTCGGCCTCGTGTTCGGCGGCTTCGATCAGCGCGGCCGATTCGGCGTGACCGAGCTCGAACCGGTGTTCGCACAGCCATTCGATGCGTTCGCGCTCGCGCGCGTCGAACTTCGCATCCGCCGTTGCCGCATGGACGAGCAGCACCGCCGCCGCGAGGTGGAACTCGTCGGGCGTATGGCCGCCGTCAGTACCGGTCGACGCGGCGCTGCGGGTTTCGAAAAAGTTCAGGAACCTATCGAGCATGTCCGTGGGTATCACACCGGATGGCGTCCCGGCAATTCGCAGTTTAGGTTGGGTTTATGAACGAAAACTCAAGGAATATTCCGCCGGGCGCCCGCCATTATCCGGCAACGGCGCGAAATCGCGACGCCATCCACGAGGTGCTGGCCGCGCGCCTGCCGCCGTCGGGCACGGTCCTCGAGATCGGCAGCGGCTCCGGCGAACATATCGTCTATCTGGCCCGCAGTTTCCCGAACCTCGACTGGCAGCCGAGCGACCCGGATCCCATCTGCCTCGCCAGCATCCGCGCCTGGATGGAGGCGGAACCGGATCCTCTCGCCAACCTGCGCCCGCCGGTCGCGATCAACGCCTCGGACGTGATCCTGCCGCTCGACGCCGCCGATGCGATCCTCTGCATCAACGTCATTCACATCTCGCCGTGGGACGCGACCGAGGGGCTGATGCGCAATACCGCCGCGCTTCTTCCGGCCGGCGGCTTCCTCTATCTCTACGGCCCGTTCGCCATCGACGGCGGCTTCGAGGCGCCGTCGAACGAAGCGTTCGACCGCCAGCTCCGCGCCCAGAACGAGACCTGGGGCATCCGCGACCTTGCCGACGTGACGGCGGAAGCGGAGAAGAACGGGCTCCGCCTCGACGGCACGGTCGAAATGCCGTCGAACAATCTCAGTGTGATATTCCGGAAATAAAGCGGCCGGTGCGGCGGAATCAGATTTCCGTATAGAGCCCCTGCGCCTCGGTCGCCGGGCCGCGCCGCGTGCCGAGCGCCTCGATGCGCACCACCCGGATGTCGCGCGCCTTGGGAAAGGTGAGAACGTCGCCCACGCGCACGATGTAATGGGCCTTGCGGACGACGTCGCCGTCGACGCGGATCTTGCCGTCGGCGACCATCCGGCTCGCCAGGCTGCGGCTCTTGAAGAAGCGGGCGTGCCACAGCCACTTGTCGAGGCGGATGCCCTCTCCGGCCGACGCAACGTCGTTCAAGACAGCTTCAGTTCGCGGAGCTTGGCGAAGGGCGAGTTCTCGTCGATCTCGACTTTCTTGCGGCCGCTCTGCGCCTGCTTGCGCTTTTCGGTCTTCTTGCGCGGCGGCCGCGCCGGCTTGGGACGGCCGCCCCATTTCCACGTCAGCGCGCCTTCCTCGCCCTCCTCCGCGACGTAGCCGAGCGCCTCGAAGACGGGCCGGGCGTCCTCCATCGACAGGCCGAGCAGATTCAGCTGGGTCGCGCCGATCTCGAGCGCGCCGGCCCGCGACTGGCGCTGCAGGTCCACGGCGATGCGGTCGAGCACGTCGACGCGGATCGCGCGGCCGCCGAGCTTGGCGTAGCCGCAGCAATCGAGGAACGACGCCGGCAGGCTGTCGTCCGCGGGCACCGTGACCAGGCCTGCGCCGGGCGGCGCGATGGGCTCGCGCTCGGCATGGAGCGCCCACAGAAGCGCGCGCCACCCGACCGCCTTAGGCTTCACCGCGGACGGCACGAACAGCGTCTCGGGGCCGATGCGCACGCCGCAGGCCCGGAGCGCCGTGCGGTCTTCCTTCGAGAGCCCGCGCACCTCGTTGGCGACGTGCTTGCGCGGCAGCGACCCCAGACCTTCGACGACGCGGTAAGCGATCCCGCGCGCGACGCCGCCGAGTTCGGCGTTGCGCAGCGTCATGATACGTTCGAGCGCTTCGGTCAGTTGCGCGCTCACCCAGTCGACCAGGCGGCGGCGGATCCGTTCGCGCTGCTCGGCCGTCAGGTAGTCGCTGGCCGAAACGGTCACGGCGGGCGAGACGATGTCCGGACCCTTGGCGAGCCGCGCGATGAAGGCGCCCTGCCAGGCGATCGCACCGCCCGCGTCGCGCGAGAACGCCGCGTCGGGCGCGCCGCACAAGGCATCGACCCGTGCGTCGATCTCGCTGCGGAGCGCCTTGTTCGCCGCGGCCATCAGCGCGCGCCTTCCCTCGGCGGCGGAATCCGGATCGGGCGTGAAGCGAAAGCCCTCGATATGGCCGACGAATTCGCCTTCGACTGTAACGTCGCCGTCGGCGCCGACCGCGGCCATCAGGTCGTCGCGGTCCTTCATGCGGGTGAGCGCCGCGGCGCGGCGGTCGACGAACCGCTGGGTGAGGCTGTTATGCAGGGCATCGGATAGCTTGTCCTCCAGCTCCCGGGTACGCGCCTGCCAGGTATCGGCGTCGGCGAGCCAGTCGGGGCGATGGGAAATATAGGTCCAAGTGCGGATATGCGCGATACGCGCCATCAGCGTGTCGATATCGCCGTCGACGCGGTCGAGCTGGGCGATCTGGTTCGCCACCCAGTCGGTCGGCAGCGCATGGCTCTCCGTCAGATAGCGGAAGATACGGGACAGTAGGCCCGCATGCACGTCGGCCATGGTCTTGCGGAAGTCGGGAATCTGGCAAACGTCCCACAACAGCCGGACGACGTCGGGCGTCTTCGCGCGATCGGCGATGTCGGAATCGCGCATCAGGTGACCGAGTGCGATCTTGTCATCGGCGTCGCGCGCGCGCATCAGCTCCGCCCGCGGCGGCGGGGCGTCGAGCGACTTCAGGAGACCGAGGCCGGAGCGGTAGTCGAGGTCGGCATTGCGCCAGTAGACGCCGGTCAGCGCCTCGAAGGCGTGCTCCTCGATGGCGGTGACCACGTCCTCGTCGAAGGCGCCTATCTCGGCGATGGGCCCGAATGTGCCGTCCGACAGGTGACGCCCGGCACGGCCCGCGATCTGCGCGATTTCGGGGGTGGTGAGCTTGCGGTAGTTGCGGCCGTCGAACTTCCGAAGCCCCGCGAACGCGACATGGTCGATGTTCATGTTGAGGCCCATGCCGATGGCGTCGGTCGCGACGAGGTAGTCAACGTCGCCGCCCTGATAGAGCTCGACTTGGGCGTTGCGCGTGCGCGGGCTGAGCGCGCCGAGCACGACCGCCGTGCCGCCGCGCTGACGGCGCATCAGCTCTGCGATGGCGTAGACCTCGTTGATCGAGAACGCCACGACCGCGCTGCGGCGCGGCAGCCGCGTGATCTTGCGCGGGCCGATATAGGAGAGCTTCGACAGGCGCGGGCGGCTGACGAACTCGGTGCCGGGCACCAGCAGTTCTATCAGCGGCCGGATCGTGTCGGCGCCGAGGAACATGGTCTCTTCCGTGCCGCGCGCCCTGAGCAGCCGGTCGGTGAAGATGTGCCCGCGCTCCGGGTCGGCGCACATCTGGATCTCGTCGACGGCGAGGAACTCGACCTCGCGGTCGAGCGGCATCGATTCGACGGTGCAGATGAAATACTCGGCGCGCGGCGGGATGATCTTTTCCTCGCCGGTCACCAGGGCGACGCGCGCGGCGCCCTTTTCGGCTACCACCCGGTCGTAGTTCTCGCGCGCGAGCAGGCGCAGCGGAAACCCGATCATGCCGGAGGCATGGCCGAGCATCCGGTCTATCGCGTAATGCGTCTTGCCGGTGTTGGTCGGGCCGAGGACGGCCGTGATACGCGCGCGGTAGTCGCCGCTGGACATGGGGCCAGAATGGCGGCGCCCGGCACGGCTGGCAAGGGGTTGAAATAGCGCCGCGAGGCACGCATATAGGCGGAAAACCAGTCCATTTCAGCGGGAGAACTGAGCCATGGCAGAGGAAAAGCTGCGGTTCGAGACGGAGGTATCTCGCCTCCTCCACATCGTCGCGAACTCGCTCTACAGCCAGAAGGAAATCTTCCTTCGCGAACTCATTTCGAACGCGTCCGACGCGTGCGACCGGCTGCGTTACGAAGCGCTGACCCGGCCGGAACTGACGGCGGACGATCCCGAATTCCGCGTCCGTCTCGCGGTCGACAAAAAGAAGCGCATCCTGGAGATCTCCGACAACGGCATCGGCATGAACCGCGAGGCGCTGATCGCCGATCTCGGCACGATCGCGCGGTCGGGCACGTCCGCCTTCCTGGAAGAACATCAGGACGCCGACGGCGCCGACCTCAAGACCATCGGCCAGTTCGGCGTCGGCTTCTATTCGGCCTTCATGGTCGCGAGCGAGGTCGAGGTGATCAGCCGGCGCGCCGGGGAGGACGCTGCGTGGCGCTGGGTTTCCGACGGCACCGGCGAATTCACCGTCGGCGAGGCGGAGCGCGAGGGACGCGGGACGACGATCCGGCTCAAGCTGCGCAAGGGCGAGGACGAGTTCCTCGACGAGACGCGCCTGCGGACCATCGTGAAGACCTATTCGGACCATATCGCACTTCCCATCGTCATTGCCGGAGAGGACGGCGAGGGCGAGACCGTCAACCAGGCCTCGGCGCTGTGGACCCGCGCGCGGAAGGACATCGAGGACGAGCAGTACGCCGAGTTCTTCCACCATGTGGGCGGCTTCGGCGATCCGTGGATGACCCTCCACTGGAAGGCCGAAGGCACGCTCGAATATTCGAACCTGCTGTTCATCCCCGCGATGAAGCCGTTCGACCTGTTCGACCCGAGCCGCAAGCACGGCGTCCGCCTCTACGTCAAACGCGTGTTCATCACCGACGAGGCCGAAGGCCTCGTGCCGGGCTGGCTGCGCTTCCTCAAGGGCGTCGTCGATTCCGAGGACCTGCCGCTCAACGTCAGCCGCGAGATCCTTCAGAACAACCCGATGATCGCGCGCATGCGGAAAGCCATCGTGAAGCGCGTCGTCGGCGACCTGACGAAGAAGGCCGAGAAGAAGGCGGACGAGTTCAGGACCTTCTGGGACAATTTCGGCGCGGTGGTGAAGGAAGGCCTCTATGAGGACTTCGAGAACCGCGAGGCGCTTCTCAAGCTCGTCCGGTTCCGGACGACGAAAAGCGGCGACGACCTCATCAGCCTCGCCGAGTACGTCGAGCGCATGAAGGACGGCCAGGAGGCGATCTACTACATCTCCGGCGAGGACATCGGCGCGCTGCGCAAGAGCCCGCAACTCGAGGGCTTCGCCGCAAGGGACGTCGAAGTGCTGCTCCTGACCGACCCGGTCGACGAATTCTGGATTCCGGCGGTCGGCACGTTCGAGGAGAAGGAATTCAAGTCCGCGACCCGCGCCGGCGCCGATCTCGACAAGATCGCCAAGGGCGAGGCGGATGGCGAGGACAAGCCGGAAGAGCCTTACGACTCGGGAAAGATCGACGCGCTGATCGCCATGTTCCGGCTTACGCTTCAGGACGAGGTGAAG
>JAYPTI010000152.1:0-7487 GCA_038133505.1 Alphaproteobacteria bacterium
ATCCTCATGGGTGGCCGGGAGGGGGAGCGGGCCGGTGCCGTTGTTTTAAAGACGCGCGATCCGGTCGAAGCTGGAGCCGAATGCGGCGCAGACGATCACGTCGCGCAATTCCGGCGCGATCCGCTTGTAGAACCGGCGGGCGCCCTTGTTGCGTTTCAGAACCGACCAGAAAATCCAGCGGCCGCCGTCTTTCTGCGCCGCGGCCGCGACGCTGCGCACCAGCGCGCGGCCGACGCCCTGGCGCCGGCTATCCTCGGCGACGTAAAGATCGGCGAGATAGACCCCGCGCGTCGCGCTGTCCGTATCGTAACCCCAGTAGTAAACGGCGTAGCCCGCCGGCTCTTCCTCCGCATAAGCGATCATGGCCTGGAAGGCCGCGCGGTCGCCGAACCCGTCCCGCCGGAAGGCCTCGGCCGAGAAACGCGATGGCTTGCCGCCGTCCGACAGGCTGAGCGCGCGCGCCATTTCGGCGATCGCGTCTGCGTCGTCCTGCGTCGCCGGCCGGACATCGATTTTGGAAAGGGCAGGAGCGGTCATCTGGCCACGATATTGCCACAAAGCGCATTGAGATTGATGCGGCTCTCAACATACTACATATAGCGTTATGGCTGAGCGGAAACCCAAACCCAAACCGAAGTCCCCGCCGAAATCCAAAACAGGATCTCGGGCAGGCGCCGACAAGGCCGGCAAAGCGGCCACCAAGCCGGAGGCGCCGCCCGCCCGCCGGGGCGGACGGCTGGTCGTCCGGGCGCTGAAATGGAGCGTCGTCGCCGGGATCTGGGTGGCGCTGGCGCTCGGCGTGCTTGTTGCCTGGTACGCCTACGACCTGCCCGATATCGACAATCTCGACGTGCCCACCCGCAAGGCAGGGATCACGCTGCTCGATGCGGACGGACGTACTTTCGCGTCCTACGGGGAGCTGTACGGCGATCCGGTGCGCGTCGCCGACGTCCCGCCGCATCTCGTGCAGGCGATCGTTGCGACGGAGGACCGCCGCTTCTTCGAGCATTCGGGCTTCGATCCGTGGGCCCTGCTGCGCGCGACGGCCGCCAACATCCGCGCCGGCCGCGTCCGCCAGGGCGGCAGCACGCTTACCCAGCAGCTCGCCAAGAACATCTTCCTCCAGCCCGACCGCACGTTGCGGCGCAAGGTGCAGGAACTTCTGCTCGCGTTCTGGCTGGAGGCGAACTTCACCAAGGAACAGATATTCGCCCTCTACCTGAACCGGGTTTATCTCGGCTCCGGCACCTACGGCGTCGACGCCGCGGCGCGGCGCTATTTCGGCAAGCCGGCGCGCCGGCTGTCGCTGCTGGAATCCGCCGTCATCGCCGGGCTCCTGAAGGCGCCGACGCGTTATTCGCCGCTCCGCGATGCGGAGGCAGCGACGACGCGCGCGCATGTCGTGCTCGGTGCGATGGTCGACGCGGGCTTCCTGGACGCAGAGACCGCCAAGCGAACCCGTGCGCAGAAGCTGCGCGTCGCCGGAAACCGGGGCGGTAGCCCGTCGTCCCGCTATTTTGCCGACTGGGCGCTCGAACAGGTGAACGGCTTCGTCGGCCGACAGGGCGTCGATCTGGTCGTTCGCACGACGCTCGACACCCAACTCCAAACGGATGCGGCCAAACGGGTGAGTGCCGCGCTCGCGGCCGGTGCCGCCCGCAAGGTGACGCAGGGCGCGTTTGTCGCGATGTCGCCGGACGGCGCGGTGCGCGCGCTCGTCGGCGGCGGCGACTACGGCGACAGTCAGTTCAACCGCGCCACGCAGGCGCTCCGCCAGCCCGGCTCGGCCTTCAAGCTCTTCGTCTATCTGGCGGCGATGGAAAACGGCCTCGACCCGGACAGCCGGTTCGTCGACGGGCCGGTCAAGGTCGGCAACTGGAGCCCGCGCAACTACGACGGCGACTATCTCGGTACCGTGACGCTGCGCGAGGCGGTCGCGCGTTCGGTCAATACCGTCGCCGTCCAGGTCTCGGAGCGCGTCGGCCGACAGAAGGTTATCGACGCCGCGCGCCGGCTCGGGATCACGTCGCCGCTGAAATCGCATCCCAGCCTCGCCCTCGGGGCGAGCGAGGTGTCGCTGATGGAGCTCACCGCCGCTTACGGCGTCATCGCCAACGGCGGGGTCGCGGTGTGGCCGCATGCGATCGTCGAGATCGCCGACCGCCGCGGCAACGTCCTCTATCGGCGGACCGACGGCGCGGCGCCCCAGGTCGTGGAGCCGCAGACCGTCCGCGCCGTCAACGATCTGCTGCGCTCCGTCGTCGCCTGGGGAACCGGCAAGGCCGCCGATCCCGGCCGCCCCGCCGCCGGCAAGACCGGTACGAGCCAGGACTCGCGCGATGCGTGGTTCGTCGGCTACACGGGCGATCTGGTCGCGGGCGTCTGGCTCGGCAACGACGATTCCTCGCCGATGAAATCGGTTACCGGCGGCAGTCTTCCGGCGCGTCTGTGGGGCCAGGTGATGCGGTCGGCCTCTGCCGGCCGGCCGGTCCGTCCGCTCGCCCCGGTCCGCGTGACCGCGCCGCCGCCCGCCGTATCGTCGGCCGCGACCAAGTCCTCTGGCGGCGGCATCGGCGGCGGTCTCGAGGACTACAACAGGGGCGATTGAGGGGCGAGGCGCTGATTTCTCAGGCCGCCCTCGCCGCCGTGCGTCTCGGACGCAGCACCAGCAGGTAAAACGAGATCAGCATCGTCGGGCCCATCAGGAAGACGGCCCACGCCATCGGCATCATCGTGCCGTCGAGGAAGCGGGCGGTGACCGCGCCGAGCACCGCGGCGACCGTCATCTGCAGGAAGCTCAGCATCGAGGCCGCCGCCCCCGCCATCTTGGGAAACGGCGTGATGCCCCCCGCCTGCCCGCTCGGAAAGACGAACCCGGTGCCGAAGCAGAAGCACGCGAACGGGATCACGATCGTCCACACCGTGAAATAACCGATCAGCGGCATCAGAATCAGCGCTTCCCCCGAGATCGTCATCATCAACCCGCCGAGGACGATCATCCGGTTGAGCCCCACGCGGCCGGTGAACTGGCTCGCGACCAGCGTCCCGATGCCGTAGGAGCCCACGGTGATGGCATAGAGCAGACCGAAGAAATCCGGAGACACGCCCAGCAGGCCGATCAGGATATAGGCCGAGCAGGACGTGTAGGCGAAGATGCCGCCGTAACAGATCGCATTGCACAGCACGTAGCCCATGTAGAGGCGGTTCGACAGCAGGAAGGCGTAGTTGGAGATCAGCCGGCCCGGCCGCATCGCGTCCGGGTTAAGGTGCGCGTTGGTCTCCCGCAGCAGGAACAGGATGGCGAGCAGCATCAGGCCGCCGAAGGCTGTGACGAAGCCGAACACGGCGCGCCATCCCGCGGCGACCTCGATGATTCCGCCGAAGATCGGTCCGGCGATCGGGCCGAGGGCGAGGGCGGTTCCGACATAGGCGTAGATCTGGGCGATGCGGGCCGGCTCGAAACTGTCGCGCACGATCGCGCGGCCGATCGAGAGCGTGGCGCTGACGCCCAGCGCCTGGACCAGCCGCGCGGCGAGCAGCGACTGGAGGTCGGGCGCGAACGCCGATGCCGCCGAAGCGAGCACGTAGATCGTCAGCGAGACGATCAGGACCGGCTTGCGCCCGTACTTGTCAGACATCGGTCCGACGAAGAGCTGGCCCGCCGCGAACCCCGCCATATAGACGCTGAGGACGAGCTGCACCGCGCCGAAATCCACCTTCATGGCGGTCGCGATCGCCGGCAGTGACGGAACGGCGATGTTGTTCGTAAACGGCCCCAGCATGACCAGGGCGGAGATGAGGATGATCAGGACGGGGCGGGACATCGGGCGCATCTTGCGGCCAAGCCGCGCGCTTTCCAATCCCGATTACGGCATGGCGCTATTTATAAACATCGGTATCGGTCCGCTTATCCTCCCGGAACGACCGCGCCTGATTTTCAGGCGGCGAGGTCCGCGTCGAACCCGATCGCGGCGAGGTCCGCCCACAGCGCGTCGCCCGTCGCCGCGTCGAGCGGCATCAGCGGCGGGCGCAACGTGCGCCAGGACTGGTTGCCGGTCGAGCGCGCCATGATCTCCTTCAGCGCTTCGACCAGCGGATACTTCTGGATGGTCCCGCGGATTGCGCCCAGCGCCGACTGCCAGGCGTCGGCATCTGCGTCCTGCCAGTGGGCGAGGACGTCGGCCGACTGGCGCGCGGCGACGTTGTTGCAGGCCGTGATCGAACCCGCGCCGCCGAGGCGCAGCAGGTCGAGGAGGAACGCGTCAGATCCGGAGAAGACCTTGAAGCCGGGGAAGCGCTCGACCATGGCCTGCATGTTTGCGAAATCGCCGGCCGAATCCTTGATGCCGACAACCGTTTCGGGATAGGCGGCGGTCAGCTTGTCGATCAACTCCAGAGTGATCGGGACGCCCGAATTCTGCGGGATGTGGTAGAGCAGGATCTTCAGCCGATCGTCGCCGACCCGCTGGATGATCTCGGAATAGGCGGCGAACAGGCCGTCGTCGGTGACCGGCTTGTAATAGAAAGGCGGAAGCATCAGGACGCCGGCGGCGCCGATCTCGACCGACTTGCGGCACAGCTCGACCGTGTCCGGCAGCGCGCAGCAGCCGACCCCCGGCACCGCGAGGCCCGCGTCGATGTCGCTCTCGCCGAGCGCATCGAGCAGGGACAGCCGTTCCGCGAGCGTGAAGGAGTTCGCCTCGCTGGTCGTGCCGAGAACCGCGAGCCCGGTGCACCCCTGCGCCAGAAGCGACCGGCAGTGCGCCAGCCACAGCGCCGCGTCCGGGCTGAGGTCGTCCTTCATGGGGGTCAGTACAGCGGCCATCACGCCGCCCTCGATCGGGGAACCCGCGCTCATCTCTCGATCCTTCCTTGTTTGTCGATCATTCGTGCGTCATGCGGGCCAGTCGACGATCCGGTCTTCCGGATCGATGCGCCGCGATTCGTGGATGACCCTGTTCCGTACGGACATGCCTGCGCTGTGAACCGTCTCGCGCTCGCCCGATACCAGCGGATGCCACCAGTACAGTTCCTTGCCTTCGGTGAGAAGACGGTAGGCGCAGGTGGACGGCAGCCAATCCGCGGTGCGGGCCAGCTCCGGGGTCACCTGCAGGCAGTCGGGGACGCGGATCGACCGCTTCGGGTAGTCGGTGCAGGTGCATTTCCCGAGGTCGAGCAGGCGGCAGGCGACGTCGGTGTAGGCGAGCTCGCCGGTGTCTGCGTCCTCCAGCTTGATCAGGCAGCACTTGGCGCAGCCGTCGCAGAGGGATTCCCACTCCTCGCGCGTCATCTCATCGAGAGACTTCGTTTCCCAGAACGGCTCGCCGTCGGCCAACCGGTCAGCTCCCCAGCCGCTTGTGAAGGGTCTCGGCCATCTTTTCGGGCGGCGTCGCGTGGGTGAAATGCGTGATATAGCCACCGTCGGGAGCCATCAGGAAGACGATCGAACTGTGATCCATCAGGTAGTCGGTCGACGACCCGCTGTCCTTCGCCTTGGCGAAATAGACACGGTAGCGGCGCGCAACGTCGCCGATCTGCTCGGCCGTGCCGGTGAGACCGACGAGATCGGGATGAAAGTTCTCGACGTACGACTTCAGGTGCGCGGCCGTATCGCGCTCCGGATCGATGGTAATGAAGATCGGCGCAACGCGCTTCTGTTCGTCGGCCGGCAGGCTGTCGAGCGCCCGCGTCATGACCTGCAACGCAGTCGGGCAGACGTCCGGACAATAGGTGTAGCCGAAATAGATCAGCATGTACTTGCCGCGAAAATCCTTATCCGAGCGCGGCTTGCCGTCCTGGTCGGTCAGCGAGAACGGACCGCCCACCAGCGCTCCGCCCGGGGCGCCGCCGGGGCCGCCATAGAGCACGTAAGCCGCGATCGCGGCGATGACGATGCCTGTCACCGCGATGAGGGCGAACTGAAACCGTCGCATTCCGAGTTTTCCGTCCAATCCGTCGTCCCGCCAGATATAGGCGGCGGGCGCCGGTTTGGCCAGCACCGGCCTTGACGAACCCGGCCGCGTTACGCACCTTTTCGTCATGAAACGTCTATGGCCGAATCTTTTTCTGCTCGTCTTCGCCGGCCTGTCGCTGTCGGTTCCGGTGCGGGCGGATATCAACCTGCTCGACAACGACCGGCTGATCGAGGCGGCCGATTCAAACGATATCGACGGCGCCGAGGCCTTGCTCAACCGCAAGCATTTCGTCGATGTGGCCGACGGGAAGCGACGGACGCCGCTGATTATCGCGGCGTCCCGCGGCTACGAGGATTTCGTCGATATGCTCATCCGCTTCCGGGCGAGCGTCGATGCCGTCGACGAGCTCGGCAATTCGGCCCTGTTTTATGCGGCGGCCGGCGATCATACCGGCATCGTCGAAATCCTGAAGGGCGCGGGCGCCGACGTGAACATCAAGAACCGCCGCGGCACCACGCCGTTGATGGTCGCGGCGGCGGCAGGCCGAACCGCTGCCGTCCAGATGCTTCTCGATCTCGGCGCCAGCTCCGCCGAGACGGATTTTACCGGCAGGACGGCTCGCGACTGGGCCGAATCCAACAATCGGCGCGCCGTCCTCAACGTCTTCGACCGGCGCGGCATCAGGCGTTAGGTTTTCGTTCACCATAAGCCGGTAAAGCTCCCCGGTCGTTCACAAGCCGGGCGGGATCATGCCGTTTGTTCCGGACTGGGCCTTCGGCAGCGATGCCGTCTTCGCCACGCTGGCCGCCGCCTTTCTCATCGAGGCGATCGCCGGTGGGGTCCCCGGTCTCAGCCGCATTTTCGATTTTCCTGCGATTTTCGTCCGGGCCGTCGCCCGGTTCGCCGATCGCCGGCTCAACCGGCCCATGCGGTCCGCGCGCAGCCGCCGCGTTCGAGGCGCCCTCGTTCTCCTGTTTCTGCTGCCGGTTGCGGCGCTGGCGGGCTATGCCGGGGCTTCGGTCTGCCGGACGCTCCCCGACGGCTGGGCGGTAGAAGCCTGCCTCGTTGCGATGTGCGTGGGCCTGCAGCGGCCTCTCGTCGCCGGCGCAGCGATCCGCGGCGCGCTCGTCCGGGCCGGGCTCGAGCGCGCCCGCAAGGTGCTGGCAGGCGCTTCCGGGGCCGAGACGGACGCGGCCGATGTGCACGGGCTCGCCCGCGGATCGGTCGAGCTCTTCGCCGTCCGCCTGTGCGACGGGCTCGTCGGCCCGGTGTTCTGGTATGCCGTCGCCGGGCTTCCCGGCCTGTTCGTCTACCGCGCCGTCGTCGCCGCGGCGGACGCACTCGCCCATCCGACGCCGTGCTATGCCGCGTTCGGGACGGCGGCCGCCGCGCTCGACCGGCTGTTAAACCTGGTTCCGGCGCCGTTGACCGGCTTTCTGATCTTTCTGGGCGCGTTGTTCGCGCCGACAGCGCACCCGGCGGCCGCGCTTCGCGGCATGCTCGCCGGCGCCGGGCTGGCCCGTCTGCCGCGCGAGGGCTGGGCGATGGGGGCGGTTGCGGGCGCTCTCGGCC
>JAYPTI010000153.1:0-7431 GCA_038133505.1 Alphaproteobacteria bacterium
TCCGCGAAGGCGGCCGCACCGTCGGTGCAGGCGTCGTTGCAGGAATCACCGAGTAGGCGAAAGACGCGCGGAAGCAGCGTTTAGGAGTGTAGCTCAACTGGCAGAGCACCGGTCTCCAAAACCGGGGGTTGGGGGTTCGAGTCCCTCCACTCCTGCCAGCGCGGACCGGCCGGGGACGGGCGGATACTCTGGCGGGACAGCATCTGGCGGGAAGGCAAAGGCTTAAAGGTACCCATGGCGAAAACGAACCCGATGGAATTCGTCCAGCAGGTACGGCGCGAGGTGGCAAAGGTCACCTGGCCGTCGCGGCGCGAGACGATGGTGACGACCATGATGGTCTTCATCTTCGTCACCATTTCCGCTGTGTTTTTCCTGCTGGTCGATCAGATCCTGTCGGTCGGCGTGAAGGCCATTCTGGGTCTCGGAGGTTAATGATGGCGGCGCGCTGGTACGTGGTACACGTCTATTCCGGTTTCGAGGGCAAGGTCGTCCAGTCGATCCGCGAGCAGGCGCAGCAGACCGGGCTCGACGACGATATCGAGGAAGTCCTCGTCCCGATGGAAGAGGTCGTCCAGATGCGTCGCGGCGCCAAGGTCGCCGCCGAGCGAAAGTTCTTCCCCGGCTACGTGCTGGTGAAGATGGCGATGACGGACGAGGCATGGCACCTCGTCAAGGACACGCCGAAGGTGACCGGTTTCCTCGGCGCCGGCAACAAGCCGTCGCCGATCAGCGAGGCCGAGGCGATGCGGATCCTGCACCAGGTGCAGGAAGGCGTCGAGCGGCCGAAGCCATCGATCACGTTCGAGATCGGCGAGCAGGTGCGCGTCGCGGACGGACCCTTCACCTCGTTCAATGCGCTGGTGGAGGACGTCGACGAGGAACGCGCGCGGCTCAAGGTCGCGGTTTCCATTTTCGGCCGGTCGACGCCGGTCGAGCTGGAATACTCGCAAGTGGAGAAGCTCTGAGCCCCGGGAGCAAGTACCGGAGGGGCAATCGATGCGTCGCGATATGCGGCGCGAACAGTGCGGGAGGTCCGCCATGACCGTACCGCGCCCTTGCAGACGTGAGGAATAATGGCGAAGAAAATACAAGGTTACATCAAGCTGCAGGTCCCGGCGGGCCAGGCGAATCCGTCCCCGCCGATCGGCCCCGCGCTCGGCCAGGCCGGCGTGAACATCATGGAGTTCTGCAAGGCGTTTAACGCCGCGACGCAGGGCGGCGAGCAGGGGGTTCCGATCCCGACCGTCATCACGGTGTTCGCGGACAAGTCGTTCGCTTTCGAAATGAAGTCGGCGCCTGCGTCGTACTTCATCAAGAAGGCGGCCAAGCTGAACAAGGGCGCCAAGGCGCCGGGGAGCGAGACGGTCGGCATGGTCACCGTCGCGCAGCTCCGGGAAATCGCCGAAACGAAGATGCAGGATCTGAACGCCAACGACGTCGACGCCGCCGTCAAGATTCTCGCGGGCTCCGCGCGGTCGATGGGCGTCCAGGTGCAGGAGTAGGAACGATGGCGAAAAAGGGCAAACGCCTCTCCGGCGCTTACGAGGGTATCGATCGCGACGCGTTCTACGGTCTCGACGATGCGGTGAAGATGATCAAGGAAAGCGCCAAGGCGAAGTTCGACGAGACGATCGAGCTGTCGATGAACCTCGGCGTCGACCCGCGCCACGCCGACCAGATGGTCCGCGGCGTCGTGTCGCTGCCGAAGGGCACCGGCAAGACGGTGCGCGTCGCCGTGTTCGCCAAGGGCGAAAAGGCCGATGAAGCGCAGGCCGCGGGCGCCGACGTCGTCGGCGCCGACGATCTCGCCGCCAAGGTCGAGGCCGGTCAGATCGACTTCGAGCGCGTCATCGCGACGCCCGACATGATGCCCGTGGTCGGCAAGCTCGGTAAGGTGCTCGGCCCCAAGGGCCTGATGCCGAACCCGAAGCTCGGCACGGTGACGCCCGACGTCGCGAAGGCCGTCCAAGACGCCAAGGGCGGCCAGGTCGAATACCGCGTCGAAAAGGCCGGCATCATCCATGTCGGCGTCGGCAAGGCGAGCTTTGCCGAGGGCGATATCGCCGAGAACATCTGCACGCTGGTCGATGCGGTGAACAAGGCGAAGCCGTCGGGCGCGAAAGGCACGTACATCAAGAAGATTTCGGTGTCCTCGACGATGGGCCCCGGGATCAAGCTGGACATCGGTCCGCTTCTTGAGCGGATCAGCGCCAGCTGATACGGAATTCCGCCGCGGAGCGATAGCGCCGCGGCGGTAGGAGCCGCTTCCGGTCCGTCGAACGGGCCGAGGCGGTTCGAACCTGTCCAAGACTGCAGGTCCGGCAACGGCAATTAGCCGCTGGCGGGTAAAGGCGGACCGCCTGCACAGACGGGGGTACAGGCAATTAAGGGCGGACTGCGGTCCGCCGGCAATTGGCTTGAACTTCTGGGACAGGCGAACCGGAGTTGCGGTTTGCCGCAACTCCAGACGCAACCGGAACCCGAATGCCACGACGGCGGACGGTTCCAAAAAGTGGAGACGACTGAGTGGACCGGACACAGAAAGAAGAACTGGTCGCTTCGTTCAATGACGCATTCTCCAACGCAGCCCTGGTTGTGGTGACGACCCAGACGGGTCTTACCGTCGCCCAGGCAACGGACCTGCGGAAGAAGATGCGTGATGCGGGCGCCAGCTTCAAAGTGACCAAAAATCGGCTCACACGTCTCGCGCTCAAGGGCACGAAGTTCGAGCACTTGAGCGACCTGTTCAAAGGGCCGACGGCGATCGCGTATTCCGACGATCCCGTTGCTGCCGCCCGCGTGGCGGTCAAGTTCGCCGAGGGGAACGACAAGCTCGTGATCCTGGGCGGCGGTCTCGATGAACAGGTCCTGGACGCATCCGCGGTGACCGCGCTTGCCAAGCTTCCGTCTCTCGACGAGCTGCGGGCGAAGATCCTCGGCATGATCCAGACCCCGGCCACCCGACTGGCAGGCGTTACGCAAGCGCCGGCCGGTCAGCTCGCCCGCGTGCTTGCCGCGCGTGCCGAGCAGGGCGAGGCCGCCTGAGCCGATAACCAGTCAACCAAGTTCAAGCCTTAGGAGAAACACGAATGGCTGCCAATCTGGAACAAATCGTAGACGAACTCTCGAACCTGACGGTCCTCGAGGCCGCCGAGCTGTCCAAGATGCTCGAAGAGAAGTGGGGCGTGTCTGCCGCGGCCCCGGTTGCCGTCGCCGCCGTTGGCGGTGGCGCCGATGCCGGTGGCGCTGCTGCCGAGGAGAAGGACGACTTCGACGTCATCCTCGCGGGCGCCGGCGACAAGAAGATCAACGTCATCAAGGAAGTCCGTGCGATCACGGGCCTTGGCCTGAAAGAGGCCAAGGACCTGGTCGAGGGCGCGCCGCAGCCTGTCAAGGAAGGCGTTTCCAAGGACGAGGCCGAAGAGATCAAGAAGAAGCTGGAAGAAGCGGGAGCGGCGGTCGAAGTCAAATAATGACGCTTCGCACCGCTTTCGCACAGAACGACCGGACGGATGCCGCCCGCGCCTCGGCGCGGGACGGCTCCGTTCGTACTTTTTTTTCGGCCGGCCAGCATTGGCCGGCGCATATGGATTCCTGAGAGGTCGACATGGCAAAGTCGTTTACAGAACGTAAGCGCATTCGCAAGGATTTCGGACGCATTCGGGCAGTCGCCCCGATGCCGAACCTGATCGAGGTCCAGAAGAGCTCGTACGATACCTTTCTGCAGATCCATACCGAGATCGAGGACCGGACCGACACCGGCCTGCAGGAAGTCCTAAAGTCCGTCTTCCCGATCAGCGATTTTTCCGAGCGCGGCACGCTGGAATTCGTCAGCTACGAGCTCGAGCAGCCCAAGTACGACGTCGAGGAGTGCCAGCAGCGCGACATCACGTTCGCAGCGCCGCTCAAGGTGACGTTGCGTCTCGTCGTGTTCGACGTGGACGAGGAAACCGGCGCGCGCTCCGTCCGCGACATCAAGGAGCAGGACGTCTACATGGGCGACATGCCGCTCATGACCGACATGGGCACGTTCGTCATCAACGGCACGGAGCGGGTGATCGTCTCCCAGATGCACCGCTCGCCGGGTGTCTTCTTCGACCATGACAAGGGCAAGTCGCACTCGTCGGGCAAGTTCCTCTTCGCCGCGCGCGTGATTCCCTATCGCGGCTCGTGGCTCGATTTCGAGTTCGACGCGAAGGACATCACCTACGTCCGCATCGACCGCCGCCGCAAGCTGCCGGTGACGACGCTGCTGCTGGCGCTCGACTCCGACGAGACCGCCGCGCGCCGCATCCAGATCGCGGAAGAGGGCGGCGTGTTTCCCCCGGAACAGGCCGTCGGGATGAGCGTCGAGGACATCCTCGCCTACTTCTACGAGCGTATCGAATTCAAGCACAGCGCCGAAGGCTGGCGCACCGCGTTCGATCCCGAGGCGATGCGCAACGTCAAGCTGATGCACGACCTCGTCGACGCCAAGACGGGTAACGTCGTCGCCGAAGAAGGCGACAAGCTGACGCCGCGCGTCTGCCGCAAGCTGGTCGAGGACGGTCTCAAGGAGGTTCTCGTCAGCGAGGACGACCTTCACAGCCGTTACTTCGCCGAAGACATCATCAACGAGCAGACCGGCGAGATCTTCGTCGAGGCCGGCGACGAGATCGACGAGGACAACCTCGCGCTGATCCTGGAAGCCGGCGTCAAGAGCTTCTCGACGCTCGCGATCGACCATAACAACGTCGGTCCCTACATCCGCAACACGCTCGCCGCCGACAAGAACCGGTCGCGCGAGGAAGCGCTGATGGACATCTACCGCGTCATGCGTCCGGGCGAGCCGCCGACGCTGGAGACCGCGGAAGCGATGTTCCAGAGCCTGTTCTTCGACGCAGAGCGCTACGACCTGTCGGCCGTCGGCCGCGTGAAGATGAACGCGCGTCTCGGCCTCCAGAGCGAGGACACGGTGCGCGTGCTTCGCCGCGAGGACATCCTGGCCGTCGTCAAGACGCTGGTCGACCTGAAGGACGGCAGGGGCGAAATCGACGACATCGATCACCTCGGCAACCGCCGCGTCCGCTCGGTCGGCGAGCTGATGGAAAACCAGTACCGCATCGGCCTGCTGCGCATGGAGCGTGCGATCCGCGAGCGGATGAGCTCGATCGATCTCGACTCGGTGATGCCGCACGACCTGATCAACGCGAAGCCCGCGGCCGCCGCCGTGCGCGAGTTCTTCGGCTCGTCGCAGCTTTCGCAGTTCATGGACCAGACCAACCCGCTGTCGGAAATCACCCACAAGCGTCGCCTCTCGGCCCTCGGCCCGGGTGGTCTGACGCGCGAGCGCGCCGGCTTCGAGGTGCGCGACGTGCATCCGACGCATTACGGCCGCATCTGCCCGATCGAGACGCCGGAAGGACCGAACATCGGTCTGATCAACAGCCTCGCGACCTACGCGCGGGTGAACCAGTACGGTTTCATCGAGACGCCGTACCGGTCGGTGATCGACGGCAAGGTGACGGACGAGGTCGTCTATCACTCCGCGATCGAGGAAGGCCAGTACACCATCGCCCAGGCGAACGCCGATCTCGACAAGGACGGCAAGTTCGTCGAGGAGCTGGTGAGCTGCCGTCAGGGCGGCGAATTCGTCATGTCGCGTCCCGAGACGATCGACCTGATCGACGTCTCGCCGAAGCAGCTCGTGTCCGTCGCGGCGGCGCTGATCCCGTTCCTGGAGAACGACGACGCCAACCGCGCGCTGATGGGCTCGAACATGCAGCGGCAGGCGGTTCCGCTCGTCCGCGCCGAGGCGCCGCTCGTCGGCACCGGCATGGAAGAGGCGGTTGCGCGCGGCTCCGGCGCGGCGATCACGGCGAAACGCGCCGGCATCGTCGACCAGGTCGACGCGACCCGCATCGTCATCCGCGCGACCGACGAGACCTCGCTGGAGGCGCCGGGCGTCGACATCTACAACCTGCTGAAGTTCCAGCGCTCCAACCAGAACACCTGCATCACGCAGCGTCCGCTGGTGAAGGTGCAGGACCGCGTCGAGGTCGGCGACATAATCGCCGACGGCCCGTCGACCGAGCTGGGCGAGCTTGCCCTCGGCCGTAACGTGCTCGTCGCGTTCATGCCCTGGAACGGCTACAACTTCGAGGACTCGATCCTGATCTCCGAGCGCATCGTCCGCGACGACGTGTTCACCTCGATCCACATCGAGGAATTCGAGATCATGGCCCGCGACACCAAGCTGGGTCAGGAAGAGATCACGCGCGATATCCCGAACGTCGGCGAGGAAGCGCTCAAGAACCTCGACGAGGCCGGCATCGTCTATATCGGCGCCGAAGTGAACCCGGGCGACATTCTGGTCGGCAAGGTCACGCCAAAGGGCGAAAGCCCGATGACGCCGGAGGAGAAGCTTCTCCGCGCGATCTTCGGCGAAAAGGCGTCCGACGTCCGCGACACCTCGCTCAAGCTGCCGCCGGGCGTGTCCGGCACGATCGTCGAAGTGCGTGTCTTCTCGCGCCGCGGCGTCGACAAGGACGAGCGCGCGATGGCGATCGAGCGCGAGGAAATCGAGCGTCTCGCGAAGGACCGCGACGACGAGCTCGCGATCCTCGAGCGGTCGTTCTCGGCGCGTCTCAAGGACCTGCTCGCCAACCAGACCATCGTGTCGGGTCCTAAGCAGGTGGAAGAGGGCGCCCGCGTCACGCAGGCGATCCTGAACGACCTGTCGGCCCGCCAGCTCGCCCAGATCACCGTCAAGAACGACAAGATCATGGAGAGCGTCGAAGCGCTGCGCCGACAGTTCCAGGACAGCGAAAAGCGCCTTCAGGACCGCTTCGAGAACAAGGTCGAGAAGCTGCAGGGCGGCGACGAGCTGCCGCCCGGCGTCATGAAGATGGTCAAGGTCTTCGTCGCGGTGAAGCGCAAGCTGCAGCCGGGCGACAAGATGGCCGGCCGTCACGGCAACAAGGGCGTGATCTCGAAGATCTCGCCGCTCGAAGACATGCCGCACCTCGAGGACGGCACCTGCGTCGACATCGTTCTCAATCCGCTCGGCGTGCCGTCGCGGATGAACGTCGGCCAGATTCTCGAAACCCATCTCGGATGGGCGTCGGCGGGTCTCGGCCGAAAGATCGGCGACATGCTCGACAAGGCGGTGCGAGAGGGCAAGATCGATAACCTGCGCAAGACGCTGAAGGACGTGTACGGCAAGCCGGCCTACGACTCGGAAGTCGGCGATCTCGGCGACGCCGAGGTGGTCGAGCTGGCCGGCAACCTGCGGCGCGGCGTGCCGATGGCCACGCCGGTGTTCGATGGCGCCACCGAGGCGGACATCAACCGCCACCTCGAAATGGCGGGGCTCGACGTGTCGGGCCAGGTGACGCTGACCGATGGTCGCACGGGCTTGCCGTTCGACCGGAAGGTAACGGTGGGCTATAT
>JAYPTI010000154.1:0-7425 GCA_038133505.1 Alphaproteobacteria bacterium
GGAGGCGGCGGCGGCGCATCGGGCCCGCCCGACTTCGAGGAGCTGATCCGGAAGGGCCAGGACCGCTTCAAACGCTTCGTGCCGGGCGGCGGCTTCGGCGGCGGACGCGGCATGGTCGCCATCGTCGTGATCGGCGTCTTTCTGTGGCTGCTCAGCGGTCTCTACCGGGTACAGCCCGGCGAACGCGGTATCGAGCTGATGTTCGGCCAGTACGTGAACACGACGCAGCCGGGCCTGAACTTCTGGTTCCCGTGGCCGATCGGCAGCGTCTCCAAGCCGAATGTCGAGAAGACCAACCAGATCAATGTCGGATTCCGGTCGCTCGGCTCGCGCGGCCGCGTCGACAATGTCCGCGACGTCCGCGAGGAAAGCCTCATGCTGACGGGCGATCAGAACATCATCGACATCGATTACGTCGTGCAGTGGCGTATCAGCAACGCGCGCGACTTCCTGTTCAACATCCGCGACCCCGAGAGCACGATCAAACTCGCCTCGGAAAGCTCGATCCGCGAAATCGTCGGCCAGACGCCGCTCGAGGAAGCGCTGGCGACCAAGCGGACCGAGGTCGAATCGCGGACCCGCGACGTGCTTCAGCGCATCATGGACGACTACAAGGCCGGCGTGTTCATTGCCGACGTCAAGATGCAGAAGGTCGACCCGCCAAACGAGGTCATCGACGCCTTCAACGACGTCCAGCGCGCGCGCCAGGACAAGGAGCGCCAGCAGAACGAAGCCGAGGCCTATCGCAACGACATCGTGCCGAAGGCCAAGGGTGAAGCGTCCCGCATGCAGGAGCAGGCTGCGGCCTATCGCGAGCAGCTCATCCGCGAGGCCGACGGTGAGGCGAAACGCTTCATCTCGGTCTACGAGGCCTACGCGACCGGCAAGGACGTTACGCGCCAGCGTCTCTATCTCGAGCGGATGCAGGACGTCCTGAAGAAATCCGACAAGATCATCATCGACAAGGGGCAGTCGGGAACGGGCGGCGTCGTGCCGTATCTGCCGTTGCCCGAGTTGAGAAAACGCGAGAATTCGCCAGCCGGACAGACGGGAGCGCGGTAATGACAAATCTTCGTCTACTGATTGCCGGCATCTTCGTCGTCATCGTCGGCCTCGTGCTGTTCTCCAGCACCTACACGGTCCATCAGACGCAGCAGGCGCTGATCCTCGAGTTCGGTCAGCCCCGGAGCGAGGAACGCGATCCCGGACTGCATTTCAAGCTGCCGTGGCGCACGGCGACCTACTATGACAAGCGCGTGCTGTCGCTCGACCCGCCGGCGCAGGAAGTCATCCTGGCCGACCAGAAGCGCATCAACGTCGACGCGTTCGTCCGCTATCAGATCGTCTCGCCGCTGAAGTTCAAGCTGCGTGCGGATACGGAGACCAACTTCATCGACATCTTCGGACGCCGGCTGAACTCGGCCGTCCGAGCGGAGGTCGGCCGGGTGCTGCTCGGCGACATGCTGTCCAACAATCGTGACGACGTGATGTCGCGGATCACCGACGCGCTGAAGACGCAGGCGACCGATTTCGGCATCGTCGTGGTCGACGTTCGTATCGGCCGCACGGATCTGCCGCCGGCCACCAGCGAATCGGTCTTCAACCGGATGCGATCGCAGCGGGTCGCGCAGGCGGCGAAGCTTCGCGCCGAGGGCGCCGAGATCAAGGCGCGAATCCAGGCCGAGGCGGATCGCGAACGCACCGTCATCCTCGCGGAGGCCCAGCGCCAGGCGCAGATTCTCCGAGGCGAGGGAGAGGGCGAGAAAACCCGTATCCTGAACAATGCGTTCGGGCGCGATCCGGAGTTCTTCGCGTTCTACCGGTCGATGGAAGCGTACGGCGACGCGCTCGGAGACGGCACCACGATGGTGCTGTCGCCCGACAGCGAGTTCTTCCGCTATTTCGGCGACCTGCCCGGCGGCCTGAAGCCCGCAAAGACGACGGCGCCGTCCGGCAACTGATGCGCCGGCCGGCCGTTGGCTGACGAACTGATCGTCGCGATCGCCCTGATCCTGGTGATCGAGGGCGCGCTTTACGCGTTGTTCCCGGCGGGCATGAAGCGGATGGCGCAGCAGCTCCAGCAGATACCCGCCGGGTCTCTGCGCGCTGCCGGGTTGGTCGCCGCGACCGCCGGTGTCGGCATCGTCTGGCTGCTGAAGCGGTCATGACGATAAATTGTGCGAAGCGCTAAACCGACCGACAGGACGATCGCGTATACAACGTGATGTCATTCGGCACTATATTGGCATTTGTATTTGCTGCGGCCCTTGCGGCCGGCCACGTCGCGGCAACAGCGCGCGTGCGGCAGAGAGTTCAGTAACAGGAGACAGGTCGTGATCCGGTTTCGGTCCCCCCATCGTCTAATCATTCTCGCGCTGACGGTCGCGATGTTCGCCCTGCCGGCGCAGAATGCCGCGGCCCGCGGAGCGCCCGACAGCTTTGCGGATCTTGCCGAGCGCCTGTTGCCCGCGGTCGTCAATATCTCGACCACCCAGGTGGTCAAGAAAAAGGCCGAGGGCGGCCCCCAGGTGCCGCGTTTTCCGCCCGGCTCGCCGTTCGAGGAGTTCTTCAGGGAGTTCTTCGACCGCCAGCAGCGCGAGGCGCCCCAGCGGCGTGCGACGTCGCTCGGTTCGGGTTTCATCATCGATCCCAAGGGCTATGTCGTCACCAACAACCACGTCATTGCCGAAGCGGACGAGATTACGGTCACGCTGCATGACGATACCAAGCTGAAGGCGACGCTCGTCGGCCGCGACCAGAAGACGGATCTCGCGCTTCTCAAGGTCGAGCCTGAAAAACCGCTTCCGGCGGTGCCGTTCGGCAACTCCTCGAAGACCCGCGTCGGCGACTGGGTCGTGGCGATCGGCAATCCGTTCGGCCTCGGCGGCACCGTGACGGCAGGCATCGTGTCGGCGCGTCAGCGCGACATCCGCTCCGGGCCCTACGACGACTACATCCAGACGGACGCGTCGATCAACCGCGGCAATTCCGGCGGCCCGATGTTCAATCTCGCCGGCGAAGTCATCGGCATCAATACCGCGATCTTCTCCCCGTCCGGCGGCAGCGTCGGCATCGGCTTCGCGATTCCGTCTAATCTCGCGAGCCCGATCGTCGATCAGCTTCGCGAGTTCGGAAAGGCGCGCCGCGGCTGGCTCGGTGTCCGAATTCAGTCGGTCACCGACGAAATCGCCCAGAGCCTCGGTCTCAAGGAAGCGACCGGCGCGCTGGTTGCGTCGGTCACCAAGGACGGCCCGGCAGAAAATTACATGATCAAGGTTGGCGACGTGATCCTGACGTTCGACGGCAAGACGGTCGAGGAGATGCGCCGTCTGCCGCGCATCGTCGCGGAGACGCCGTTCGGCAAGGACGTCGACGTCGTCGTCTGGCGCGGCGGCAAGAACGTGAAGCTCAAGGTCCGTCTCGGAGAGTTCCCCGAGGACGATCAGAAGCTTGCAGCGGCGACGCCGGACGACCAGCCCCAGAAGCCTGCGACGGAGACGATCGAGTCGCTCGGCATGACCCTGTCGCAGGTCACCCCCGAGCTGCGCGAGAAGTTCAAGCTCGAAGACGGCGTCGAGGGCGTCATCATTACCGAGGTCGCGCCGGCCGGACCGGCCGCCGAGAAGCAGATTCCGGCGGGCGCGATTATCCGGAAGATCGGTCCCGACCAGGAGGCTGTCACGTCGCCCGAACAGGTCCGAAAGAAGATCGAAGATGCGCGCAAGGCGGGGCTCAAGACCATCCTCGTGCTGATCGAGGTGGGCGGTCCGCCGAGGTTCGTCGCCTTCAATATCGACAAAGGTTGACCGAACGCCCGGTCGTCGTCGTCGGCGGGCCGACGGCCGGCGGCAAATCCGCGCTCGCTCTGGCGATCGCCGAAGAGTTCGGCGGCACCGTCATCAACGCGGATTCAATGCAGGTCTATCGCGACCTGCCGATCCTGACCGCGCAGCCCGACCCGGAGACGCTTTCCCGCGCGCCACACAAACTCTACGGAGTCCTCGACGCCGCCGACAAATGCTCCGCCGGCAGGTGGCGCGACCTCGCGGTCGCGGAGATCGAGGCGGCCTCGGACGCGGGCCGGGTTCCGATCGTGACCGGCGGCACGGGACTGTATCTGCGCGCGCTCGTCTCGGGCCTTCACCGCATGCCTGCGGTTCCGGCGGAGCTGCGCGACGGGCTGAATGCGCGTCTCGCGGCGGAGGGGCCGGCGGCGCTTCACGCCGAGCTTGCCCGGGACGATCCGGAAACGGCGGCGCGCCTGCTGCCGAGCGACAGCCAGCGTATCGTTCGCGCACTCGAGATACTGGTTCACACGGGGCGGGGACAGTCGGACTGGCAGCGCGGCGCCGAGGCCGAAAAGCCCGCCGGGCTCCGCTTCCTCACGATTACCCTGCTGCCGCCGCGGGAGACGCTTTACGAGGCCTGCAATGCCCGCTTCGCCGACATGCTCGATGCGGGGGCGGAGGACGAGCTCCGCCGGTTCTCGGCAACGGCGCCTCCCGACTGTCCGCTCTGGAAGGCGGTCGGCGTCGATCCCGTCCGCCGGCATCTCGCCGGCGAGATAGACCGCGACGAGATGATCGACCTGGGCCGGCGCGACACGCGGCGCTATGCGAAACGACAGCTCACCTGGTTGCGGCATCAGATTGTTACCGATTTGCCCGTTTTAGAGAAATTTTCGGAAATCCGGATGCCTGAAATCTTTTCGAAAATTAGCATTTTTTTGTTGACCCCGTCCTGACGGGCCGATAGGTTGCCCGCCGCACTGCCGTTGTGCAGTGCGATATCCCACAGGGGATTGGTTCGAAACCGGCCTTCAGGCCGGTTTTGCGTATTTTCGCGCCGCCGCATTTTCCGGACCGCATGCCGGATGTATGAGGCGCGGCAGCGCAGCCTCCGCGGGACGGCAACGGTAGAGGAACGGGAAAGAGACGATGGCCGAGAAAAAGCAGACGGGATCGGAGATCATCCTCCGCGCGCTGATCAACGAGGGGGTCGATACGATATTCGGCTATCCCGGCGGCGCGGTGCTGCCGATCTACGATGCGATCTTTCAGCAGAACGAACTTCGGCACGTGCTCGTTCGCCAGGAAGGCGGCGCGGTCCACATGGCAGAGGGGTATGCGCGCTCGACCGGCAAGGTCGGCGTCGTCCTCGTCACGTCCGGTCCCGGCGCGACCAACGCGGTCACCGGCCTGACCGATGCGCTGATGGATTCGATCCCGATCGTCTGCCTGACCGGCCAGGTTCCCACGCACCTGATCGGCAACGACGCCTTTCAGGAGGCCGACACCACCGGAATCACGCGGCCGTGCACCAAGCACAACTACCTGGTCAAGGATATGAAGGATCTTTCGCGCATCATGCACGAGGCGTTCTACGTCGCGCGCAGCGGCCGGCCCGGCCCCGTCGTCATCGACCTGCCCAAGGATATCCTGATGGGCGAGGGCGTCTACGAGGCGCCGGTCGAAACGGCGGCGCACAAGACCTATCGGCCCCGCCTCAAGGCGGTGAAGTCCGAGATCGACCGGGCGGTCGACATGATCGCCTCGGCCAAAAAGCCGCTGTTCTACTGCGGCGGCGGCGTCATCAATTCCGGACCCAAGGCGTCCAAGCAACTCGAGTGGCTGGTCAAGCTGACCGGCGCGCCGATCACGCTGACCCTGATGGGCCTCGGCGCGTATCCGGGGACCGACGGCCAGTTTCTCGGCATGCTCGGCATGCACGGCACGTACGAGGCCAATCTCGCGATGCACGACGCCGACCTGATCGTCGCCGTCGGTGCGCGCTTCGACGACCGCGTGACCGGCCGTCTCTCGGCTTTCGCGCCCAATTCGAAGAAGATCCACATCGATATCGACCCGTCGTCGATCAACAAGAACGTCGCGGTCGACCTGCCGATCGTGGGCGACGTCGGCAATGTGCTCGACCAGCTCCTGCGCGCGTGGAAGACGAAGAAGCTCAAGACCGACGCGAAGGCAATCAAGGCCTGGTGGAAGCAGATCGACGAATGGCGGGCGCGGGATTGCCTGAAGTACAACCAGACCGGTTCGATCATCAAACCGCAATATGCGATCGAGCGGCTCTACGAGATGACCAAGGACCGCGACTGCTACATCACGACCGAGGTCGGTCAGCACCAGATGTGGGCCGCGCAGTTCTACAAGTTCGACGAGCCGAACCGCTGGATGACGTCCGGCGGCCTCGGCACGATGGGTTACGGCCTGCCGTCGGCGATCGGCGTGCAGATCGCGCATCCCGACTCGCTCGTCGTCGATATTTCGGGCGAGGCGTCGTTCCTGATGAACATGCAGGAGATGTCGACCGCGGTGCAGTACCGCGCGCCGGTGAAGGTCTTCATCACCAACAACCAGTACATGGGCATGGTGCGCCAATGGCAGGAACTGCTGCACGGCGGACGCTACTCCGAGAGCTATACCGACGCGCTTCCCGACATGGTCAAGCTGGCAGAGGCCTGCCAGTGGGTCGGTCTGCGGGCGACGAAGCCGGACGAAGTCGACGACGTCATCGCCGAGATGATCGCGGTCGACCGGCCGGTGATCGCCGACATCTGGGTCGACCAGACGGAAAACTGTTTCCCGATGATCCCGTCGGGCGCCGCGCATAACGAAATGCTGCTCGGCCCCGAGGACGAGGCGGCGAGGCCGATTTCGGAAGAGGGCATGGTGCTGGTCTGAGACGCCGCCGCACCGCGGCGATCGACGGAACCTAGAGACGGAAATCAAGGACGGAGCGCAGAAGTTGGCGGTCGAAAATACGATTGAACGGCATACGATTGCCGTACTGGTGGACAACGAGGCGGGCGTTCTGGCCCGCGTCATCGGCCTTTTTTCGGGGCGGGGCTACAATATCGAGAGCCTGACGGTGGCGGAAACGGACTCCGACGCCGGTCTCAGCCGCATCACGGTCGTGACCACCGGAACGCCGATGATCATCGAGCAGATCAAGGCGCAGCTGTTCCGCCTGGTTCCCGTCCACAAGGTCGTCGACCTGACGATCGAGGGCGCGAGCGTCGAGCGCGAGCTTGCGCTGGTGAAGGTCGTCGGCAAGGGCGACAAGCGGGTCGAGGCGCTTCGCATCGCCGACATTTTCCGGGCGCGGGCGATCGACAGCACCAACAGTTCGTTCGTCTTTGAGATTTCCGGTTCGACGCAGAAGCTCGACGCGTTCGTCGATCTGATGGAGCCGCTCGGGCTGGTCGAAGTGTCGCGGACGGGCGTCGTTGCTATTGCGCGCGGGTCCGCACCGCTCTAGAAAGCGCGCCGGACAGATGCGGAAGACGCGAAAATTCTACGGGGAAAGGTAGAACGATGAGAGTTTATTACGACCGGGACGCCGACGTTAATCTGATCAAGGACAAGAAGGTCGCGATCGTCGGTTACGGCAGCCAGGGCCACGCCC
>JAYPTI010000155.1:0-7415 GCA_038133505.1 Alphaproteobacteria bacterium
TGGCGCCGTAGATCGCCCGAGTTTCGCCAGTGGCTTCTGCGGCCGAAATTTCCGGCAGCGCTGTGGGACGGGTCGCCAACACCCCTCGCTTTCCGTTTTACCGTCAGATTCTGCAGCCGTTCGCCTGCCTCATTAATCAATTCTTTAAGCGGTGTCCCCTACAAAGACGGGCGTTCAACCGGTTCCGGGTGCAATCCGCTTTGGAAGGCAATTTCACATTCGACGTGATGGTGCTGTCCCCCAAGATGGGCTGGGTCAGCGTCGCCCGTATGGAAAGCGCCGACCAGGCACGCCGCGAAGCGAAGAAGCTGGTCGACAGCGACCGGCACGAAGGCGTGAAGATCACGCAGGAACACTACGACTATCTGGAAAACAAGTTCGTCGACAAAACGATCTTTCTCCGGACGCGCTCGGGCAGCAAGATGCCGGAGCCCTCGTCGGAGCCCGATGACGATTATTTCGACGACGACGACTACTACGATGAAGACGAGGAGGATGGCGGCAACTACCTCCTGATGGGAATCGCGGGCATCGTCGTCTGCCTGATGATTATCGTCGCCGCCGGCCTGCTTTTCCTGAAGCATTCCCACGACTACAAGTCGGACTACGAAGCCGGTTCGTCGTCCGCGATGTTCCGGTACGACCTTCCGACAATCATGACGAACTTCACGATGAACGGGCGGAACTACTCCCTGCAGATGTCGCTCCAGATGGAGCTCTACCGGCCGGAGCATGTCCGTAACATCGAGGAGAACCTCGCGCCGGTCATGGAAGCCGTGATCACCCATCTTCAGGAAATGGACCCCGAAGACCTGAATAACAGCGGCCGCCTGCAGTATCTCCGCGCCATGCTCCGCCACCGCGTCAAGGAAGTGATCGGCGACGCCGATTTCAACGATATCCTGTTCAAGGACATCCAGGTCCGCATCAACTGATTCCGGCCCTCAGCCTGCCGTCTGCGGCGGCCCGCTCCCTTCCCCCGCCCGCTTTACAGCCCGTCTTCCGCGTGCCCTACTGTCGCCGACTTCCGCCGTCGGAAATCAATAAGCACAAGGGAGAACGCGGATGGCCGAACACCGTCTCGGCATCACCATGAACGGCGTCACGGGCCGAATGGGGACAAACCAGCACCTGATCAGATCCGTGCTCGCAATCATGGAACAGGGGGGCGTCGAACTCGCCAACGGCGACCGCGTGATGCCCGACCCGATCCTCGTCGGCCGCAATCGCGACAAGGTCGAGGGCCTCGCCAGGGCGCACGGGATCGAGCGCTGGACGACGGACCTGGACGCCGCCATCGCCGATCCGAACGACACGCTGTTCTTCGATTCCGCCAGCACCAACCTTCGCGCCGACCTGCTGCGGAAGGCCATCGACGCGGGCAAGGACATCTATTGCGAAAAGCCCTCCGCCGGCACGCTCGAGGATGCGCTCGACGTCTATCTGCGGGCCAAGAAGGCAGGCATCCGCCACGGAGTCGTGCAGGACAAGATATTCCTGCCCGGCTTGCAGAAGATGAAGAAACTGATGGACGACGGCTTCTTCGGCCGCCTGCTGTCGGTGAAGATCGACTTCGGCTACTGGGTGTTCGAAGGCGACTGGAAAGCGGCCCAACGGCCGAGCTGGAATTACCGCAAGGCCGACGGCGGCGGCATCATCCTCGACATGATGCCGCACTGGCGCTACGTGCTGGACAACACGTTCGGTCCGGTGAAAAGCGTGAGCTGCCTCGGCCGCGTCAACATCGACAAGCGCTGGGACGAGAACGACGAGCCGTATGACGCCGATGCCGACGACGCGTCCTACGCGCTGGTAGAGATCGGCGACGGCGCGGTGGCGCAGATCTTCGCGTCGTGGTGCACGCGGGTCCGCAAGGACGACCTCGTCACCTTCCACGCCGACGGCACGCATGGCGCCGCGGTGTCGGGCCTGACGAAATGCTTCGTGCAGGACCGCCCGGCGACGCCGTCGCCGGCGTGGAACCCGGACGAGCCGCAGACCATCGACTTTTTCGGCACGTGGAACGAGTACGGCGCCGACATGACATTCGACAACGGCTTCAAGTCGGAATGGGAGATGTTCATCCGGAGCCTCTACGAGAACACGCCGTTTCACTGGAACCTGCGCGAAGGCGCAAAGGGCGTCCAGCTCGCGGAAGCTGCGATGAAGAGCTGGAACGAGCGGCGCTGGATCGACATCGAAGAACTTCCGGAATAGGCCGATGCCGAGCCTCGATCTCCCCGTTTCCGGCGGCGGCCTCGAAAAATTCGAGACCTCTCCGCCCCGCGACTTCCCGGAACGCGCCGACCGGCCGTTCAACCGGATCGCCTATGCGGCGGCCCATGTGGTCCCGGACGCAGCCGCCGACAACGACCCCTGGATCGACTGCGACGTCGACTGGGACCGCACGATCGCGTTCCGGCGCCATCTGTGGTCGCTCGGCCTCGGTGTGGCGGAAGCGATGGATACCGCCCAGCGCGGCATGGGGATGGATTGGCCGACGTCGCTGGAGCTGATCCGGCGCAGCGTCGACGCGTCGCGCGACGTGCCGGGCGCAGTGGTGGCCTCGGGCGCGGGCACCGATCACCTCGCGCCCTCCCCCGGCCTCTCGCTGGACGACGTCATCCGCGCCTACGAGGAACAGTGCGCGGCCGTCGAGGCGTGCGGCGGGCGGATCATCCTGATGGCGAGCCGGGCGCTCGCGGACTGCGCGAAATCGCCGGACGACTACGGGATCGTCTACGACCGCATTCTCGGCCAGGTGAAGGAGCCCGCCATCGTGCACTGGCTGGGCGAGATGTTCGACCCGGCGCTGAAGGGCTACTGGGGCCACGGCGACCACCACGCGGCGATGGATGTCTGCCTCGATGTGCTCGCGCGCAACGCCGCCAAGGTCGACGGCATCAAGATCTCGCTCCTGGACAAGGACAAGGAAATCCGGATGCGCCGCGGTCTGCCCGACGGCGTGCGCATGTATACGGGCGACGATTTCAACTACGCGGAGCTGATCGCGGGCGATGGGGAAGGCTATTCGGATGCGTTGCTCGGCATCTTCGACGCGATCGCGCCTGCAGCCTCGGCGGCACTGACCGCGCTCGCCGGCAACCGGCCGGAGGAATTCCACGACATCTTCGCCCCGACGGTGCCGCTGTCGCGCCACATCTTCAAGGCGCCCACCCGCTTCTACAAGACCGGCGTCGTCTTCATGGCCTATCTCAACGGCCATCAGGACCATTTCGTGATGGTCGGCGGCCAGCAGTCGACGCGCTCCATCTCCCATCTCGCCGACATCTTCCGACTCGCCGACAAGGCCGGCCTGCTGCGCGACCCCGAAACGGCGGCCGCGCGGATGAGCCGCGTGATGGCGGTCCACGGCATCGGCGTCTGAGAATGGCGAACCTCGAAAAGATCGCCATCAACCAGGCGACGACGATGAAGCAGTGGACGCTGCGCGAGGCGGTCGAGGGCTATGCGCGCCACGACATCGGCGGCATCTCGGTATGGCGCGACAAGCTTGCCGAATGCGGCGTGGACGACGCCGCCAAGCTTCTTGCGGATCACGGCATGTACGTTACCGGCCTGTGCCGCGGCGGCGGATTTCCCGCTAACGACGCGGCGGGCCTGCGAGCCGCGATAGACGACAACCTCCGCGCCATCGACGAAGCCGCCGCCATCGGCGCGGCCTGCCTGATCATGGTGTGCGGCGGGCTGCCGGACGGCTCCAAGGACCTGAAACTCGCGTGGCGGCAGATCGAGGACGGGCTCGGCGCGATGCTCGGTCATGCGCGGGACGCGGGCGTTCCGGTCGCGATAGAGCCGCTGCACCCGATGACGGCGGCCGACCGCGCCTGCATCAACACGCTGGAGCATGCGCTCGATCTGTGCGACGCGCTCGATCCGGACCGGGCGGGCGGCATCGGCGTCGCCGTCGATTGCTATCACGTCTGGTGGGACCCGAAGCTCGAAGCGCAGATCGAACGCGCGGCGGATCGCATTCTCGGCTTCCACGTCTGCGACTGGCTGGTGCCGACCGTCGATCTGGTCTGGGACCGCGGCATGATGGGCGACGGAGTTATCGACATTCCGCGTATTCGCGGCTGGGTCGAAGCGGCGGGCTATCGCGGCTACAACGAAGTTGAGATATTCTCCGAACGCAACTGGTGGCGCCGCGACCCCGACGAGGTCGTGACCGTCTGCAAGGAGCGCTACCGGGACTACGTTTGAGATTACGTCTGACCGGGACGGGCCCAGACCCGTTCCCCAAGAAACGCCGAAAGGGATGACAGCATGGCAAGCGCCGAAGGTTTGAAGGAAGTCGGATATTTCGATTGTGCGGGCGGCGGACAGGTCCGCATCGACGGGACGACCGCCTATATCGGCCATATGGCCAACCCGTACGGCACGTCGATCGTCGACGTCGCCGACCCCAAGAACCCCAAGCTCCTGTCGCACATCGAGATGCCGGAAGGCACGCACTCCCACAAGGTGCACGCCCAGGGCGATATCCTGGTGCGCAACCACGAGCTGATCGGCCCCGGCAAGCCGGCCGACTTCCACACCGGCGTCGGGATCTACGACATCTCCGACAAGACGAACCCGAAGCTGATCACCACATGGGACACGGTCGGCCGCGGCGTCCACCGCTTCGATTTCGACGGCCGCTACATGTACTTCTCGTCGACCTACGAGGGCTATCGCGGCCCGATCATGGTCGTCCTCGACCTGCAGGACCCGGCCAACCCGGTCGAAGTCTGCAAGTGGTGGATCCCGGGCCAGTGGGAAGACGGCGGCGAGGAATATCCGTGGGGCGACGGGCCCGAGCCGCGCTGCCACCATCCGCTGCGCATGGGCAACCGGCTCTACATGAGCTACTGGCACCACGGGTTCTTCATCCTCGACATCGACGATCTGTCGAACCCGAAGACGATCTCGTCCTACAACACGGGGCCGACCTTCCCGCACCCGACGCACACGGCGCTGCCGATCCCGTTCGAGATCGACGGCCACCGGCATCTGATCGTCGCCGACGAGGACGTCGCCAAGCTGCGCCCCCACGCGCCGGCCTTCATGTGGGTGTTCGACATCACCGACGAGACCAATCCGATCCCGGTCTCGTCATGGCAGGTCGAGGGCCTCGGCTACGACGGCACGCCCGCACAGCCGATGTCCGGCTGCCACCAGCCCAGCGAGATCGTCACCAGCACCGTCATACCGTTCGCCTGGTTCGCCGAAGGCGTGCGCATGATCGATATCGCCAATCCGCACGCGCCCAGGGAAGTCGGCCACTTCAAGCCCGACCCGCAGCCGGGCTGCGATCGCCTGTGCACCAACGACATTACGGTCGACGACCGCGGCCTGATCTATACGATCGACCGGTTGCGCGGCATGCACATCATCGAGGCGGCGTAGGCAATCGAAACGGGCGGGTCTTAGACCCGCCCCTACGAGACGGCCGTTACCTGTTGTAGGGGCCGGTCTAAGACCGGCCCGCACATCCCGTCACACCAGCGCCAGACTGATCCACGGGAACACGACGATCAGGATCAGCACCAGAAGCATGATGAACGCGAACGGGAACGCGCCGGTGAAAATATGGCCGAGCGTGATCGACGGATCGCGAATGGTGCTCTTGATGGTGAAGCAGGATATACCGAGCGGCGGCGTCAGCAGGCCGATCTCGGCTCCGATCACGGTCACGATGCCGAACCAGACCAGATCGCCGCCCTGCGCCAGAACCGGGACGAGGAACAGCGGCACCACGATCAGGATGATCGACGCGGTCTCGATGATGGTGCCGAGCGCTACCATCAGGATGACGTAGATCACCATCAACCCGGTCAGCCCCAGATCCATGCTCGTCAGCCATTCGCTGAACAAGGTCGGAAGCGCTGCCACTCCAAGCATGCGGCTGTACATCGAGGCCGAGATGATCAGGAACAGGATCGCGGCCGTGATGTGGCCGGTTTCAACCAGCACGCGCCACAACCCCCGCCAGGTCAGGCGCCGCTTGGCCAGTCCGATGGCGAGCGCGCCGGCGGATCCGGCGGCGCCGGCTTCCTCCGGCGAGAACCAGCCCGAATAGATGCCTCCCAGCACGACGACGACCAACCCCGCGACCGGCAGCAGAAGCATGACAATTTCCCGTGTGCTCATTTCGGGCGGCGCTTCTTCTTCGGAGCGCGTGAGCGATTCGCCGATAAAGGACGGCCTGACATAGGACATCACAAGGATGCCGAGGATGAAGGCTGTCGCCAGCAGGACGCCGGGAATAAAACCGGCGATGAACATGTCTCCCACGGACCGTTCGGCGACGATGGCGAAGATGATCAGCATCGCCGACGGCGGAATCAGCATGCCGAGGACGGAACTACCCGCCACGACGCCGACCGAAAACGGCCGCGAATAGCCGAACCGGCGCATTTCGGGGACGGCGATCCGGGTAAACACGGACGCCGATGCGATCGAAGACCCGGTTATGGAGGCAAACAGCGCGTTTGCCGCGACCGTCGCCATGCCCAGGCCGGCGCGCACCCGGCGGAACATCTGGTCCGCCACCTTGTAGACGTCGGCGCCGAGACCGATTTCGCTGGAAACGATCCCCATCAGTGCGAACAGCGGTACGTTCGCGAAGACCTCGTGCGCGATCGTGTCATCGATGTTGCCGCGATAGATCCAGACCCCGATGAAGGAAACCAGCCCCAGCGCCACCGCGACATGAATGCCCGTATAGATCAGGACAAGGATCAGGAGAACCGACGCGATTCCGACCTCGACGCCGATCATGACGCCTCGCTTCCGCTGTCGGGCGAATGCGGCGCGCGCATGGCCCGGACATGGCCGGCCAGCAGCACGAGAAACTGGACCATGGTTACGAACACCCCGACCACGATGATCAGCGCGATAGGCCAGACGGGCGCCGTGAACATGCCTTCGACGCCGATATAGTAATTCTTTTTCCAGGACTCCCCGAGATAGGGGATGCTGCCAAGCAGGATAATGATCATGAAGGCCGCGCCCAGAATCTGGGTGACGATCCCCATGACATGCGCAATGGCGGGCCGGCGCAGCATGACCTGGTTGAACAGCCCGTCGGACCGCGTCAGGACGCTGCGCCTGAGCGAATCCGCAAGCTGCATGAAAACGATGCCGATGATCGAAATCTCGATCATCTCGGCGTTCATGCCGCTGACGACCCCGCCGAACAGGCGAAGCGGGGCGCCTTCCCGGCGCCCCGCCCTGTCCTCTGACTTACCTGGTTCGGACAAGAAAGATTATTCCTTGTCCCACTGACGCAGGATCGGCTGCTTGGCCGCCCGCATCTTGTCCATATAGGCCTGCAGGAGCTTGGTGCCCGGCAGCCCCTTCTTGTCCAGGTCCGCTGCCCAGTCCTTGGCGATATTCGGCATGTTGTTCGC
>JAYPTI010000156.1:0-2222 GCA_038133505.1 Alphaproteobacteria bacterium
GTCCAGATCCTCGGCGGGAACGGCTACATCAACGACTATCCGACCGGTCGGCTGCTGCGCGACGCGAAGCTCTACGAGATCGGCGCAGGCACGTCCGAGATCCGCCGCATGCTGATCGGGCGGGAACTGTTCGGCGAGACGGGTTGATCTCAGAGGGCGGGATGGGCCGTGCCGTTCGCCTCGACGATCGCCGACGCCGTTCGGTGGCGGGGGGCCTGGAAGACGATCTCGCCAACCGTGAAACAGGCATAGTCGCAGGTTAGCTCCTCGCCTACCGCGATATCGCGCGCCGCCCGTCCGCACACGTCCGACGCAAAGTCGACGTTCGGGTCGTTCGAGTGGTTCATGAAGCGCGCTTCGTCGGCATCCAGAATGACCATCGTCGGATCGAACGGGTTGACGTAGGTGTATCGCTCCATGAACTCCCGGATATGCTCCGGCGCTTCGGAGATCCGGGTAATCGGGTAGGACAGGTCGAAGTCGGGATTGTAGCGCCAGATTTCCTGGCCTTTCCTGACGGGGACGGCAGCAAAAACGCCCAATCCCTCGATTTCGGACGGGGCCAGGTAGCAGCGAATTGACATCATCCGCATATGTCCTGAACGGTGCCGGGCTGCCCTCCGGTCGTTGCTGGGATTTCGGATCGTCGATCCGGCGCTGGACAGCATGCGCGAAATTCCGTTTCACGTATTTTTTCGTCCCGCGCAAGCGCGAAATGAAGGCGGGCTAAAATATTTCCCTGTCTTCAGGAATGGGAAATAATCCGCCCGCTAGTGTCGACCGTGCGCCGATGCGCCCGTCTCAATAGAAAGCCCGTTCCATGTGCAGATGGATGGCCTATTCCGGACCGCCGATCTTCCTCGATACGGTGTTGTTCAAGGCGGACAACTCGCTCGTCCGCCAGAGCCTGAACGCGCGCTGGTCGAACGTCGTGACCAACGGCGATGGCTTCGGGATCGGCTGGTACGGCGATCGCGATCTGCCGGGCCTGTACCGCGACGTCCTGCCGGCCTGGAACGACGAGAACCTCAGGGAAGTGGCCGAACAGACGCGGGCCGGGACGTTCTTCGCGCACGTCCGCGCGGCGACGGGAGGTAGCGTGACCTCGCGGCCGAACTGCCACCCGTTCCGGCACGACAAGTGGCTGTTCATGCACAACGGGGCCATCGGCGACTTCGCCCGTGTCCGGCGCGAGCTGGACCTCCGGATTCCCGACACGCTGTACCAAGAGAAGCGCGGCACCACGGACAGCGAGACGCTTTTCTACCTTCTGCTCGCGAACGGGCTGGAGGACGATCCCGCCGGGGCGTACCGAAAGACCGTCGAGACGGTCATGGCCGAAATGGCGCGGCACGGAATTGCCGAGCCGTTCCGCTTTGCCGCGATCGCGACGGACGGCGAAACGCTGGTCGCGATCCGCTGGTCCTCGGATGCGCATTCCCCGAGCCTGTTCTACGGCGTGGGCGTGGCGGGCATGAAGGATTCGATCGTCATCATGTCGGAGCCCACCGACGAGGATGCCGGCCACTGGCACGAAGTCCCCGAATCCAGCCTCGTGATCGCAGGCGACGGCGCGCTCCACGTCGCGCCGTTCGAACCGAGGGCAACCGCCGCCGCCTGAGCGTCCGGTGCGGGCGACGTCACGATTGAGCCGACTCGCCCGCCGTGCAACCTTCTCCCGGTCCTGCCCACCAGAACCGGGAGAAATCCGATGACCACCGATCTCAGGATGCTGGCGCTGACCGCGGGCATCACCGTTCTCATGTGGATGCCGTACATTCTCGCCCATATCGCGAACGTCGGTCTGATGCCGGCGCTCACCTATCGGGCCGACGGGACCGCGCTGCCGGATTGGGCTGCGCGCGCGAAGAAGGCGCACGCGAACGCGATCGAGAACCTGGCCCCGTTCGCGGCCGTGGTCATCGTTGCGCATCTCGCAGGCGTCGCGAACGCGGCGACCGCCGCGGCGGCCGTCGCGTTCTTCTGGCTCCGCCTCGCGCATTATTTCCTCTACATCCTGAGCGTGCCGTTCGGACGGACGCTGACGTTCGCCGGCGGGTGGCTGTCGATACTCTGCATCCTCTATCAGATCCTCACGGCGACACCGGCGGGTTGAATACCGCCGTTCCGCTGGACGGGATCGAGATTCTGAGGAGTGAGTCGGCCGTTTCGAAATAGAATCCCGGCGGGCGCGCCGAAGGCGCCCGACCGGGACGATGGAT
>JAYPTI010000156.1:2232-7340 GCA_038133505.1 Alphaproteobacteria bacterium
GGGTTCCCGCCGGCGTTTCTGCTGTTGGTGATAGTGTTTTTTTGGTTTTGTTCTGCCGTTACTAAATATATTCCGGGGGGGCGGCCCTACGGCGCCCGACCGGGACGATGGATAACGATGACGCCGGAATATACGGATATCGCGCTGGCCCTCGCGAGCGCGCTGGTTGCAGGAAGCCTGATCGGGCTGGAGCGGTCCTATCACGGCCGTCCTGCCGGTTTCAGGACGCACGCGCTGGTCAGCCTGTCGTCGGCGTTGCTCATGCTGGTCGCGATCTACCAGATGCGGTGGTTCGGGGGCACGCCGCTGGAGGCGGTCCGCATCGATCCCACCCGCATGGCGCAGGGCATCATGACCGGCATCGGCTTCCTCGGGGCCGGCGTGATCTTCAAGGAAGGGCTGACGGTTCGCGGCCTGACGACGGCGGCATCCATCTGGGTCACCGCGGCGCTCGGCATCCTGTTCGGCGTCGGATTCTATTTTCCGGCGACGCTGGGAACCGTCCTGACGCTCGGCATTCTGGCGTGCTTCAGACTGCTCGAAAGCACCATGCCCTCGCAGTCGTTCTCGCTCCTGACGATCCGCTTCGAACGCGACAAGATTCTTTCCGAAGACGATCTGCGGGAAATGCTGACGACCCACGGCTTCTCGATCCCGAATCTCAGCTACCGTCTGGTGAACGGCGGGCACGAATTCGAATACGAAACCGTGATTAGGACGACCCGCGAGCGTGATATCGCTACCCTCTCGTCCGATCTTCTCGGCCGCGCTGACGTTCTCGAGTTCGATATCCGGCCGCATGGCGGCTGACGGGGCCGAACGAGCCCGAGGTTCAGTATCGCCGGCATTCGGCTATATTTCGGGACCAGAAACCGGAGAGCGAAATGCCCCGTCTCACCACATCAGCCGATCCGGCATCGACCGCGTTCCGTGAGAACGATGCAGCGATGCGTGAGGCGATCGACGACCTGCGGCGCGAGACCGGTGAGGCTGCGCTCGGCGGCGGCGACGCTGCGCGGGAGCGCCATGTCGGGCGGGGAAAACTGCTCGTCCGGGACCGCATCGACGCGCTGCTCGATCCCGGCTCGCCGTTTCTCGAGTTGTCGCCGCTGGCGGCGCGCGGCGTCTACGACGACGACGTGCCGGCGGCCGGCATCGTCACCGGCATAGGGCGCATCGAGGGGCGCGAGTGCGTCGTCGTCGCCAACGATGCGACGGTGAAGGGCGGCACCTACTATCCGCTGACGGTGAAGAAGCATCTCCGCGCCCAGGAAATCGCGCGGGCCAACCGCCTGCCTTGCATCTATCTCGTCGATTCCGGCGGCGCGAACCTGCCCAACCAGGACGAGGTGTTTCCCGACCGGGAGCATTTCGGGCGCATCTTCTACAACCAGGCGACCATGTCGGCGGCAGGGATTCCGCAGATCGCCGCCGTAATGGGCTCGTGCACGGCGGGCGGCGCGTACGTGCCGGCGATGTCGGACGAGAGCGTGATCGTGAAGGGGCAGGGAACGATCTTTCTCGGCGGCCCGCCGCTGGTGAAGGCCGCGACCGGCGAGGAAGTGACCGCGGAGGATCTCGGCGGGGCCGACGTTCATACGCGCGTCTCCGGCGTCGCCGACCACATGGCGGCCAGCGACGGCGAAGCGCTCGCGATCGTCCGGCGCGCCGTCCGCAATCTTGGTGCCGGCGAGATGCCGCCCCGGGCATCCAAGGATTTCGAAGAGCCGGCCTACGACCCCGAGGAGCTGAACGGCATCGTGCCGGCCAAAATGCGCTCGCCGTTCGAAATCCGCGAGGTGATCGCCCGGATCGTCGACGGGTCGGACTTCGACGAGTTCAAGGCGCTCTACGGACCCACGCTGGTCTGCGGCTTTGCCCGCATCCACGGCATGCCGGTCGGCGTTCTCGGCAACAACGGCATCCTGTTCTCGGAGTCCGCCCTCAAGGGCGCGCATTTCATCGAGCTGTGCTGCCAGCGGAAAATTCCGCTGATCTTCCTGCAGAACATCACAGGCTTCATGGTCGGGCAGAAATACGAGGCGGGCGGTATCGCCAAGGACGGCGCGAAGCTCGTCACCGCGGTCGCCTGCGCGCAGGTTCCGAAGATTACCGTCATCGTCGGCGGCTCGTTCGGCGCGGGGAACTACGGCATGTGCGGGCGCGCCTACGATCCACGATTCCTGTTCATGTGGCCGAACGCCCGGATTTCGGTGATGGGCGGCGAGCAGGCCGCGAGCGTGCTGGCGACGGTGCGCCGCGACGGCATAGAAGCGAAGGGCGAAACGTGGCCGGCTGCGGAGGAAGAGGCCTTCAAGGCGCCGATCCGGGACAAATACGAGACCGAAGGGCACCCGTACTATGCGACGGCGCGCCTCTGGGACGACGGGATCATCGAGCCGGCCGAGACGCGGATGGTGCTCGCGCTGTCGCTGTCGGCGGCGCTCAATGCGCCCATTCCGGAGACGAAATTCGGCGTCTTCAGGATGTAGCCGACTTCGGCTCGTCGCGTTCGGACGGTAGGTTGCGCAAATCGGCGTTTGACGGCGGAAACGAAAGGCGGACCGCCGTGCCCTCTCCGGGTTGGGATGTGATCGTCAGGTCGCCGTTCATGCCGCGCGCGATTGCGGCGGCCAGCGTCAGGCCGAGGCCCGCGCCTTCGTATTCGCGGCCGAGCGACGAGTCGATCTGGCCGAACGGCGTGAATGCGACCTCGATTTCGGCATCCGTCATGCCGATGCCGGTGTCCCGAACCTCGATCGCGAGTCCGCCTTCTTCGGTCGGGCCGACGGTGACGACGATTTCCCCGCCGGCGGGCGTGAACTTGATGGCATTGTCGATCAGGCGCTCGAGGGCCGTCTGGAGGGCGGTGCGGTCGACCGCGCACGAAGCGGGTTCTTCTGCGATTTCGGCGGCAAGGACGAGGTTCGCCTCCGCCGCGGTTTCGAAGAAGGCGCGGGCCGTGTCCTCGACGCAGCCGTATGCCGCGCGGCCGTCGTCGCGCAGCTTCCGGACGTTGCTGTCGGCGCGGACGATCGCGAGGATATCGTTGACGATCCGGAGCAGCTGGTGGCCGCCTGCCGCGATGTCGGTGGCGAATGCCGCGTAACTGGGATGGCCCAGCGGCCCGAACCCCTCGTTCTTCAACAGCTCCGAAAAGCCGATGATCGAATTGAGCGGCGTGCGCAATTCGTGGCCGATGCAGTTGAGGAGTTCGGCCTTCGCCCGGTCGGATTTCCGGGCATTCGTCAACGCGGTTTCGGTCTCGTGCTGCAGCGCTTCGATAGTCGCGAACTGGCGGGTGAGCTCCCGGTTCTGACGCTCGAGCCGTTCGAGCATCTCGGCGCGTTCGATCGCGCTGCTGACGATGAGGCCCGCGGCCTCGATGATCTCGATCTCGTCGGCCGCGAACGGGACGGCGGCGCCGGCCGGATCGCGGCTGTTGATGAGCTGAACGACGGCGCAGACATCTCCCTGGCTCCGCCGGAGAGCGATGCAGGCGACCGAGCCCGTCCGGTACCCGGTGGCGACGTCGAACGACGCGTTGAAGATGAACGGGCGTCCGGACGGAATGGCGTAGGCGTCGTCGATCAGGACGGCCTGCCCGGTGAGCGCGACGTATCCCGCGATCGAGGTCTCGTCCATCGCCACGACGAATTCCATCGGCTCCAGCTCGATTAGGTCGTTCTGAAGGCTCATCGGCTCGAGAAACGGTGCGTCGTCGGCTTCGCGCACGCGGTAAATCGTGGCAGCCTCCGCCCCGGTCAGCCGTCGGCATTCGCGCAGGATGCGGTCGAGCAGCTCCTGAGGCGCATTTCCGGCGCCTCTTTCGATCTCTTTCAGAAACTCAATGACGCGGTGCATATCACCGAAACTATTGAACAAATCGATGCTGCGGACGATTCCGTCCCGGTCGCGTTATCATCTCTGATCGACGTTTAGCCACCGTTAATGAGATCGGAGATTGTCATGGCGGCTTTTCAGCCCGTACTCGGCCTGATCGCATTGATCCTGCTTGCGTGGGCGGTCAGCGAGAACCGCCGGGCCTTCTCCTGGCGGGTCGTCGTCGCCGGACTGGCGGTGCAGATTGCGGTGGCCCTCGTCCTCCTGAAACTGCCGGGTTCGCATGTCCTGTTCGCCTGGCTGAATGACGGCGTGCTCGCGCTTCAGAAGGCGACGGAGGCGGGCACGTCCCTGGTCTTCGGGTTCCTCGGCGGCGGCCCGCTGCCGTTCAAGGAGCCCTATCCGGGCGCCGCCTTCATCCTGGCGACCCGGGTACTGCCGCTCGTCCTGCTGATGAGCGCGTTGTCGGCGCTGCTGTATCACTGGCGCGTGCTGCCGTGGATCGTGCGCGGGTTCGCCTGGGCGCTCGGAAAGGCGCTGGGCATCAGCGGCGCGTCCAGCTTCGCGACGGCGGCGAACGTCTTCGTCGGGATGGTCGAGGCGCCGCTGCTGATCAAGCCCTACATGAACCGGATCAGCCGGTCGGAGCTCTTCATCGTCATGACGGCGGGGATGGCGACGATCGCGGGCACGATGTACGCGCTCTACGCGACCTTCCTCGCGAACGCGATCCCCGATGCGGCCGGCCATCTGCTGACGGCATCGCTGATAAGCGCCCCGGCCGCGATCATGATCGCCCGGCTGATGGTGCCGACCAAGGGGACGGAGACGTCAGGTTCGGTCGAAGTCGAGAAGCTCTACGACAATTCGATGGATGCGATCACGTCGGGGACGATCGACGGTTTACGGCTGCTCGGATACATCATCGGCATGCTGATCGTTCTCGTCGCGCTGGTTGCGCTGGCGAACTCGATCCTCGGGCTGGCGCCTGACGTCTTCGGCGGCCCGCTGACCCTGCAGCGAATTCTCGGCTGGGCAATGGCGCCGGTCGTCTGGCTGATCGGCGTCCCCTGGGCGGAAGCAGCGACGGCCGGCCAGCTCCTCGGCATCAAAGTGATCCTGAACGAACTGCTGGCGTATCTGGAGCTGTCGAAACTGCCGGCTGAAGCGCTCAGCGAACGCTCGCGCCTGATCATGACCTACGCGATGTGCGGCTTCGCCCATTTCGGCAGTCTCGGCATCATGATCGGCGGGCTCGGCGCCAT
>JAYPTI010000157.1:0-7052 GCA_038133505.1 Alphaproteobacteria bacterium
AGTTCCTTGTCGGTGCCCGAGACGCGGAACGTGCCGGCGTCGAATTCGATATCGTCGGCAGATGCTTCCAAGAGATGCGCTGCGATCTTCTTGCCCTTATCGATGACCTTGTCCATCGCCTTGACGATGGCCGAGCCGCCGACCGCGAGGGATCGCGAGCCGTAGGTACCCATGCCGAACTGGATACGGTCGGTGTCGCCGTGGACGACCTCGACGTTCTCGACCGGCACGCCGAGACCGTCGGCGACGAGCTGTGCGAAGGTCGTCTCGTGGCCCTGTCCGTGCTGGTGCGCGCCGGTAAAGACCGTTACCGAGCCGGTGGGATGTACGCGCACCTCGGCGGATTCGAACAGGCCAGCACGTGCGCCGAGCGCGCCGGCGACGGCGGAGGGCGCGATCCCGCAGGCCTCGATGTAGGTCGCGAGGCCGATACCTCTCAGTTTTCCGTTCTTTTCGGAGGCCGCGCGCCGGGCGGCGAAATCATCATAGTCGGCCGCCTTCAGCCCGTCTTCGAGGTTTTTGATGAAGTCGCCGGAGTCGTATTCGAGCGCGACCGGGGTCTGATAGGGCATGTCGGCGGCCGCGATGAAGTTGCGGCGGCGGATCTCGGTCTTGTCGAGGCCGGTTTCGCGCGCTGCCTGTTCGACAAGCCGCTCGATCAGATAGCAGGCTTCCGGGCGGCCGGCGCCTCGATAGGCGTCGACGGGCACGGTGTTGGTGAAGATCGCGCGGACCCCGCAATAGATCACGGGCGTCTTGTAGAGCCCGGCGAGGAGCGTCGCGTACAGATAGGTCGGAATAGCCGGCGCGAACGTCGACAGATAGCCGCCCATGTTGGCGTCCGTGTGGACCCGGAGCGCGAGGAAGCGGCCGTCGGCGTCGAGCGCGAGCTCGCCCGTGGTCACGTGGTCGCGGCCCTGCGCGTCGGTCATGAAGCTGTCCGAACGGTCCGCCGTCCACTTGATCGGGCGTTTCACCTTCTTGGATGCCCAGGTGAGGACGGCTTCCTCGGCGTAATGATAGATCTTGGAGCCGAAGCCGCCGCCGACGTCCGGCGCGACGACGCGGAGCTTGTGCTCCGGGATCGACAGCACGAACGCGCCCATCAGCAGGCGGATCACGTGCGGATTCTGGCTGGTGGTGTAGAGCGTGTAGCGGTCGTCCGCCTTGTCGTATTCGGCGAGCGCGGCGCGCGGCTCGATCGGGTTGGCGACGAGACGGTTGTTGACGAGTTCGAGCGTGGTGACGTGCGCGGCCTTGGAGAACGCCTCGTCCACCACGGCCTTGTCGCCGAGCTCCCAGTCGTAGCAGATGTTGTTGTCGACCCCGTCGTGGAGGAGGGGCGCGCCGTCGGCGACCGCCTGTTCCATGGTGACGACCGCCGGCAGGATATCGAGATCGACGTCGATCAGCTCCGCCGCGTCGCGGGCCTGGGCCCGGGTCTCGGCGATGACAACGGCGATATTGTCGCCCACGTGGCGGACCTTGTCGGCGACGAGTGCCGGGTGCGGCGGCTCGTGCATCGGGGTCTCGTTCTTGCCGATGACCTGCCATCCGCAGGGAAGTCCGCCGACTCCGTCGGCAGCCCAGTCTGCGCCGGTCAGGATTTTGACCACGCCGGGAGCCGCCTCGGCCTTGGAGGTGTCGACGCCCTTGATGGTGGCGTGCGCAACGGAGGACCGGAGGAACCAGGCATAGGTCTGGCCCGGCCGGTTCAGATCGTCGACATACCGCCCCTCGCCGGTGAGAAAACGCTGGTCTTCCCGCCGTTTGATCGGGGCGCCGATTGCTCCGTCTGGCATTGTCGCCTCCCTAAAGGCTTTTCGCAGCCGTCATCCGTTTCCCGGACGATGTTTTGTTCGGCTGCCGCTCAGGCGGTCATTTCCTTGTGAGCCGCCAGGATCGCTTTCACGATGTTGTGGTAGCCGGTGCAGCGGCAGAAGTTACCTTCGAGCTCGTGACGCACCGTCTTCTCGTCGAGGCTGCTCTTGTTGCGCTCAACGATGCCGATCGCGCTCATCACCATGCCAGGCGTGCAGAAGCCGCACTGCAGGGCGTGGTTCTCGCGGAAGGCTTCCTGCATCGGGTGCAGTTTGTCGCCGTCGGCAAGCCCTTCGATCGTCGTCACTTCCGCACCTTCCGCCTGGCGGGCGAGCATCGTGCAGGACTTGATGGGCAGCCCGTTCACGTGGACCGTGCAGGCGCCGCACTGGCTGGTATCGCAACCGACATGCGTGCCGGTGAGGCCGAGACTCTCGCGCAGGTACTGAACCAGAAGCGTGCGGTTCTCGACGTCCGCCGAAACCTGCTTGCCATTCACCGTCATCGAGACAGTGGTTGTCGCCATAGGACCCTCCTTATTGTCGCCGGAAACCTTGCGTAACCGGCTGTTTCCCAACGCTGCGGCCCGTTGGCTGACGGCGCCGAAGCGGAAATTTCCGAGTTCGAATGAACCCCCCTTGCGCTCGCAGTAAACCGCCAGCGCGGAGGGAGGTCAAGCGGGTAGAGGCGGGATTTTCCCGCCGAAACCAATGTTTACAAGGCGAGAAGCGCGAGGACGATCACGACCACCGCAACAAGTCCGCCGACCCAGACCGCGGGGCTCAGGCCGCCGCTCTGCGCGGGCTGCGGTTCGGGACGCCGCTCCGTTCCCGCCGGAGGTGTCGAGCCGTGCGTCGGGCCCTCGTCCTCGTGCGCGCCTTCGCTTGCCGTGCCGACCTGGGGTTCGGGGGCCTCGCTTGCCTTGCCTTCAGAGGCGGGTTCGGCCGCAGCGCCGGCGCCGCCGACCTCCTCGGCGAACTTGCCGAAGAACTCGTTGGCCATCTTCTTCGCGGTGGAGTCGATCAGCCGAGAGCCGATCTGGGCGAGCTTGCCGCCGACCTGCGCCGTCGCCGTGTAGGTCAGGACCGTCTCGTTGCCGTCCGCGGCGAGCTTGACGTCCGCACCGCCCTTGGCGAAGCCGGCGACGCCGCCGGTGCCTTCGCCCGAAATCTTGTAGCCGTTCGGCGGGTCGATATCGCTCAGCGTCACCTTGCCGGTGAAGGTGGCGGACACGGGGCCGACTTTCGATTTTACCCTGGCGGAAAGCTCGGTGTCGGAATCCTTGTTGAGTTCCTGACAGCCCGGAATGCATTTCGCGAGGATTTCCGGGTCGTTCAGGGCCTCCCAGACTTTTTCTCGGGGGGCGGGAATCCGGTATTCGCCGGTCATATCCATGGGTGGATCTCCGTTCTTCTGACGCTTGTGTGATTGTTCGGGAACTTAGTTCGTGCGCGGGGCTTCGGCAAGCGAGCTAGCGGTTCGCTTGCCGTTTCGAATATCGTTCCCGTTTTCGCGGTTCGGCAATGGCGGAACGTTCAGGCCGCCATTTTCCATTCTGCAAGACCGCAGCCAATCAGCGTTTCCGGCATCGGAATGTAGTCGATCATCTCGAAGCCTTCGCCGCCCGCGACCGCGTGCGCGATCGACCAGGAACGAAGTTCGGCGCCGCCGTTGCCCGTTTCGATCAGCATGCGGTCCAGTTCGGACGCCAGAACGTCGTCGGGCGCATTTTTGAACAGCTCGATGCAGGCATGATCGAACTTCTCGTCGATCCAGCCCATGGTCGTCTCGCCGATCGAATGGCTCAGCCCGCCCGTGCCCATCACGACGACGCGCAGGTCCTCCGGATAGGCTTCGACCGCCTGGCGGATCATGCGGCCCCAGGCGAGGCATCGCTTGGGCGTCGGGAAGGGCTTCTCGACGAGGTTCACGAACACCGGGACGACGGGCGGCACGTCGTCGAAGCCCATCCGCCAAAGCGGAATGCCGATGCCGTGGTCGATCTTCACCCGGTGCGAATAGGAAGGATCGAAGTCGTGGCCGACCGCGAAATCGAGGATATGGCGCGCCAGGCCGGAATGTCCGGGCAGGTTCTCCTGCGGGAACAGGCCTTTCATGAAAGGCTCGGGCGGCGGGTCATGCTCGTCGCCGATCCCGACGAGAAACATCGGGATGTTGTCGAGGAAGAAGTTGATCCAGTGATCGTTGGAATGGACGACGAGGACGTCGGGCTCGAGCGCCTTTACCCGGCGACCGAGCTCGTCGTACCGCGTGGTCAGCCAGTCGCGGGTATCGTCCTTCAAATCGTTCCAGGCACGCGCGATGTTGGGCGCGTGCGACGCGGCGAAACTGCCGACGACCTTAGCCATTGACCTTCTTCCTTTCTTCTTCCGTCTGGTACCGGCTGAGTTCCGCTATGGACGCATCGTCGTCGAAGCCGGAGATCAGCAGGTAGAACCGCATGAGATAGGGGTTCACGAGCGGAAGCAGCGTGCCGATGTCGTCTTCCATCAGCGCTTTCCTGACGTCCGGCGTCACCGGGTACCGGTCGATGGTTTCGGCCCGGTGATTGGTCCAGAGGTCCTTGCCGTCGGGCCCTTGTAATTCGAAGATCAGTTTGTTCAGCCAGTAGTCAGTCATGACGTTCCCGCGTTCTTTATCATTATTCTAATATATAGTCGAGTTTCCGCGCCGGGAAAGGGCCGGGAAAGGGCCAGGAAAGGGACGAGTAACGCCGGGGAGGGCGCAGAGGCGATATCGGCAGGACGGTCGTCCAACCAGCCCTGCCGATAAAGCCTGTATTGGTTCGACGCTAGCGGCCTAGAATAGCCACTGGACGAGTTCCTTCTTCTGTGCGTCCGTCAGGGGCTTGGCGATACGCTTGAACTGGACGGCGAGCTCGACCGCCTTGTCGAGATTGGAGACCTCGAGCGCGACGTTCTTCGGCTTGTAGAATTCCGCCGCCGCCTTGGCATTTTCGAGCGGGATCTTGTTCCGTTCGGCGAGATACTTGATGGCCTGTTCCTTGCCGGCACCGTACTGCCAGTCGACCGCGCGCTTGTAGGCCTGCATGAACTTCGTGGCGGTGCCCCGGTTCTTCGCGAGCCAATCCGAATGGACGATGTTGACCCGGGTCGACACATTCGCGAGTTCCTCGACGATGTCGCCGGTGAACAGGATCCGCGCCTCGCCCTTCTGGATCAGATCGAGACCGAGCGGCGGTACCGACCAGGCCGCGTCCATCTGGCCCGACATCATCTGGGTCCGGCTGCCGCCCGGTCCGCCGACCGAAACCAGATTCGGTTTGAGCTTCATCTGGTTCATCAGGGCGAGCATCGCCATGTGCGTGCCCGAGCCGGGACGCGAGTAGGGCATCTTCGCGCCGTCGATATCCTTGACGGTCTTGAGCTTGCTGTCGGTTTTCACGAACCAGAACAGATCGGGATTGCCCGTCATCTCCGAGGAGACGATGCGGACCGGTGCGCCCTTCGCGTATGAGGCGATCGCGGCGAGAACCCCCATCGTCATGCCGAACTGGTTGTCTCCGGCGATCACCGCCTGGGCGGTTTCGGCGCCGCCGCGCGTCCGGATGTACTTGACCTCGAGGCCGGCCTCCTTGAAGTAGCCGTTCCGGTCGGCGAACACGATCGGGAGCGTGTCCCAGAGGCCCAGCTGCCCGACAGCCACGTTGATTTTCTCGGCCGCGGCCGCAGGGCCCGCCGCCAGGGCGGCCGCGACAGCCACGCCGGCAAGATTCCGTACCATCCGTTCGATCATTGGTCTCTCCTATCGGTCGCGACCGGTTTCGCGAAGGCACTATCGGCCGCTGTTTTGTTGATGCGTTAGATTTTCCCTCGCGCGTCTTTCAGATAGCTCTCGTCGATTGCCGGCGCGGGATCGGCGGCGAGCGCGTCGCAGAGCATGCCGCCACGGTTCATCAGCTGCGCGACCGTCACGATGCCGGCTTCGCTGATCCCCATGTCGGCCGGCATGATTCCCCGGCCCGTGAAATCGTCCCAGGCGCGCCCGGCATAGTCCTCGGAGATGTTCATTTCGCGGGCCGCGATCTTCGCGCAGCCGTCGCGGTTGTCGAACACCCATCGCGTCGCCCGCAACAGCGCCGCGAGAAATGTTACCGCAACCTCCCGCTGACCTTGCGCCCACGCGCCGTCGGTATTGATGGTCGTGAACTGATAGTCGGGCACGAAATCCGTCGTCGCGCCCAGGTTGGAGAATCCTGCGTCCTCCGCCATGTAGGAGAGCGGGATCGATTGGAGCCAGGCGTCGATGCCGCCCTCCTGAAGGAGCTTCCAGCGCGTGGGCGCGCCGCCGACGACGGCAAGCTCGTAGTCGCCCGGGTAGGAAAGGCCGTAGCGGGCGAGAATGTCCTGGATGACGAACGTCCGCGTCGCCGCCTGTAGAAAGCCATTCCGGCAATACCGAGGCCGAAAACCGCCAGCGTGCCCGGCTCGAGGACGCGGAAGGCGAGATCGGACATCTTGCCGTTCGTGGGATTGCCGATGAAAGTCATCGCGTCGTTCGTTCCGTTGACGGCGAAGACGTTACCGGTCTGACCCTCGGTTGCGTAAATCTCGCCGGTCAGCGGATTGATCGCGAGACCGTCGTAGAGAAAGTCGTTGTGGCTCACCGTCAAGCGCGAGGTCTCGCTCGCGTCTGAGGTGTCCAGGGTGAACAGCATGTTTGTGCCGCCGCCCACGTTCGGGTCGAAACCCAGGGCGTAGAGAGTGCCGGCGCCGTCGAATGCCAGACCGGCGCTGGTGCCCCAGATCGTGGATCCGACGAATGTCGCGAGACCGGACCCGAGGTCGATGGTGTAGATGTCTCCGCCTGCGGCCACACCGGATGCGTTCGAGGTGATGCCGAACATCGTCCCGGTCGCGCGGTTGTAGGCAAGATCGCCGATGGAGATCGCCGAGCCGAGAACGTCGCCGCCATTCGTTTGGATCGGGCCCACGACGCTGTTTGTGGTCCCGGTCACCGGCGAAATCTGGATGAGTGAAGACGTGCTTCCCGCGCCAGAAATCGTCGATCCCCACAAAGCGCCCGCGTTATCGAAATCGATGCCGGTAATGCCCGCGCCGGAAATCGCGTTACCCAGCGTCGTCGCGTTGTTCACATCCGTCGGATCGATGACAAGAATGTCGCCGCGGGTGGAACCCGATCCGTTGCCGTTCGCGCCGTAAAGAGTGAGCGCCGAGGCGGCTCCCGGT
>JAYPTI010000158.1:0-7027 GCA_038133505.1 Alphaproteobacteria bacterium
ACAAGCTGCGCGGCGGCCTGAAGGTCGCGGCCGTGAAGGCCCCGGGCTTCGGCGATCGCCGCAAGGCCATGCTCGAGGACATCGCGATCCTGACGGGCGGCCAGGTCGTCTCCGAGGATCTCGGCATCAAGCTCGAGAACGTCACGCTCGACATGCTCGGCAAGGCCAAGAAGGTCACGATCACGAAGGAAGAAACCACCATCGTGAACGGCGCCGGCAAGAAGGCCGACATCCAAGGCCGTTGCGGCCAGATCCGCCAGCAGATCGAGGAGACGTCTTCGGACTACGACCGCGAGAAGCTGCAGGAGCGTCTGGCGAAGCTCGCGGGCGGCGTCGCGGTTATCCGCGTCGGCGGCGCGACCGAGATCGAGGTGAAGGAAAAGCGTGACCGCGTCGAAGACGCGATGAACGCCACCCGCGCCGCGGTCGAGGAAGGCATCGTCCCGGGCGGCGGCACCGCGCTTCTGCGCGCGTCGTCCGTGCTCAACAGCGTGAAGCCCGAGAACGACGACCAGCGCGTCGGCGTCGAGATCATCCGCAAGGCGCTGCAGGCGCCGGTGCGGCAGATCGCCGAGAATGCGGGCGTCGAAGGCTCGATCGTCGTCGGCAAGCTGCTCGACAACAAGTCGGCCTCGTTCGGCTACAACGCGCAGACCGACAAGTACGAGGACCTCGTCAAGTCGGGCGTCATCGACCCGGTCAAGGTCGTGCGCACCGCGCTGCAGGACGCCGCTTCGGTGGCCGGCCTTCTCATCACGACCGAAGCCATGGTCGCCGAGAAGCCGGACGACAAGGGCGCCGGCATGCCCGCGATGCCCGACATGGGCGGCATGGGCGGCATGATGTAAGTCAGCCGTTCCCTGGAACGACGGAAACCGCCGCGGTTGCCCGCGGCGGTTTCTTTTTGCCGATTCACTGCGCCGACGGCGCAAGCGCTGTATAACCGTTCCGATGTCTCTCACCGTACCCGATAGCGAAACCGTCGAAGGCCTGATCCGCGAGGTCACGGCCGCCGAGATCATGCCGCGCTTCGATGCGCTGGCGGACGAGGAGCATTGGGAGAAGCGGCCGGGCTCGATCGTCACCGCCGCCGACATGGCGGCGGAGGCTTTTCTCGCGCGCGAGCTGCCGCGGCTGCTGGCAGGCTCGGTGGTCGTCGGTGAGGAGATGGTCGAGGAAGACCCCACGGTCCTCGACTTGCTCGACGGCGAGGCGCCGGTCTGGGTGCTCGACCCCGTCGACGGCACGTCCAACTTCGCCAAGGGCAGTCCCGACTTCGGCGTCATGGTGGCGCTCGTCCACCGGCGCGAGGTGATCGCGGGCTGGATCTTCCGGCCGACGGAGCATGCGATGTACGTCGCCGAGCACGGGGCGGGGGCGTTCCGCAACGGCGAGCGGCTCCGCGTCGAATCGGCGCCGACGGAACTGGCCGCACTCGAAGGATCGCTCGGCGGACGCATCCGCCGCGAGACCGATCTGCCCAAGCTGCTGGGCCGCGTCACCTCGACCCGCTGCATCGCCGTCGACTACTGTTCGCTCGCCACCGGCAAGATCCATTTCGCGCATTATCGCGGCACCCGCGTGTGGGACCATGCGCCGGGCTTCCTGCTGCACATGGAAGCTGGCGGCTTCAGCCGCTGTCTCGACGGCAAGGACTACAGGCTCGGGCTGCCGGGCGAGGGCGGCCTGCTGCTGACCGCGGACGAGGCGGCGTGGCACTGCCTGCGTCCGCCCATTCAGGATGCGCTGGACGTGCTGTTCGGTTGATCGCCCCTCCCGCGCGCCTATGATGCGCGGAAGTCGAACAGGGGAACCGAGCATGAGCGACAAGGGAACGGCCGCGTTCGTCGGCCTCGGCGTGATGGGCTATCCGATGGCCGGGCATCTCGCTGCGAACGGCTGGACGGCGCGGGTCTACAACCGCACTGCCGCCAAATCCGAACAGTGGACCAGGGATCATAAGGGTACCGCCCATCCGACGCCTGCGCAGGCGGCCGAGGGCTGCGATTTCGTGATGATGTGCGTCGGCAACGACGACGATCTGCGCTCCGTCGTCTATGGCGAAGACGGCGTGCTCGCCGGCATGAAAAAGGGCGCGACGCTCGTCGACCATACGACGACGTCGGCCATCGTCGCGCGAGAGGTTGCGGCGGCGGCGGCGGAGCAGGGGATCGGCTTCGTCGACGCGCCCGTCTCGGGCGGCCAGGCGGGCGCCGAGAACGGCGTGCTGACCATCATGGTGGGCGGCGACGACGCGGCGTTCGCGGCCGCGAAGCCGGCGATGGAGGCCTACGGCAAGACGGTCATCCACATGGGACCGGCAGGCAACGGCCAGCTTACCAAGATGGTCAACCAGATCTGCATCGCCGGGCTCGTCCAGGCACTGTCGGAGGGCATGAACTTCGCGCTGCGGTCCGGAATCGATGCAAAGCGGGCGGTCGAGGTGATTTCCGGCGGCGCGGCGCAGTCCTGGCAGATGGAGAACCGCGCGCCGACGATGATCGAGGGCAAGTTCGATTTCGGATTCGCGGTCGACTGGATGCGGAAGGATCTCGGCATCTGTCTCGAAGAGGCGAAGCAGAACGGCGCGCGCCTGCCGATCACGGCGCTGATCGACCAGTTCTATGCCAACGTGCAGGCGCGCGGCGGCGGGCGCTGGGACACCTCCAGCCTGATGACCAACCTGACGAGCGACAGTTAGGCCGATACCGCGGAAGAGGGCGGCGGTATGGGCGGTTTTTCGGGGAACCCGGCGCTGGGTTTCACCGCGATGATCTACCTTTTCAGCGGGCTGGCGCTCATCGTTGCGTCCCTCGTTTCCCGAAACAGCCGGTGGCGTCGATTGAATGCCGGCGTTCTCGTTATCCTGACAACCGTGCTTCTGTTCTGGGTGTGGGCATATATCGGCGCGAACGCCGCGCCCGTGATTGCCCTGTTCACGATATGGGTCGGCCCGGCTGCCGTCGCATTGACCGCAGATTGGGTGATCGCGAGACGGTTTCGCAAAGCCGGAAACTAGAGACGTTCGGCCGCGGACTTGATCCAGATCAAGTTTTTCGTCGGTTCCGTTCCGCACACTCACGAAAGGGAGTGATGCAGGGAACGGCGCGCGCCTCCTCTGTGTCCCGAAAACGGGAGGAGGAAACCCATGACTGCGCATGCCAACGATTCCAGAACCGGTGCCGACATCCGGGCGAAACTCGATCATCCGGTTGTCGATGCCGACGGGCACATGATGGAATGCTCGTTCGCCATCCTCGATTTCGTCAAGCAGGTCGGCGGCGCCGCGATCGCAGCGAAATACGAAGACATGCTGAAGAACGACCAGACCGGCGCGAGCCGCCGGGCGGCGTGGGTCGGAAATTCCGGCACGTCCTCGATCGACCGCGCGACCGCGCTTCTGCCGAAGCTCTATCTGGAGCGCATGGAAGAGGCGGGCATGGACTTCGCGCTGATCTATGGCACCCATGCGCTGAGCGTGCTGGCGATATCCGACGACGAGCTGCGGTCGGTCGTCTATCGCGCGATGAACATGCTCTATGCCGACATGTACAAGGGTCTCGAAAAGCGCATGACGCCGGTGGCCCTGATCCCGATGCATTCGCCGGACAAGGCCGTCTCGGAACTGGAGTTCGCGGTGAACGAGCTCGGCCTCAAGGCCATCGTGATGAACGTCACGCTGCGGCGTGCGCCCAAGCAGGTGATGGAGGAGGCGCCCCATCTCGCGAAATACTGCCTCGGCATGGAAAGCCCGGCGATCGACATGGGCGATGCCTACGATCCGGTGTGGGCGAAATGCGTGGAACTCGGTGTTGCGCCGAGCTGCCACAACTCGTTCCGCGGGCCCGGCTCGACGCACGGCTCGCCGTCGAACTACGTCTTCAATTCGCTCGGCAGCTTCGGGCAGGGCAGCGAGTATTTCTGCCGCGCGCTGTTCTTCGGCGGCGTGCCGCGCCGTTTCCCCGAGCTCCGGTTCGCGTTCCTCGAAGGCGGCGCCGGCTGGGCGAGCCAGCTCTACAACAGCCTGTTCGAATACTGGGAAAAGCGGAACCTCAAGGCGCTCCGCGAAACGCCCGATCCGGCGAAGCTCGACGTCGATCTTTTGGTCGAGATGTTCGAGAAATACGGCAACGACTATCTGACGCCCGAGCGCATCCGGGCCGAACCGCATCAGTCGGTGCCGTCGAACAACCTGTTCGTCCCGCCGGAGGAACTGGACGACTTCAAGCCGACCGGCGTGCGGCGGAGCGAGGACATCCGCGACATCTTCAACCGCAATTTCTATTTCGGGTGCGAGGCGGACGACCGTCTGAACGCCGTCGCGTTCGACACCCGCATCAACCACCACGGCCTGAAGCTGAATGCGATCCTGGGATCGGACATCGGCCATTGGGACGTGCCGGACATGACCAAGGTCATGGTCGAAGCTTACGAAATGGTCGAGGATGAGTTCATTACGGACGACGACTTCAAGGCGTTCTCGCTGGCCAACGCCGTGCGGCTGCACGGCGGCATGAACCCCGATTTCTTCAAGGGCACGGCCGTCGAAGCCTAAGCGGAGAAGATCCTGGCGGGAAGCGCGGCGTCGACGATCGCGGCGGAATAGGGGCTCGTTCAGCCCCGTTCGGCGTTTTTCGCAGCGTTCCAGAGCGAGTCCATCTCGTCGAGATCGCTGTCGGATGGCGTCTTGCCGCGGTCTTCGAGCACCTGCTCGACATGGCGGAAACGCCGCTCGAACTTAGCGTTGGTTTCGCGAAGCGCGACCTCCGCGTCCAGTCCGAGGTGGCGGACGAGGTTGACGCAGGCGAACAGAAGGTCGCCGGCCTCGTCCGTCAGCCGGTCTTCGGGCGCGCCGGCGGCGATCTCCGCTTCGAGCTCTTCGAGTTCTTCGCGGATTTTTGCGACAACCGGAACCAGATCCGGCCAGTCGAAGCCTTCGCGGGCGGCGCGTTTCTGGAGCTTCTGCGCGCGCATCAGCGCGGGCAGGGCGAGGGCGACACCGTCGAGGACGCTTGGCCGCTGTCCCGATCTGGCGGCACGGCGCTCGCGTTCCCCGGCTTTTTGCGTTTCCCATGCGACCGTCTGGCCCTTCGATGTCCGTTCTTCTGCATCGCCGAATACGTGCGGATGGCGGTCGCGCATCTTCGTCGCGATGCGCTTCGCAACCGCCTCGAAATCGAAGCCGCCGGTTTCGCGCGACATCTGGGCATAGAAAACGACCTGGAAGAGGAGGTCGCCGAGTTCGTCCTCGAGCTGGTCCATGTCGCCGTGCGAGATCGCATCGGCAACCTCGTAGGCTTCCTCGATCGTGTATGGCGCGATGGTCTCGAACGTCTGCTCGACGTCCCAGGGACATCCGCCGTCCGGATCGCGCAATTTCGCCATCACGTCGAGCAGATCGTCGATCGGTCGCTTGTCGGTCATGCGATCAACCTACGGAGAATCAGGGGCCGCTTCGAGAGGGAAAGGGCGCGTTCGGCGCTTGCGCGGCATATCCCTGTGGATATCCGATTATCGCATAATGTATATTATGGATTATAATCAGAACCGGGAAATGGCCGGTTCCGCGGCGTTCAGTCGATCTCTAGGGTCATCCCGTCATAGCCCGGCTCCACGCCTTCCGGACATTTCGCCCGTATCGTCTCGTAGTCCGCCTGGAAATTCATGTGCGTAAAGATCGCCCGGCGCGGCCCCACGTGCTCGATCCACTCCAGCGTCCGCTCAAAATGCGCGTGCGTCGGATGCGGATCGTCGCGCAGGCAGTCGACGATCCAGACCTCGACGCCCTGCAGCGCCTCGAACGCCTCATCCTCGAGAACCGCGGCATCCGTCGTATAGGCGAACTTTCCGAACCGGAAGCCTGCCGTGTCGCAAATGCCGTGATCCTGCCGGAACGCCGTGACCTCGACGCCGAGCACGTCGAACGGCGCGCCGTAGTCGATGTCGTTGGTCTTGGCGACCGGCTTGTAGAGCCTGCTGTCGTCGGACTTGTCGGCTTCGAACAGGTAATCCCAGCGTTGCCGAAGGCCTTCCATGACGTCGGACGTGCCGTAGAGATCGATCCGGCGGTTCGCGAGATAGCTCAGCGTGCGCAATTCGCCGATGCCGCCGACATGGTCGTAATGCAGATGCGTATAGAGTACCGCATCGACGCGGCGGATGTCGTTGTCCAGCAGCTGGCTGCGGATATCCGGCGACGTGTCGACGAGGATACCGACGCCGTTGTCCTCGACCAGGATCGACGGCCGCGAGCGCCGGTTTCGCGGGTTTTCCGGGTCGCAATCGCCCCAGCGGTTGCCGACCACGGGCACACCTTGCGACGGCCCGCATCCGAGGACCGTTACCTTCATGCTGCGGGCGGCGTCGCCTTGTTGAACAGGCGAAAGAAGTTATCGGTAGAAATATTTGAAATTACGTGATTTTCGACGCCCTTGAGCTCTGCCACGCAGGCCGCCGTATGGACCACGAAGGACGGCTCATTGCGCTTGCCGCGGTTGGGGATCGGTGCAAGAAACGGCGAATCCGTCTCGACCAGAATGCGATCCAGCGGCACGTCGGCGGCGATATCGCGCAGGTCCTGCGCGTTCTTGAACGTCACGATGCCCGAAAACGATACGTAGAAGCCGATGTCGAGGGCGCGCTCGGCAAGCCGGCGGCCCGACGAGAAGCAGTGGAGAACGCCGGTATAAGCACCCTTCCCCATCTCGTCTTCGAGGATGTCGGCCATGTCCTCGTCGGCATCTCGGGTATGGACGATCAAGGGCAGCCCGGTCTCGCGCGCCGCGGCGATATGGATCCGGAAGCTCTCCTTCTGAACGTCGCGCGGGCTGTTGTCGTAGTAGTAATCGAGGCCGGTCTCGCCGATGCCGACGACCTTCGGATGGGCGGCACGCTGGATGAGCGAGTCCAGCGATACCGGGGCCTCTTCCTCCGCCTGGTGCGGGTGAACGCCGACCGAGCACCAGATGTCGTCGTCGGATTCGGCGATCTTGCGGATCTCGTCGAAACGGCTGACGCGGGTGCAGAT
>JAYPTI010000159.1:0-6982 GCA_038133505.1 Alphaproteobacteria bacterium
TGGCGACCCCAACGGGAGTCGAACCCGTGTCTTCAGCGTGAAAGGCTGATGTCCTAGGCCTCTAGACGATGGGGTCGCTGGGCAAGCGGGATAAACACTATTGGACCGGAAATCAACTGCGGAATCGCGCTCCCCGCGAGAGAATTCCTCCCGGTCAGGCTTCTCCCTCGAGAGCCCGCCGCGCCGCAACCTCGGCGACCCGTTTCTGCTGCCGCAACAGGCGCCAGCGCTTCACGATCCGGAGCGTCCAGTGATACCCGACGACATAGCTGATCGCGGCGAACGGGATTGACCCGACGAGCAGCGCCAGCCCCCAGCCCTTCACAATGACCGAGAAATACGTTTCCCACGCCTCGAGGCTGGTGGGGTCGCCTGCATCGCCGACCGCCGTATGCCAGAAACGCTGGAATCCTTCATAGCCGGAGAGGTCCTCCCACCGCCCGAGCAGGAGCTGGCCGATCAGAAAGAACAGGTAGTAAGTGGGGACGACGGTGAAGATGTTCGTGACCCATGTCCAGGCCATCGCCACGACGACGTTGAAATCCTTGTTGAAGAAGGTGCGTGCGATGTACCAGTGCACGCAGGTCAGCGCCATCTGGATGCCGAACGTGGGCGTGAACGCCCAGAGAAGCCCGACGGCGACCGACCGTGCTGTATTCTCGGGCGGCTGGCGCGACCGGATCATCGGAATCACAAGCCGGAGGCGCAGGAGACGTAGCAGACGTCGGCCCGCGGATCGTCGCGTTCTCGCCTTTACCGTTCCCAACCGTCAAAACCCCATCACGCAGCGGCCTTATGACGCCGCCGATCTTTCACCCTCTATATCACCTATCGCCCGGTTCGAAAAAGCGTTGCGGAAAAGCGCTTCAGAAGCGGACGGAAAACAGCACGATACCCAGGGCCGTGATCAGAAATACGACAAGCTGCATCAGATCTATCGGCGATATTTCCATGACGCATTCCCCCGTTCGAGGAGGACATCCTGTCCGGCAAATGGGGCGAAAATTTGACGAACGCGACTCGGCTACCCGGCGCGCGCGACATCCTCGATCACGAATTGGGGCCGCCGGTTGCCCTGCCAGGTATCGATGTTGAGATGGCCCGCGACGTGAAGAACGCCGCCTCGCGCGTTCAAAATCGCCTCCCCTGCCGGGGTTCCGGCGGACCGGAAGAAGATCGCCTTCAGACGCGTCCCGCCTTCCGGTGCGGCGAGCAGACAGCGAACATGATCGGTCCCGACGATACCGGCGCTGATCGGCGTGACCGCCGGCAGCACGAAACGCGGCCGCGGGTTGCCCGATCCGTACGGTCCGGCGCCGTCCAGCAGTTCGATCAGCTCCACGGTCGCGCCTTCCGGGCTTACCGCACCGTCTATCCCGATTTCGGGAACGGGGAAGCGTCCCCCGAGCTGGTCCGAAACATGCCCGGTCAGGAATTCCCTGAACGCCGCCAGCCGTTCGGCCTCGACCGTGAAGCCGGCGGCCATCTGGTGCCCCCCGCCGTTGATCAGCAACCCTGCCTGATGCGCCGCGATGACGGCCGGTCCGAGACCGACGCCCGGGACCGAGCGCCCCGACCCCTTGCCGATCTCGCCATCGAGCGCGACGACGCAGGCAGGCCGGTCGAATGTCTCCTTGAGGCGTCCCGCAACGATCCCGATCACGCCCGGATGCCAGCCTTCCCCGGCAACGAGAATCAGCGGCGGCTCGTCCTTGGCCTGAACCTCGGCCTGAGCCATCGCGGCGTCCAGCACGGCGGTCTCTATTTCCCGACGTTCGGCATTGTAGGTGTCGAGCCGCATGGCCAACCCGGTCGCCTCGTCGCGGTCGGTCGCCGTCAGCAACCGGACGCCGAGGCCGGCCTCGCCGACCCGCCCGCCCGCATTCACCCGCGGTCCCAGCATGAACCCGAGGTGCCACGCCTCCGGCCGTTCGTCGAGGCGGGCAACGTCCGCAAGCGCGGCAAGCCCGGGGTTCTGCCGCTGCGCCATCACGGACAGTCCCTGACGCACCAGCGCGCGGTTCACGCCGGTCAGCGGCACCACGTCCGCGACCGTCGCAAGCGCGACGATATCGAGCCACTGCATCAGGTTCGGCTCTCCATGCCCTTCCCCGTACCAGTAGGCATCGCGCAGGGCGCGGTTGATCGCGACGACCAGCAGAAACGTCACCCCCGCGGCGCACATCTGGCCGACCGGACTGTCCTCGTCGAGGCGGTTCGGGTTGACCACTGCAACGGCTACGGGAAGCTGCGGCTCGGCGACGTGATGATCGATCACGACGACGTCCAGCCCCGCGTCGGCCGCAGCCTCCAGCGGCGCGAAAGCCGTCGTCCCGCAATCGACCGTAATCACGAGCGACACGCCGGAATCCTTGAGCTTCAGAAGCGCCGGTGCGTTGGGCCCGTACCCCTCGGCGATGCGGTCGGGCACGTAGACGGAGACGTCCCTGCCGATCGCCGCGAAGAACCTCACGAGGAGGGCGGCCGACGACGCGCCATCGACGTCGTAATCCGCGAATACGCCGATCTTCTCGCCCGACGTGATCGCCTCGACGATACGCGAAACCGCCGTATCCATGTCGCGCAGATGGGATGGGTCCGGAAGCAGGTCGCGGAGGCGGGGGTCAAGAAATGCTTCTGCTTCGTCGGCCTCGACCCCGCGGGCGGCCAGCACGCGGCCGAGTATGTCCGGGAGTCCGAGACGCTGGGAAATCGCCAGCGCCGTGCGGTCGTCCGTCAGCCGCGGCCGCCACCGCTTGCCGCCGATCGAGCGCTCAACGCCGAGAAAGGCAGGTTGTGTCATCGAAGATTTATAGCAGAACGCACCCGTCCAGACGGACGGGCGATTCATTCATTCCGGTAAGACGAAACGGCCGCCCACGGAGCGGCCCCGACGCTCAATTGTCGATGGGATCGAAGCCGGTCTTGCGATCGAAATTGTGCTCGGCCTCGATGAAACGAACGGTCCCGGACTTCGAGCGCATGACGAGCGAATGCGTCTTCGCGCCGCCCGAAAACCGGCGGACGCCGCGCAGCATCGTGCCGTTGGTGACGCCGGTCGCGGCGAACATCACGTCGCCGCTCGCAAGATCGAGCAGGTCGTACTTGCGATCGAAATCCGTAATACCGCAACGCTCCGCGCGGCCCCGCTCATCGTCGTTTCGGAAGATCAGGCGCCCTTGCATCTGGCCGCCGATGCAGCGCAGCGCCGAAGCCGCCAGCACGCCTTCGGGCGCACCGCCGCTGCCGAGATAGATATCGACGCCGCTGCTTTCCTCGGACGTCGCCATGACGCCGGAGATGTCCCCGTCGGAAATCAGCATGATCCGCGCGCCGGCGTCGCGGACCTTCTTGATCAGCTCTTCGTGGCGCGGCCGGTCGAGGATGCAGGCGACGAGATCTTCCACGTCGCACCCCTTGGCCTTCGCGAGACTGGCCAGGTTGTCCGCCGGCTCGTTGTCGATATCGACGACGCCCTCGGGCAAGCCACCGCCGACGGCGATCTTGTCCATGTAGACGTCGGGCGAATTCAGAAAGCCGCCGTGCTCGGCCATCGCGACGACGGCGAGCGCATTGGTCAGCCCCTTCGCCGTGATCGTGGTGCCTTCCAGCGGATCGAGCGCGATATCGATCTTCGGTCCTTTGCCGGTACCGACTGCTTCGCCGATATAGAGCATTGGCGCCTCGTCCCGCTCGCCCTCGCCGATAACGACGGTGCCGGCGATATCGAGGCTGTTGAGCGCGTTGCGCATCGCGTCCACGGCAACCTGGTCCGCCGCACGCTCGTCGCCCCGACCCATGAGACGCGAGGCCGCGAGCGCCGCGGCTTCCGTGACCCGCACCGCTTCGAGCGCGAGATTGCGATCCATTTTGTCCGTATCCGCCATGGTATTTCTCCCTTTTACGCCCGGCCTGTTGCCGGCTTTTTACACTTTCGAGACCGTGTTGTTAGAGGTCCTCGATTCGGATCATACACGGCGGCTCCAGCACCGTGTCCAGCATAGCGATTCGCGCGAGCGCGCGTTGCATCGCCGCTTCCTCGGCATCGTGCATGGTGAGCACGACAGGCACCGATTCATCGGGCGCCCGGCCGCGCTGGATCAGCGACTCGACCGAAACCGCCTCATCGCGCAACGCGGCCGAGACATCTGCGATGACACCCGGGCGGTCGACGACCATCAGCCGCACGTAATAAGGCCCGACCCGCCGGTCGATCGAGACCGGCCGCGGCGGCGCGAGCTGGGATGCGGGCACCGAGAACGCGGGCAGGATCGTGCCGCGCGCAATGTCGGCGACATCGGAAATGACGGCGGAAGCAGTCGGGCCTGCGCCCGCGCCCCTTCCCTGCAGCACGCTGGTTCCGACCGCGTCGCCGTCGGCGACGACGGCGTTGAACACGCCCTCGACATGCGCCAGCGGCGCATCCATCGACACCATGCAGGGATGAACCCGTTGCTCGATCCCGTCGGGGGTCGCGCTGGCGATTCCGAGAAGCTTGATCCGGAAACCCAGCTCGTCGGCGAATGCGATGTCCTCCGCAGAGATCTGGCGGATGCCTTCGACGTGCACGCTGTCGAAATCGACCTCGCAGCCGAACGCGACGCTGGCGAGAAGCGCAAGTTTGTGCGCCGCATCGATGCCGTCGACGTCGAACGTCGGGTCCGCCTCCGCGTAACCGAGCTTTTGCGCCTCCGCGAGCACGTCGTCGAATTCGCGCCCGGTCTCGCGCATGGTCGTCAGGATGTAGTTGCAGGTACCGTTGAGAATGCCGTGGATGCTCTCGATCCGATTTCCGACGAACCCTTCCCGCAGCGCCTTGATCACGGGTATGCCGCCCGCGACCGACGCCTCGTAACCGAGCGCGACCGAAGCGCTTTCGGCCTGCCGGGCGAGCGCCGTCCCGTGAATGGCGAGAAGCGCCTTGTTCGCCGTCACGACATGCCGGCCCGACGCGATCGCATTCTCGCAGACCGCTCTCGCGACGCCATCCTCGCCGCCGATCAGCTCCAGAACCACATCGACATCGGCCTCGCCGGCCATCGCGGCCGCGTCGTCGAACCACGCGCACCCCGACAGGTCGACCCCGCGGTCGCGCTTGGGATCGCGGGCGGAAACGGCTGCCAGATCGACGGGACGGCCGCAGCGGGCAGCGATCAGATCGCGCCTCTCGGTCAATATCCGGGCGACTTCGGCACCGACCGTTCCGAGACCGGCGATCGCTATGCGAAGGGGGGAAGACATCGGTAGATCAGGTCGCGGCGGCGCGGTGTTCCGCAGGCTCGACCTCTCCCGCCGATTCAGCCATGAACTTCTTGATGCTCCGCGCCGCCTGGCGAATGCGCTGGCGGTTTTCGACCAGCGCGAGCCGGACGTAGCCGTCGCCGTATTCTCCGAAACCGAGGCCCGGCGATACCGCCACCTGCGCTTCCTTGAGCAATAGCTTGGAGAACTCGAGCGAGCCGAGATTGGAGAAACGCGGCGGGATCGGCGCCCACGCGAACATCGTCGCGGCTGGCGGCGGGACGTACCAACCTGCCTGGGCGAACGACTCGACGAGCGCATCGCGGCGGCGCTGGTAGACGTCGCGGAATTCGTCGACGCAATCCTGCGGGCCGTTGAGCGCAGCGATCGCTGCGACCTGGATCGGCGTGAAGGCGCCGTAATCCAGATAGGATTTGATACGGGCGAGCGCCGAGATGATCTTCGCATTGCCCGTCGCAAAGCCGATGCGCCAACCCGGCATCGAATAGGTCTTACTGATCGAAGTGAACTCGATCGCGATGTCCTTGGCCCCCGGGATTTGAAGAATCGAGGGCGGCGGTTTACCGTCGAAATAGATCTCCGCATAGGCAAGATCGGAAATCACGATGATGTCGTGCTTACGGCAGAAATCGACGACCTCTGCGTAGAAGTCGAGATCGACTACCATCGCGGTCGGGTTGGCCGGAAAGTTCAACACGACGGCGAGCGGCGACGGGACGCTGTAGCGCACGGCGCGTTCCAGTTCGGCCATGAAATCGAACTCGGGACCGACCGGCACGTGACGAAGCGCCGCGCCCGCGATCATGAAGCCGTAGGCATGGATCGGGTAGCTCGGATTGGGAACCACGACCACGTCGCCGGGCGCCGAGATCGCCATCGCGAGGTTCGCGAATCCTTCCTTCGAGCCGAGGGTCGCGATCGTCTCGGTCTCCGGGTCGATTTCGACGCCGAAACGCCGGCTGTAGTACTCCGCGTTGGCGCGGCGCAGGCCCGGGATGCCGCGGGACGCAGAATAACGGTGCGTGCGCGGGTCGCGAACGGTTTCGATGAGTTTTTCGACGATATGATCGGGCGTCGCGGAATCGGGATTGCCCATGCCGAAATCGATCACATCCTCGCCTGCAGCGCGCGCCGAGGCCTTCATTGAGTTCACTTCGGCGAAGACGTATGGGGGCAGACGCTTCACGCGGTGGAAATTGAAATCCATCGCTCTTATCCAGTTTGCAGGGTGTGGCGGTCGTTCAGTTCAAAAAATAGATTTCTACGCGCTGATTTCCGGCGTCGCCCGCCGGCATCACCTCGTAGTAGATCGGCCGCGTGTCGGACATGGCGGCAACGAATACCGCGCTTTCGGGCACGCCGGCGCGAACGAGTTCCCGGGCCACGACGTTTGCCCGATTTAGCGAGATGTCGAAGTTCACCATCTGGTGACGAACCGGGTCCATATCCTTCGTCCGGCTGCTCGCATGCCCCTCGACGCGGATTGCCCCGCCTCGCTGCCGGTAAAGCGACGCGACCTGACGGATCCGTCCCCGGTCGGCGGCATTGAGGCGCGCGGAACCGCCCTTGAAACCGATGATGGCCGCGCGGTCGCCTGCCACCTGCGGCGCCGGCGTTCCGGCGACCGGCGCGATACCGCCCGGCTCGGCGAACGAGGTCATGGGCGAAGAGCCCGCACCTTGCGCAGCCTCGATATCCGTCGGGGGCGCCCCGAACGTGG
>JAYPTI010000160.1:0-6918 GCA_038133505.1 Alphaproteobacteria bacterium
ACCTCCGGCCCCTGCCTCCCGAAGACAGTGCTCTACCAGGCTGAGCTACACTCCGACCGGAACGGGCGCGGTTATAGCGCTCCATGGGCCGGCCCGCAAGCGATTGCCGCGGTTCTCCCGGGCCGGGGTGCGGGTTTGTTGACTCGCGCCGTTGCCGGTTCCACTCTGCCGCAAAACAGACAAGGACGGGGAGTCAGAGGGTGTCCGACGGATCGTTGCCGCTCAGCCGTTTCCGGGTGCTGGACCTGACGCGTGTGCGCGCCGGGCCGACCTGCGTGCGCCAGCTTGCCGACTGGGGCGCCGACTGCATCAAGATCGAACTGCCGCCGTCGGCGGGGATCAAGGAAGGCATCACGGGCGATCGCGCCGGCCCCGATTTCCAGAACCTCCACCGCAACAAGCGCTCGATGACGCTCAACCTCAAGGAAGAGGCGGGGCGGGACATCTTCTACAAGCTGGTCGAGAAATCCGACGTCGTCGTCGAGAACTACCGGCCCGACGTGAAATACCGGCTCGGCGTCGATTACGAGACCCTGAAGAAGGTGAATCCGCGGATCGTGCTCGGCTCGATCTCCGGCTTCGGCCAGGACGGGCCTTACGAAAAACGGCCCGGGGTCGACCAGATTGCGCAGGGTCTCGGCGGCATCATGTCGATCACCGGCCTGCCGGGGCAGGGGCCGGTGCGCGTCGGTACCGCCATCGCCGATCTGTCCTCCGGTCTCTACTGCGCCATCGGCATCCTGATCGCGCTGCTCGAGCGCGAGGCGTCGGGCGAGGGGCAGTGGGTGCACACGTCGCTGCTCGAAGCACAGGTCTCGATGCTCGATTTCCAGGCGGCGCGCTGGCTGCTCGCCGGCGAGGTCGCGCCGCAGGCGGGCAACAACCATCCTACCTCGATACCGACCGGCGTCTACAAAAGCTCGGACTGTCATTTCAACATCGCGCCGCGCGGCCCCGAGCTGTTCGAACGCCTGTGCCGTGCGCTCGGCGACTAGGCGATGGCCGCGAACCCCGATTACGCCACCGGCAAGCTGCGCTCCGAGAACCGGGACGCGCTTCACGCGGACATCGAGGCGCATACGGTCAACAAGACCAGCGCCGAGTGGATCGACATCTTCAACGAATTCGGCGTGCCGTGCGGGCCGATCTATTCCATCGACCAGATGTTCGACGACCCGCAGGTAAAGCATCTCGGGCTCGCCGCGCCGGTCACATCGCCGGTTCACGGCGAGCAGCACGTGGTCGGGCAGGCGGTCAATATGAGCCGCGCGCCTCGGGACATCCGGACGGCCACGCCCGAGCTCGGCGAACACACGGACGCTATTCTCGCCGATCTCGGATACGGCGAAGCCGAAATCGCGAAATTTCACGACGACAGCGTCGTCTGACGGAGAGGAAACTGCCATGGCCGAAGCAGCAGCACAGCAGACTGCGGAGAAACCGCCGGGACGGATGATCGCCCGCAAGGAGGGCGGCATCGGCTGGATGATCTACGACCAGGTCGCGAAGCATAACGCGGTCACCTACGACATGCGCCGCGCCATCCCCGGCATCATGGCCGACTTCGAGGCGGATGACGAGGTGCGGGTCTGCGTGATCGCGGGCGCCGGCGAAAAGGCCTTCATCTCCGGCTCGGACATTTCCCAGTTCGGCGAGAAGCGGTCGTCCGAGGAAGCCCGCGCCATGTACGACGAGGCGTCCGAGCAGGCCAACGCCGCGATGAAGGCGTTCTCCAAGCCGATGATCGCGATGATCCACGGATATTGCCTCGGCGCCGGGGTGCTGACGGCGATGTTGTGCGATTTCCGCATCGCCGCCGACAACGCGCAGTTCGGCGCGCCGCCCGCCAAGCTCGGACTCGGTTTCGGCTACGGCGGCGTCGAGAATCTCGTTCATCTCGTCGGCCAGGCGAACGCCGCCGAGATGCTGTTCACCGGCAATCGCTATTCGGCAGAGGATGCGCTGCGCATGGGCATGGTGAACCGCGTCGTGCCCTATGCCGAACTGGAGAAAACCGTGACCGATATCGCCGGCGTAATCGCCGCCAACGCGCCCCTGACCCTGCGGTCGGTCAAGACGTCGATCCGGAACGTTCTGCGCGATGAGAGCCGCCGCGACATGTCGAAGGTGCAGGCGCAGATCGACGCCTGCTTCGCCAGCGAGGATTATCTCGAAGGCCAGAAGGCGTTCATGGAGAAGCGCAAGCCTCAGTTCCGGGGACGGTGAGGGTAGAGCGCATCTCTATCCCCTCTCCCCTCCGGGGAGACGGTTAGGGAGAGGGGCGCACTCTCCGCACGCACGGCTGGGGACGGACAGATCATCCTCTCCCTAGCGCTCCCCCCCTCAAGGGGAGGGGACGAATTCAGAAAATCGTTAGTACGACCGGTGGATCGCGAACTGGACGGCTTCCTGTAGCGCGTCCTTGATTTCGGAATCGGGAAACGGATCCAGCGCCGCGCAGGCACGGGCGCCGTAGTCCTTGGCGCGTTCCTGGGTCGCGGCGAGCGCGCCCGATTTCTCCAGCATCGAGACGGCGCGGCGGAAGTCGCCCTTCTTCTGTTCCAGATCTTCCAGCGTTCGGCGCCAGAATGCCTTCTCGTCGGAATCGGCGGCCGCGAAGGCGAGGACGATCGGAAGCGTGATCTTTCCCTCTCGGAAATCGTCGCCGACAGTCTTGCCCAGCGTCGCCTGGCGCGCGGAATAATCGAGCAGGTCGTCGATCAGCTGGAACGCCATGCCGAGATTGTGGCCGAAGGAGTCGAGTGCTTCCCACTCTGACTTGGGCCGGTCCGCGACGACGGCGCCGATTTCGGACGCGGCGGCGAACAGCTTCGCGGTCTTGGAACGGATGACCTCAAGATAGTCGGCTTCCGTCGTTTCGGTGTCGTTGGCGGTGACGAGCTGCAGGACCTCGCCCTCCGCGATAATCGACGAGGCTTGCGACAGGATGCGCAGCACGTCGAGATTGCCGTCTTCGACCATCAGCTCGAATGCGCGGCTGAACAGGAAATCGCCGACAAGCACGCTCGACTTGTTGCCGAAGACCGCGTTCGCGCTGGCCGCGCCGCGGCGCAGGTCGCTCTCGTCGACGACGTCGTCGTGCAGAAGCGTCGCGGTGTGGATGAACTCGACGCAGGCGGCGAGGCCGATATGGCGGTCGCCCTCGTAGCCGCACATGCGGGCGCAGGCGAGGGTCAGCATCGGGCGCAGCCGCTTGCCGCCCGCCGCGATGATGTGGCCGGCGACCTGCGGGATCAGGATCACCGGGCTTTCCATGCGCTCGATGATCGTCTTGTTGACGTTCTGAATGTCGTCCGCGGTCAGCGCGCTAAGCGCTTCCATCGACGGCGCCGGACGTTCCGGCCGGTTTTGATCGAAATCGACGACGACGCTCACGAAAACCCCGATTCTTGACGGTGATTGCCTACACTCCGAACATAGTGGAGGCGAAGTGGCGGTCAAGGCGCATCGGTGTGAAGGAACTTCTCAGAACCAACGAACGGGTGTTTCTGTCCTGGGCACAAGCGTTGCTTGCGGCCGAGGAAATCGAGGCATTCGTGATGGACGGGCATATGAGCGTCCTCGAAGGCAGCGCGAACGCGATCCCGGTGCGTCTGATGGTCGCGGACGCGGATTACGACCGCGCCAGGCGTCTTTTCGAGGATGCGGGCGAAGGGGACCGGGTTGTCTGATCCCGTCCTGCCCGCGGGGATCACCGAGGACGCCTTTCTCGGCGGGGCGCTGACCCTGCGCCAGCCCGCCAACGGCTATCGCGCCGCGATCGACCCCGTCTTCCTTGCCGCTGCCGTCGCTGCCGAGCCGGGGCAGACGGTTCTCGATGCCGGTGCGGGGCACGGCGCCGCTGCGCTCTGTCTCGCCCGCCGGGTCGAGGGCGTCCGCGTCACCGGCATCGAGCTTCAGGCGGACATGGTCCGTCTCGCGAACGACAACGCGCGGCTCAACGGTCTCGAGAGGTCGGTCCAGGTGATGATCGGCGACCTGACGACGCCGCTGCCGCGCGTGGTGCCGGGCTCGTTCGACCATGCGATGGCGAACCCGCCTTATCTCGATGCCGGCCGAGCGGACGTATCGCTGGAGCCGGGCCGCGCGACCGCCAATGTCGAGGGTGCGGCGACGCTCGCGGACTGGATCGGGTTTCTACTGCGCATGGTGAAGGCGAAAGGGTCGGTCACCGTGATCCAGCGCGCCGACCGGCTGGGCGAGATTCTCGCGCTGCTCGACGGCCGCGCGGGCGACATCGTGGTCTATCCGCTGTGGCCGAAGGAGGGCGTCGCCGCGCGCCGGGTGCTCGTCCGCGCCCGCAAGGGAATCCGGACGCCGATGACCGTTTCGCCCGGCATGGTCCTGCATCGCGACGACGGCGGCTTCACGGCCGCTGCCGACGCAGTGCTGCGCGGCGCGGCGCGGGAAATAGCGGCGGCGCCAACGGTATATAACCGGGCATTGCTCTCGACGATAAGAAAATACACATTCACCGACAGCTCGCCCCCCTGCCGGTCGAAAGGTTCCGGAATCCCGCGCCCGTCGTCGGCGTCCTGCGCTTCGAGGGCGTCATCGGCCGCGCCGCCGGGCCGGGCCGATCCGGCATTACCCTTTCCGGCCACGAGAAGGCGATCGAGAAGCTGTTCTCGACGCGCAACCTGAAAGCGGCGGCGCTCGTCGTGAATTCGCCGGGCGGCTCGCCCGTCCAGAGCGCGCTGATCGCGAAACGGGTGCGCGACCTCGCGGCCGAAAAAGAGGTGCCGGTCGTCGCGTTCTGCGAGGATGTCGCGGCGTCGGGCGGCTACTGGCTGGCCTGCGCCGGCGACGAAATCTTTGCCGACGCAACGTCGATCGTGGGCTCCATCGGGGTGATCTCGGCGGGCTTCGGATTCAACGACCTGATCGAGCGTTACGGCGTCGAGCGACGCGTTCATGCGACCGGCCCGCGCAAGGGAATGCTCGACCCGTTCCAGCCGGAAAAGGCAGACGATGTCGATCGGCTGCGCGAGCTGCACGCCGACATCTTCGAGAATTTCAAGGATTACGTGCGCGATCGCCGGGGCGAAAAGCTCATCGCGACGGACGATACGCTGTTTACCGGCGACATCTGGACCGGCCGCCAGGCGGTCGAGAACGGACTCGTCGACGGGCTTGCGGAGATGCGGTCCGAAATGCGCCGCCGGTTCGGCGACAAGGTGAAGTTCCGCACGGCGGAGGTGAAGCGCGGACTTTTGAGCCGCCTGCGTGGCGGCGGTGCGTCTGCCATCGATCCTGCCGCCATCGCATCGGCGCTCGATGAGTGGGCGCTCTGGAAACGCTACGGGCTGTGAGGGCCGGAAGATGATTATGAAATACGTCGTTCTCGCGGCGATCATCGCGGCCGTCTGGTACGGCTTCAAGGTGATCGCCCGCCGCAACAAGGCGAAGCAGATGCAGGATGCCCGGCGCGACAGCGTCGAGGACATGACCTCGTGTCCCGTCTGCGGCGTCTACGTCACGCCGGAGCAGGGCGATTGCGGGCGGGAGGCCTGCCCGTACGCGCGGTGATCGGTTTGCCGTGCCCTAGACAGTCACTTCCGCGCCGCCGTCCCGCGAGGAGATCAGCATCGCTTCCAGCGCCGCCACGCCGTTGATCGCGTCGGCCGGCGGGATCGGCCAGTCGGCCTTGCCCTGTGCCGACGCGGCAAACAGCTTGAGTTGCTTGCAGCACATGTCGACGGCGTCGAATTCCTCGACGACGAGTTCGCCGCCCAGCATCTGATACTCGATGCGCTCGGTGCCGCGCACTTCCGCCCAGCCCTTGTCGCCATAGAAATGCAGCCGGTTGAAATTGGGCGCGACGCCGATGGCCGTCAGCGTCCCCGTCTCGCCGCCGGCGAAACGCAGCGTGACCGATGCGCAGTCCGAGAAGCCGTGCTTAACGACCTGCGTCGTCGCGTCGACCGACAGCGCGGCGACCGGGCTCATCAGCTCGATCATCATGTACATCATGTGATCGGCGAGGCTGCCCGGCGGATTCGTCTCCGGGTCGGCCTTCCACGCGTCGGCATCGAAGGTCAGCATGCGGTCGACGATGAAGTCGCCCGACGCGTGGAAGACGCGGCCGAGATCGCCGCCGCGCACCAGTTCGCGAAGCCTGTCCATGGCGGGCGCGAAGCAGCGGTCGTAGCCCATCGCGACGAGGACGCCCTTCGCTTCCGCGGCCGCGTAGAGCTTTTCCGCATCGGCGCCGGTGGTCGCCAATGGTTTGATCACGAGGACCGGCTTGCCCGCTTCGGCGGCGGCCGATGCGTCGGCGCCATGCAGGGCGGCGTGGCCCGCAACCACGATGCCGTCGACCTTGTCGTAGATGGCGTCGGCATTGTCCGCGACCTCGATCCCGCGCTCCGCGGCGAAGTCGGCCACCTTGGCGGGGGTTCGCGTGGCGGCAGCGACGAAGCGGACGCTGTCGCTTTTGTCGTGAACCGAATTGACGAGGCGTTTGCCCCAGGCGCCGAGTCCGACGATGCCGAGTTTGAACACGTTATTCTCCCCGATGTACCGTTTGGTATTCGTGACCGAAACCTAGCGGAAACCCGCGCCAACGCGAAACGGTTAACCAAGGCCAAGCGAGTCGTTGACCCCTCGGCGGCACGCCCCTATTTTGCGGCGCAACATCACCCGGACCCGAGTGCAGTCAGATGTCGCAGAACAGCGCTGCGGACACCTCTTTCCAATCGCTTATACTCAAGCTCCACGCCTACTGGGCGCGGCAGGGCTGCGTGATTCTGCAGCCCTACGACATGGAAGTGGGCGCGGGCACGTTCCATCCGGCGACGACGCTCCGCGCGCTCGGCCCAGAGCCGTGGAAGGCGGCCTACGTGCAGCCCTCGCGGCGGCCGACCGACGGGCGCTACGGCGAGAACCCCAACCGGC
>JAYPTI010000161.1:0-6826 GCA_038133505.1 Alphaproteobacteria bacterium
GATCGTCGGCCATCAGGCGCGCCCCGCCGATCGCGCCGCTGCCGTGCAGGCCCTCGCGGCGGCGCTCGGCGGCCCGGCGATGACGACCTACAAGGGCCGCGGCGTGATCCCGCACGATGCCCCCGAATTCGCCGGCACCTTCACCGGATCGAAGAGCGACGGGATCGTCCTGTCGGAAGCCGATCTGATCCTGTTCTGCGGCGCCGACCCGGTCGAGATGATCCCCGGCCGCTGGGGCTACGAGGCGCCGGTCGTCGTGATCGGCGAGACCGGCGGGCTCGCCTGGCCGTTCGAGCCCGCGGCGGAAATCGTCGGGTCCGTTGCCGCCGCCGCGGCCGCCCTCGCCGAAACGGCCGGCGGCGCAGGCTGGACCGATGCGGAAATCGCGGGCTTGCGGGCCCGGCTCTTCGCCGCGGGCGAACTGTCGGGCAATGGGCACACGGCGCAGAGCGTGATCGAGGCGCTCTCCGCCAGCGCCCCCGCGGAAACGCGGCTCACGGTCGACGCCGGCGCGCACATGTTTTCGGCGATGACCCGGTGGCCCGCGCGGACCCCGTTCGACGTGCTGAAATCGAACGGCCTGTCGACGATGGGCTACGCCGTTCCGGCCGCGATCGCGAGCCGTCTGGAACAGCCGGATCGCCCCGTCGTCGCCGTCACCGGGGACGGCGGCATGATGATGTCGCTGTCGGAGCTGTCGACGGCCGCCCGCCTCGGGCTGCGGATGACGGTCGTCGTCGTCAACGACGCTGCCCTGTCCCTGATCGACATCAAGCAGCAGCGACAGCAGCGCCCGCCATTGGGGGTTCGGTATCCGGAAACCGACTTCGCATCGGCCGCCCGCAGCCTCGGGTGCGCCGGCTGGCGGGTCGGGCGCGACGATGCGTTGGCCCCCGCGATCGAGGAGGCTCTCGCGTTCGACGGGCCTGCCGTGGTGGACGTCACGGCCGATCCGTCGGGCTACCGGGATCAGATGATCGGTCTCAGAGGCTAGGAAGCCGGATCAGCCCTTCGCCATCGCCTTCGCGAAGGAGTCGCGCAGGCCCACGGTGCGGTTGAACACCGGCGCGTCGGCCGTCCCGTCGGGGTCGGCGCAGAAATAGCCGAGGCGTTCGAACTGCACGACCTCGCCCTCGCCGAGACCGGCAAGCGCGGGTTCAAGCTTGCAGCCGGTCAGCACTTCCAGCGAATCGGGATTGATTTCCGCCAGAAAATCCTCGGTGGCACCCGGATTTTCGTTGAGGAACAGCGTTTCGTAGAGACGCACCTCGGCGTCGATCGCGTGCGCGGCCGATACCCAGTGGAGGGTGCCCTTCACCTTGCGGCCGTCGGGCGAATCGCCACCGCGCGTCGCCGGATCGTAGGTGCAGCGGAGCTCGATCACCTCGCCGGCATCGTCCTTGATCACGCCGGTGCAGGTCACGAAATAGGCCGACCGCAGACGCACCTCGCGGCCCGGTCCGAGCCGGAAGAACTTGTTCGGCGGGTCTTCCATGAAGTCGTCGCGCTCGATCCAGATCTCGCGCGAGAACGGCACCTTGCGCGCGCCGGCGCTCTCGTCGCGCGGGTTGTTGGACGCCTCCAGCTCCTCCGTCTCGCCTTCCGGGTAGTTCTCGATTACGACCTTGAGCGGCCGGATGACGGCCATGCGGCGCAACGCGTCGTCGTTCAGCGGATCGCGGATGCAGTGCTCCAGCATCGCCGCTTCGACGACGCCCTCGGTCTTCGAGATCGCGAGACGGCCGACGAAGTCGCGGATCGCGCCCGGCGGCACGCCGCGGCGCCTCAGGCCCGAGACGGTCGGCATGCGCGGATCGTCCCAGCCGGAGACGTGACCCTCGGCGACGAGCTGCGTCAAACGCCGTTTGGACAGCACCGTATGCGTCAGGTTGAGCCGGGAGAACTCGTACTGCCGCGGCTGCGAGGGAACCGGCAGGGTCTCGATCAGCCAGTCGTAGAGCGGACGGTGATCGGCGAATTCCAGCGTGCACAGCGAATGCGTGATGCCTTCGATGGCGTCGGTCTGCCCGTGTGCATAATCGTAGGTCGGATAGATGCACCACGCGTCGCCGGTGCGCGGATGCGGCGCGCGCACGATGCGGTACAGCACGGGGTCGCGCAGGTTGATATTGCCCGACGCCATGTCGATTTTCGCGCGCAGCACCTTCTCGCCGTCGGCGAAATCGCCGGCCCGCATGCCGCGAAACAGCGCGAGGTTCTCATCCGGCGTGCGCTCGCGGTGCGGGCTGTTCCGGCCCGGCTCCGTCAGCGTGCCGCGGTATTCGCGGATTTCCTCGGCGCTGAGGTCGTCGACATAGGCCTTCCCCTCCGAGATCAGGTACTCGGCCCATTGATAGAGTTGCTCGAAATTGTCGGACGCGTATTTGACCTCGCCGTCCCAGTCGAAACCGAGCCAGCGAACGTCCTTTTCGATGGCGTCGATGAACTCCTGGTCTTCCTTGGCGGGATTGGTGTCGTCGAAGCGCAGGTTGCAGGCGCCGCCGAACTCGGACGCGATGCCGAAATTCAGGCAGATCGATTTTGCATGGCCGATATGGAGATAGCCGTTCGGCTCCGGCGGGAACCGGGTGCGGATCGATTCATGCAGGCCGGACGCCAGGTCTTCCCGGATCCTGTCGCGGATAAAATCGCGGATTTCGCCGGATTTTTCGGCGCTGTCGTCGGTGTCGCTCATGGGCGAGCGTATAACACGGGAAAGCGCGCACGCTAAGTTTTCTTCCGCTAGATTAGGCGGAAAGAAGGGGAAACGGGGTGCTCAAGACGGGACCGGCGGCCGGCATCTTCTGGATGTGCACGGCGACGCTGATCAGTTCGATTTCGGGCGGCATGGTGCGGGAGCTTTCCGGCCAGATTCCGACGATGGAGCTGGTCTTCTTCCGCAACGTCATCGCGCTGATGGTGCTGGTGCCGATCGTCCGGCGCCAGGGCGTCGGCCTGCCGTCCAGGAGCCAGATTCCGGTCTACGCGCTCCGCGTCCTGTTCGCGTTCGGCGCGATGGTGCTGCTGTTCTACGCGCTGGCCCGCATGCCGATCGCAGACGTCTATGCGCTGCAATACACCATCCCGCTGTTCACCATCCTGCTCGCGGTCGTCGTCCTCAAGCAGCACGCGGACATCCACAGCTGGGGCGCGTGCCTCGTCGGTTTCATCGGCACGCTGATCGTCATGCGTCCCGGCATCGTCGAGATCACGCTCGCCTCGGCGGCGGCGCTGTCGACGGCCTTCATGCATGCCGGCAACAACACGGCGATCAAGGTCCTCGCCCGCAAGGACAATCCCGAGGTCATCACGCTATGGACCAACATCGGCATGCTGCCGCTGGCGCTCATACCGACGCTCTTCCTGTGGATGACCCCGACGCTCGAGCAATGGCCGCTGGTACTGGGCATCGGGCTCGTCAGCTCGCTCGGGGGTTACTGCTTCACCCGCGCGGTCTCGTCGGCGGACGCCCGCATCGTCCAGCCGTTCCAGTTCTCGCGGATGATCTTCGCGACCGCCATCGGCTGGATCATGTTCTCCGAACTGCCGGACGTGTGGACATGGGTGGGCGCCGCCGTGATCTTTGCCGCGTCCTATTACGTCGTCTATCGTGAAGGAAAGGCGCGCCGCGCCGAACGAAAGGCCGAACAGGAATGACCGATCTACCGCCGCCCCCGGATATCGCCTTCAGCCGCGTCAGCGAGCTTATCGAGCGGCATGCGAAACGCGCGCCGGACGCGCCCTGTCTCGTCTCGATCGACCAGAACGACGCGACGCTCACCTGGGGGCAGCTGCGCCGCCTGACCAACAAGCTCTCGGCATGGCTGCATGCGCGCGGGATCGTCGCCAACGACCGCATCCTGGTGCTCACCGACAATTCGCTGGAAAACCTCGTTCTCTATTACGGCGTGCAGCGCCACGGCGCGACGTTCTGCACCGTCAATGTCGAGATCAATGCCAACCACATGCGCGAGATCATCGAGCGTCTCGACCCGAAGATCGTGCTCTGGCACGACGCGCTGGATTTCGGCGGAGAACTCTCCCCCGTTCGGGACGGCGCGCCGGGCGAGTGGGTTTCCTTCGGCGGGCTCGACCCGGACGGCGCGGCAGCGGCCGACGGGGGGCTGTTCGAGGCGTTGAACGGCCTCGACGGCGAAACCTCGCCGCCGGACGTCTCGGCCGAAGACGATGCCGCGGTGATCTGTTTCACGTCTGGAACGACAGACCGGCCCAAGGGCGTGATCCATTCGTTCGGCAACTACAACTATATCGGCGCGCAGACCGCCTATTTGTGGGGCCTGACGCCGGAAGACCGCGTGCTCGAATACCGGTCGTTTTCGTGGTCGTCATCGCACCAGATCGTCCTTCAGCCGCTCCTGTTCGGCGGCGGATGCGTCTGTTTCGCGCGCAAGTTTTCGTTCGGCCGGCTGTTCGACTGGATACGCGGCTACGGCATCACCAAGGCGATCGGCATCCCGGCGGTGGTCAATATGCTGCTCGACACCGAGCCGGGCGGCGGCGGCGCAGACCTCTCCCGGCTGGAATTCATGAGCTGCAGCACCGCACCGCTGATGGAAGAGCAGCACCGCCGCTTCGAGGATACCTACGGCATCAAGCTGATCCAGCATTACGGCATGAGCGAAGGCGGCACGGTGGCGGGAAATCACCATCTTGCCCGCCGCATCGGCAGCGTCGGCAAGCCCGGCATCGGCCAGAACCTGAAGATCGTCGACGAGGACGGAAACGAGGTGCCGCCGGGAAGCGAGGGCGAGATCGAGATCGGCGGGCCGCAGAACGCCACCGCCTATCTCAACCCGGACGGCAGCATCGAGCCGGTTCGCGGCAAGCGGCTGAAAACGGGCGATCTCGGAATCCTCGACGACGAAGGCTACCTCCGGATTACCGGCCGCGCGAAAGAGCTGATCATCCGGGGAGGCGTCAATATCTCGCCGCTTGAGATCGACAACGCCGTTATGGGCCACCCCGACGTCCTCGAAGTGTGCACGGTGGGCGTGCCCGACAAGATCTACGGCGAGGCCGTCGTCTGCTACGCCGCGCCGCGTAGCGACCGCACGCTCGACGCGGCCGATCTAGCCCGCCATTGCGCCGCGACGCTGCCCGACTTCAAACGGCCCAAGGCGTTCGAGATCGTGGACGCCGTCGCGCGAAACGCCCGCGGCAAGGTGGACCGCAACGCGATGCGCGACATCTGGCTGGAAACCCGCGGCGACGCGGAAGCGAAGCGCGCTTGACGAACCGCATCGTCATACGCGGCGGCCACGTCATCGACGGCTCGGGTTCGCCGGGCATCGACGCCGACGTCGCCATCGAGGACGGCCGCATCGCCGAGATCGGCACAGACGTCTCGGCGTCGGGCGCCGAGATCGTCGATGCGTCGAACCGTGTCGTCGCGCCGGGCTTCATCGACATCAAGACCCATTCGGACTGGACCTTGCCGCTGATGCCGCAGGCGGAAAGCAAGATCCGCCAGGGTGTGACGACCGAGGTGATCGGCCATTGCGGCTACTCGTGCGCGCCGGCGCTGCCCGACAAGGTCGACCAGCTAGCCGACTACCTGAGCCCGAGCGCGCCGTGGCTGACGTTCCGTGCGACGAACTTCCGCGACTATCTCGACCAATATCCCGCGCTGTCGGTGAACACGGTCCACCTCGTCGGCCACAACACGCTGCGGCTGATGGCGATGGGGATGGAGGACCGGCCTCCGACGCCGGCCGAGCTCGACCGCATGCGCGCGCTGCTGACCGAGGCGCTCGACGCCGGCGCGCTCGGCATGTCGTCCGGCCTGTTCACCGCGCCGGGGTCGTACTCGGACGTCGAGGAAATGGTCGCCATCGGCAGCTTTCTCAAGTGCGCGGGCGCACGCTATTTCACCCATCTCCGCGACGAGGGGAACACTGTCTACGATTCCGTGCAGGAGGCGATGGAGTTCGCCGAGCAGGTCGGCGTCCACGTCCAGATCGTCCACATGAAGCTGTCGGGCACCGACAACTGGGGCGGCGCGACGAAGCTGATGGGCCTGCTGGCCGACGCGCGAACGCGCGGCGTACCGATCGACTGCGACATCTACCCCTACACGGCGGCCAGCAACCCGCTGAAGAACCTGTTCCCGCCGTGGCTGCAGGAAGGCGGCGTCGATGCGATGATCGCACGGCTCGGCGACGACGGCGTGCGTGCGCGGCTTCGAGCCTCGGTCGAGGCGGAGGGCCTCAACAATTTCGGCCGCATTCCGGACTGGGACGCGATCCGCGTCTCGATCTCTCCCGATCTGCCGCAGCATGCTGGCCGCACGATGGCGGAGCTGTCGGCGGCGAATGCGCTCGGCACGGGCGGCGACGGCATGGACACGGCGCTCGACTACATCGTCGCCGACCGGGGCCAGACGCGCGTACTGGTGGAATCGATCTCGGAGGACGACGTGAAGGATTTCGTGCGCTCGACCGACGTGATGATCGGCTCCGACGGCAATTCGGTGGCGCCCACCGGCACGACGGGACAGGGCAAGCCGCATCCGCGTTTCTACGGCACGTTCGCCCGCGTCCTCGGCCGATACGCACGAGACGAGGGCCTGCTGCCGCTTCATGCGGCGCTCTGGAAGATGACGGGCGCGTCGGCGCGCTCGCTGGGGCTGAAGGACCGCGGCCTGCTGCGGCCCGGCTATGCGGCGGACGTGACCGTGTTCGATCCCGTCACCATCGCCGAGACGGCGACCTACGAAGACCCGCACAGCTTCGCCGCCGGCATCGACACGGTGCTGGTCAACGGCATCCCGACCTACCGCGACGGCACGCATACCGGCGTTCTGGCG
>JAYPTI010000162.1:0-6613 GCA_038133505.1 Alphaproteobacteria bacterium
CAACAAGGCCTGGAACTACTATGCCGACATGTCGGACGATCAGGTCGAGGCCGAGCGGCGCAAGGATACGTTCTGGCACCGGCCGACCTGGCCGCTGGGGCGCAACGGCCGGCACGACGCGCTGAAGGACCCGTTCGGGCTGTTCGAGGACGGCCCCGACGGTGTTGCGGCCGAGGAGCCCGCGCGCCAGCGCTTCCGCGAAAACGCGCCGGAACTTGCCGCGCTGGCCACAATGGATTTAAAACCGCCTGTGACGATCGCGACTCTCAAGGCGAGATACAAGATTCTCGTCAAACAGCACCATCCCGACGCCAACGGTGGCGACAAGCAGGCAGAAGAGCGCCTGAAGGAGATCAATCAGGCCTACGCCACCCTCATGCGGTCGTTCGGCGCCTGACCGGCCGGCGGCCTCGTATCAGCAAGCGAAGAAAGCAGAGACGTCTTATGGCTTCCAGTGAGCACATTGCCGGCAACGGGTCGGCCAACATCGACCTGCCGGCCACGCCGGACCTGAAGGTTTCCGCCCGCCAGCTGTTCGGCGTCGACACCGACATGGAAGTCCCGGCGTTCTCGACGCCGACGGAATACGTGCCCGACCTCGACGAGACCTACCGGTTCGATCACGACACGACGATGGCGATCCTCGCCGGCTTCGCGCACAACCGCCGCGTCCTCATCCAGGGCTATCACGGCACCGGCAAGTCGACCCATATCGAACAGGTCGCCGCCCGGCTGAACTGGCCGTGCATCCGCGTCAATCTCGACAGCCACATCAGCCGCATCGACTTGATCGGCAAGGATGCGATCGTCATCCGCGACGGCAAGCAGATCACGGAGTTCCGCGACGGTATCCTGCCGTGGGCGCTGCAGAGCCCGATCGCGCTCGTCTTCGACGAGTACGACGCCGGCCGCCCCGACGTGATGTTCGTGATCCAGCGCGTGCTGGAAGTCGACGGCAAGATGACGCTGCTCGACCAGAACCGCGTGCTGCGGCCGCATCCGGCGTTCCGCCTGCTCGCCACGGCGAACACCGTCGGCCTCGGCGACACGACCGGCCTCTATCACGGCACCCAGCAGATCAACCAGGGCCAGCTCGACCGCTGGAACCTCGTGACCACGCTGAACTATCTGCCGCACGAAGAGGAAGTCGCGATCGTGCTCGCGAAGTGCCCGTCCTACGACAAGGATGACGAGGGCCGGAAGTCGATCAGCGCGATGGTGCGCGTCGCCGACCTGTCGCGCGCCGGCTTCATGGCGGGCGACATCTCCACCGTCATGTCGCCGCGGACAGTCATCACCTGGGCGCAGAACGCCGAGATCTTCGGCGATATCGGCACCGCCTTCCGGATGACGTTCCTCAACAAGTGCGACGAACTCGAACGCACGACCGTCGCCGAGTACTACCAGCGTTGTTTCGGCGTGGAACTGCCCGAGCTGAAGCAGACGAAGTCGGCGGCCTGACACCCAGATGGCGGACGACCAGCCGGCCGAAGAGTTCCGCCGCGTAACGGCGGCGGCGATGCGCGCGATCGCCGAGCGTGACGACATAACGCTCGTCTACGGCTCGGAAGCGCGCCTCGTCGACAACCAGGCCCGTCTGCCGATCCCGTCGCGCGATTTCACGGAGCACGAAATCGCCGCGCTGCGCGGCGAAGCCGACGCGATGGCGCTCAGGATGCGGTTCCACGACGACGACGTGCATTCGAGCCACGCTCCGCAGGGCGAGAACGCGCGCGCCGTGTTCGAATCCCTCGAACGCGTCCGCGTCGAGGCGCTCGGTTCCCGCATGATGGCGGGCGTCGCCAACAACCTGCGCGCCGCGCTCGAGGAAAAGTGCGATGCGTTCGGCTACACGAGGGTGAACGTCCGAGAGGACGCGCCGCTCGCCGAGGCTATCGGCCTGATGGTGCGCGAGAAGCTGACCGGCGAGAAACTCCCGCCGGGCGGCGAACAGCTCGTCAGCCTGTGGCGCGACTGGGTCAACGACAAGGTCGACACCGACTTCGAAACGCTGGCGAACAATATCGACGACCAGGCCGCGTACGCCGACGCGCTCAGCAGGATTCTGGTCGAGCTGGACCTGATCGACGAGGAAGCCGAAGCGACCGAGCAGCAGGAAGGCGAGCAGAGCGACGACGCCGAGGACCAGGATTCCGAAGACGCCGAATCCGAAGACGCCGACATGGAAGGCGTCACCGCCGAGATGAGCGGTTCCGAATCCTCCGAGATGGAGGAGATGGAGGTCGAGGAAGGCGACGAGTCGATGTCCGAGCAGGGCCAGGAAGAAATGATGCCCGGCACCGGCGACGAGGACGGCGACCAGTCGCAGAACCAGCGGCGCCCGGACGGGCTATTGCCCGATCAGGCGCGCCAGCCGCTCTACCGGCCCTACACGGTCGAATTCGACGAGGTCGTCGAAGCAGAAGACCTTTGCGACCCGGACGAGCTGAACCGCCTGCGGCATCATCTCGACCAGCAGCTCGCGAACCTGCAGGGCATCATCGGGCGCCTCGCCAACCGGCTGCAGCGCCGGCTGCTGGCCCAGCAGTCGCGGTCGTGGGAATTCGATCTCGAGGAGGGCCTGCTCGACGCCGGCCGGCTGTCGCGCGTCGTCACCAACCCGCTCTATCCGCTGTCCTACAAGATCGAGAAGGAAACGGAGTTCCGTGACACGGTCGTCACGCTGCTGATCGACAATTCGGGTTCGATGCGCGGCCGGCCCATCACGGTCGCGGCGATGAGCGCCGACATCCTCGCGCGCACGCTCGAGCGCTGCGGCGTGAAGGTGGAAATCCTCGGTTTCACGACCCGAGCCTGGAAAGGCGGACAGTCGCGCGAGCGCTGGCTCGCCGACGGCAAACCGGCCAATCCCGGCCGCCTCAACGACCTGCGGCACATCGTCTACAAGGGCGCCGACGCGCCATGGCGCCGGGCGCGCAAGTCGCTCGGCCTGATGCTGCGCGAAGGCCTGCTCAAGGAGAACATCGACGGCGAAGCGCTTTTGTGGGCGCACAGCCGGCTCTCGGTGCGGCACGAACAGCGCAAGATCCTGATGGTGATCTCTGACGGCGCGCCGGTCGACGATTCGACCCTGTCGGTCAACCCGGGCAACTATCTAGAACGGCACCTGCGCGAAGTGATCGCGATGATCGAATCGCGGCCCGACGTTCAGCTTACGGCGATCGGCATCGGCCACGACGTGACGCGCTACTACAGCCGCGCCGTGACCATCATGGATGCCGAGCAGCTCGGCGGCACGATGATGGACCGGCTGGCCGAACTGTTCGACGACGAAACGAGCCCCACCGGGGCACGTGGCCGCCGGCGCAGCCGCAATCGCGCGGCCTGAACCGACGCGGCTTCAAACAACCGACAACGACTGAGGGAGGTTCGGAATGTCCGAAGACCAGGCACTCGCCGCCGCACGGGCACGCATCGACGACGTCCGCGCACGCATCGACCGGCTCGACGCCAACGCGCTCGACCTCGTTTTCCGCGAGGCGCGCAGCCACAACTGGTTCCAGGATCGCGACGTCAGCGACGATCAGATTCGCGAAATCTGGGACATCATGAAATACTGCACGACCAGCGCCAACACGATGCCGGCGCGCATCCAGTTCGTCCGCTCGAAGGAGGCGAAGGAAAGGCTCATTCCCTGCCTCAATCCGCCGAACCGGGACAAGACGATGAAGGCGCCGGTGACGGCCATCGTCTCCTACGACACGAGTTTCTGGGAGGACATCCCGAAGCTTTACCCGATCCGCCCGGAGATGAAGGACCGCTACGTCGGCAATCCCGAGCTCGCCGAAAGCTTCGGCTTCCAGCAGGGCACCCTGCAGGGCGCCTATCTCATCCTCGCTGTGCGCGCCGTGGGGCTCGATGCCGGCGCGATGGGCGGGTTCGACAACGCGGCAGTCGACGAGGCGTTCCTGAAGGGGACGACCTGCAAGTCGAACTTCCTGTGCAATATCGGCTACGGCGACCTCGAGGGCATCAAGGGCCCGCGGCTGTACCGCTACGAGTTCGACGAGGTCTGCAAGATCATCTGATCCGCCGGCCGGCGACGGCCGCGAAACCCGGATACGAAAAAGGCCCGCTTCGGCGGGCCTTTTCTGTTCTCTCCGAAGCGGCGATCAGCTCGCGGCGGCCATCGCCTTCTTGACCTTGCGCTTCAGCGTCACCGCCTCTTCCGTCAGCTTGTCGTTCGACGTCTTCAGAAGATAGGCGTCGAGACCGCCATTATGCTCGATCGACCGGATCGCCCGGGTCGACAGCTTCAGCTTCACCACACGGCCGAGCGCGTCGGACAGCAGCGACGTGTCCTGCAGGTTCGGCAGGAAGCGGCGGCGGGACTTGTTGTGGGCATGGCTGACGTTGTTGCCGGTCTGCACACCCTTGCCGGTTACGGCGCAGCGTCTGGACATGTCTGAATTCCAACAGGTTGGTAAATAACAAACGGACGGGCCGTCACCGGCCCAGAAAGCGCGAATTTTTAGTCTCGGACGGGCTCCGCGTCAAGCTTTCGGAGCATGGTTTTCGCCCGAAATATCGACGTCGGATGCCCGTCTGACCGAAATGAAGCGGCTGCCGACGGCGAGCGCCGCCATCGCCAGCGCCCCGGTGAAAAACGGCCAATTCTGGCCCAGCTGCGCGAAGACGACGCCCGCGAGCGCCGGACCGCAGATCCGCCCGGCGCCGGCGAAACTCTGCCCCAGCCCCAATATCCGGCCCCGGCTCCCCTCCCCGGCATATTGCGACATCAGGCTGTTGAGCGACGACGCGTTGGCCGAAACCCCCAGGATCATCAGGAAGGCGGCGGCGAACAGCTCGTATTCGCTGGCCGCGAGCGGCATCCACAAGGCGCCCGCGCCGAGGCTCGCCGCGCCCAGCGTTATCAGCGACCGTTCGCCCAGCCGTGCGGCCAGCGCGCCGACCGCGAACCACTGCAGTCCCATGTGGCACAGCCCCATCCAGGCGTAGAAATAGCCGTTCTGTTCGGGGCCCCATCCCCAGGCCCGTTCGGACCACAGGACGATAATCACCTCGATTCCGGCGAATACGAACGGCGAGGCGAACATCAGGCACAGGAGCAGGCGGGTTTGGGGCCGCGCAACCGCCTCGCGCCACGCCCCGAAGCCGCGTGAGACGCGCGCCGCCGACTTCTGCGCCGGCGTCACCGATTCCCGGATCAGGACGATCGCCAGCACGAATGCGAGCGCCGAGAACGCCGCCGCCGCGAGATAGGGCAGCAGAAAATCGGGGTTCGCAGGGTCGGTGCCGCCGAGAAGCCCGCCGACCGCGGGCCCCGCGACGAATCCGAGCCCCGCCGCGCCGCTGAGGCGCGCGATCGCGCGGGTCCTTTCCTCGGCGCGCGTCACGTCGGCGATCAGCGCGTGCGCGACGCTCATGTTCGCCGCCATCGCGCCGCCGAAGAACCGGGCGGCGAACAGCATCCAGAGCGTGCTGGTGAAGGCGAGCAGGATATAGGCGCAGAACGTTCCGCCGATGGTGATGAGCAGCACCGGCTTGCGTCCGATGCGGTCGCTCAGCCAGCCCCAGAACGGCCCGAACAGCGACTGGGCGAGCGTGTAGCTGACCGCGACCAGGGTGACGATTTCCGGCGACGCGCCGAACGCCTGGGCATAGAGCGGCAGCAGCGGCAGGACGATGCCGAAGCCGACGAGGTCGATAAAGACGGTGAAGATCAGCGCATACACGTCAGCGGCTTTGCCACGTTCGCCCGATTGCGTCCAGAGATTACGGGCGCCGGATGCGCGGGATCAGTTGAGACGTCCGACGGCGCGGGCGAGCAGAAGATAGAGCTTACCGACGTCCGCCGACAGGAACGTGGAGCTGAGCAGGTTCTCGGGATCGCTCTCGTTCGCCTCGGACAGCAGCTTCTCGAAATGATCGAGATAGCGCTGCACGTAGCGGCGGAATTCGTCGTCCTCTTCGTACTTGGCGCTGATGACGGTCCGCGCCTGTCGCTCGTCGTCCGAGATGATGCCGCGCACGAAGATGCCGCGGTCGCCCTTGGAGTATTTCGACCACAGCTTCTGAGATTTTTCGCTGTCGAGAAGCCGGTTCAGGTCGATGGCCGTCGAATTGAGATCCTCGATGACGAACGTGGACGCCCGGAGGAACATGTCGCGGCGCGAATCGAAGGCGTTGCGGCGGATGACCTCTGCCTGGCTCTCCGCCTCGCTCGCTGCCGAGGTGAGGGTTTTGGCCTGTTCGGAAAATACCGCGCCGACCTCGTTGGCCTTGTGCGTCGCCACGGTAAGCGCACCCGACAGGGCCGACTGCTGGTCCTGCAGCGCGGCGCCCATCCGGTCGATCCGATCGAACGCGTCTTCCGAGGTCCGCGACAGTTCCTGCGCGCGGGTGCGCAGCATTTCGCCGATCTTCCGGATGCGTTCCTCGGCGACCGTTGCGGTGCCGTCGATCTGGTTGGATTCGGTCTTGAGCGATGCGATCAGTTCCGCCACTTCGCGCGCCGCTTCGGTGCAGGAATCGATCATTTGGCGCGACTGCTGTCGGATCGTGTCGCCGACCACCGCCATGCCCTTGACCGCCTCTTCCGCGTTGGCGCTGAGCGCCACGGTCTGCTGGC
>JAYPTI010000163.1:0-1493 GCA_038133505.1 Alphaproteobacteria bacterium
GGCTCTACCTGTTCCGGACCTGCGCCTACAGCATTGCGACTATCTTCGTGGCGTGGCTGATGAGAACGGGATGACGGGAGAAATTTCATGACTCTCATCGAAGGACGCACGGGCGACTGGGAAATCGTGATCGGCATGGAAGTCCATGCCCAGGTCACGTCGAAATCGAAGCTGTTCTCGGGCGCATCGACCGAATTTGGCGCCGCGCCAAACACGCAGGTCTCTCTGGTCGATGCAGCGATGCCCGGCATGCTGCCGGTGATCAACGAGCGCGCCATCGAACAGGCGGTGCGCACCGGCCTCGGCCTCAACGCGAAGATCAATCTCGTCTCGGTGTTCGACCGGAAGAACTATTTCTATCCCGACCTGCCGCAGGGCTATCAGATCTCGCAGTACCTCGATCCCATCGTCGGCGAGGGAGAGATAGAGGTCGATCTCGAGGACGGCACGACGCGGACCATCGGCATCACGCGGCTGCACCTGGAACAGGACGCGGGCAAGTCGGTCCACGACCAGGATCCGCGCAAGAGTCTGATCGACCTCAACCGGTCGGGCGTCGCGCTGATGGAAATCGTCTCCGAGCCCGACATGCGGACGGCGGAGGAGGCCGGCGCCTATCTCGCCAAGATGCGCTCGATCCTGCGCTATCTCGGCACCTGCGACGGCAACATGCAGGAAGGCTCGATGCGCGCCGACGTGAACGTCTCGGTGCGCAGGCCGGGCGGCGAGCTCGGCACGCGTTGCGAGATCAAGAACGTGAACTCCATCCGTTTCGTCCGCCAGGCCATCGAATACGAGGCGCGCCGCCAGATCGAGATCATCGAGGACGGCGGCAAGATCGATCAGGAAACCCGCCTGTTCGACCCCGACCGCGGCGAGACGCGCTCGATGCGCTCCAAGGAAGAAGCGCACGATTACCGCTATTTCCCCGACCCCGACCTGCTGCCCCTGGAACTGGAACAGAGCTGGGTGGATGCGATCCAGGAGTCGCTGCCCGAATTGCCCGACGAGAAGAAGCACCGCTTCATGAACGATTACGGCCTCGGCGTGATCGACGCCGGCACGCTGGTCGCCGAGCGCGAGACGGCCGAGTTCTTCGAAGAGGTCGCGAAGGGCCGCGATGCCAAGGTCGCCGCCAACTGGGTGATGGGCGAGCTGTTCGGCGCGCTCAACCGTACGGGTACTGCGATCGGTGCCTCGCCCGTTTCGGCTGCGCATCTCGGCAAGCTGGTCGACCTGATCGGCGACGGCACCGTCTCCAACCGGCTGGCCAAAGACGTGTTCGAGATCATGTTCGAGACCGGCGACGATCCAGAGAAGATCGTCGAGGAACGCGGCATGAAGCAGGTCTCCGACACCGGCGCAATCGAGGCCGCGGTCGACGAGGCCATCGCCAACGGCGCCGCGCAGGTCGAACAGTACAAGGGCGGCAACGAGAAGATCATCGGCTGGTTCGTCGGCACCTTCGCGGGCAGTTGGCTTGCGATGCGCGT
>JAYPTI010000163.1:1503-6602 GCA_038133505.1 Alphaproteobacteria bacterium
CCGCAGGCGGTTAACGAGATCCTGCGCAAGAAACCCGACGGCTAGCCGCTTCCGTTTCATCCCCGGCAAAACTGTTTCCGCGCGCGCGCCTCTTCGCGCGGCTTTGCGCGGCCGCTAGACTGCGCCTCACGACAGAGGAGGAATCTGCAGATGCTTGACGTCTATACTTGGCCCACGCCGAACGGCCACAAAGTGCACATCATGCTCCACGAGGCGGAGATCGAGCACAACATCATCCCGATCAACATCCAGGAGGGCGACCAGTTCAAGCCCGATTTCCTGAAGATCAGCCCCAACAACAAGATGCCGGCGATCGTCGATCACGACGGGCCCGACGGAAAGCCGATCTCGGTGTTCGAGTCCGCGGCGATCCTGATCTATCTCGGCAACAAGACCGGCAAGTTCCTGCCGAAGGACCCGCACAAATACTACGACGTCCTGCAGTGGCTGATGTTCCAGATGGGCTCGGTCGGCCCGATGCTCGGCCAGTGCCACCACTTCAACGCCTATGCGCCGACCCGCGTCGAGATCGAGAAGCTGCAGTACGGCATCGACCGCTATGTCAACGAAGGCAACCGTATCTACGGCGTGATCGACCGCCGCCTCGCCGACAACGACTGGATCGCCGCGGGCGAGTACACAATCGCCGACATGGCGATCATGCCGTGGCTCCGCAATCCGGATAAGCAGGGCATCGACGGCTCGAAATATCCGAACTTGCTGCGCTGGCGCGATCGCATCTGGAAACGGCCGCAGGTCGAGGCGGCGCTCGAGACGCTGTCGGCCAACAACCGCAAGGACAATTCGTTCAGCGACAAGGGGTGGGAGATCATGTACGGCAAGACCCAGTCGTCGCAGGGCCAGGCGGCGGAATAGGGGCGATGTAGCCTGCTTTTTATCCCCTCTCCCCCTTGGGGAGAGGGTTAGGGAGAGGGGGAGACGTGCCCGTTTGGTTTGCGTTGGGCACTCCCTCCCTTACCCTCCCCCTCAAGGGGGAGGGGAGTTATAAAATCTCGCACGGTATCCCGAATGATCGACCTCTATACCTACCGGACGTCGAACGGCCGCAAGGTTTCGATCATGCTGGAGGAGTGCGGGCTCGCCTACGAGACGCACATCGTCGACATCACGGCGGGCGAGCAGGACGCGCCCGCCTTCCGGACGATCAATCCGAACGGGCGCATCCCCGCCATCGTCGACCGCGACGGGCCGGGTGGAAAACCGCTCGCATTGTTCGAATCCGGAGCGGTCCTGCTCTATCTCGGGGACAAGTCCGGAAAGTTCGTGCCCCCGGTCGACGACGTCCGGGGCCGCTACGTCGCGATCCAGTGGCTGATGTGGCAGATGGGAGGGGTCGGGCCTAATTTCGGACAGGCGTTCCACTTCCTGCACCAGCATTCCGAAGGCGCGCCGGCAGACGCCATTGCCTACGGCCGGGAGCGCTACGGCGGCGAGGTCCGACGGCTGTGCAGCGTGATGGACGCCCGCCTCGAAGGTGCGCGCTATCTGGCGGGCGACGACTACGGGATCGCCGACATCGCGACGTTCCCCTGGGTCGCGCTGCACACATGGTTCGGCCTCGACCTTGCGGAGACGCCCGCGCTTCGACGATGGTACGACGAGATTCGGGAACGGCCCGCGGTTCGGCGCGGCATGGACGTGCCGACGCGGGAGGGGATGGAAGAACACGCGCGCCGCCGCGGCGTGCCGCAAACAAACTGAGAAAGGATACGGGGATGATCGATCTCTACAACTGGCACACGTCGAACGGCCGCAAGCTCTTCATCATGCTCGAGGAGCTCGGCGTCGAGTAAAACACGCACGTCATCAATATCGGCAAGGACGACCAGTTCACGCCGGAATTTCTGGCCATCAACCCCAACGGCAAGATCCCCGCGATGATCGACCAGGACGGTCCCGGCGGCGAGCCGTTCTCGCTGTTCGAATCCGGCGCGATGCTGATGTATCTCGCCGACAAGTACGGCCGCTTCATTCCGCCGGTGGAAGACGTCAGGAACCGCTATCTCGTCATCCAGTGGCTGATGTTCCAGATGGGCGGCATCGGGCCGATGTTCGGCCAGGCCCACCATTTCCGACGCGCCCGCACCAAGATCGATTACGGCATCGAGCGCTATACCAAGGAAGCGCGGCGGCTGTGGGGCGTGCTGGATGCGCATCTCGCCCAAAGCGAATACATGCACGGCGACTATTCGATCGCCGACATGGCGATCTTTCCGTGGACCGCGCGGTACGACTGGCAGGGGGTGGCTTTGGAAGAGTTTCCCAACGCGAAGCGCTGGTACGAGACGATCGAGGCGCGGCCGGCGGTGGTGAAGGCGATGGGGATCAACCTCGCCGAGGCTGCCTGACGGCGCGGGGGATTCTGTCTTTTGCCGGCGCCCCGCCCGACGGCGGGGCGTCGGAAAATCAGTGAGCGTGAACGGCTTCCGGCCGGGCCTTGCCTGCGACCGCGACGGACATCAGTCCCCGCAGTTCGCGTCGGCAATTCTCCAACTGGGCGAGTTCGCGCTGGTCTTCGCGGTCGCTGACCTGCATGTAGCTGAGTTTGACCTCGACGAGATCGAGCAGGGTTTCGACGGTTCGTTTTGAAATCGGCATAACGCAACTTCCGACAACGATTGCACCAAACGGACAGAGTTTCGAGCCCGCATGCTTAAGATACGGTGAATCCGAAATGCCGTTTCGGCGCATCGCGCGCCGCGGTTTCGTTAACCGAACGTCAAGGGCATCCGCCTAGGATTTCCGCTTCCGCCGTGCGCTTTCGCGAAAGGACAGAAATCATGGCGACCGTGAATATCGAGGCACTCTCCCCCGACTACGAGAACGCCAACGGCGTGCTCGAGGTCAACCGCCGGCTGAGCGACAAGGTGCTCGCCGCCTTCAATCACGCCTACGCCGCCGGCGAGGCCGACGTGGCCAAGCAGCTTCGCAATGTCCTGAAGCTGACCGATTCCAAGCGGGTGGCCGGCGACAAGCGGATCACCTACAGCGCGCTGGAACATGCCGATCTCTGGGTCGGCTTCGTCGACGCGCGCGAGAATTACAAGTCGCTTGCCGACAGCAAGAAGGCGAAGGCGACCGACCTCGACTCCGCCATGGCGTCGATGAAGGAAGCGTACCGGGCCTAGTCCGACCTCTGATCCGATCGGGCGCCGCCGGCGGGACATGCCGGGGCGCCGCTCGCTATCTCTTTCCCCTCGCGGTGCGAACGCGCTAGGATCGCGCCGAGGCAACGTGCCGGACGCCGAACAATGGGCGGCGGCGGAAGAGGGGATTCCTATGCAGAACTATCTAGATGGCGGCGAAGCCATTCTCGAGGCCTTCCGCAGGCTCGACATCGACTACGTCATGGCGTCGCCGGGCTCCGAATGGGGTGCGGTGTGGGAGGCGTTCGCTCGCCAGGACAAGAACAAGAACAAGGGCCCGACCTATCTGAGCTGCGCGCACGAGACCCTCGCGGTCAATCTGGCCATGGGCTACACGGTCATGACCGGCCGCATGCAGGCGGTGATGCTGCATACCGGCGTCGGCCTGCTGCAGGGCGCGATGGGAATCGACGCGGCCAAGCGCCAGGGCGTGCCGATGGTCGTCGTCTCCGGCGAGTCGCTGACCTACAGCGAGCAGGAAGGCTTCGAGCCGGGCCCGCAGTGGCAGGGCGTGCTGTCCGTCGTCGGCGGCCCGCACAGCCTCGTCCAGAACATCACGAAATGGTCGCACCCGGTCAGCAGTCCCTACACGCTGCACGAACAGCTCGTCCGCGCGGGCGAGATGGCCCAGCGCTCGCCCGCCGGCCCGGTCTACATGTCGGTGCCGATCGAGACGATGCTGCACGAATGGACGCCGCCGCAGGACCCGCGCAACGTGCCCCCGGCGCCCCGGCCCATGCCGCCGCAGGCCGACCTCGAACGCGTGGCCGACATGCTGCTCAACGCCAAGGCGCCGGCCATCGTCGCCGAGTCCATCGGCCGCGAGGCGGAGGGCTACGACGCGACCGTCGAGCTTGCCGAGCTGCTGTCGATCCCCGTCTCCGAGCCCGGCTGGATGGATTTCAACAATTTCCCGAAGGATCATCCGCTCTACCAGGGCATCGGCATGCAGCCTTATCTGCAGGACGCCGACGTGATCCTGACGCTGCGCGCCCGTGCGCCCTGGATGCCGCCCAGCAACAAGCCGGCCAAGGCGACCGTCGTCAATATCGACGAAACGCCGTTCCGCCCGCACATGGTGCATCAGAGCCTGCAGGCAGACGTCTATCTCGAGGGCGACGCTGTTGCGACGCTGCAGGCGCTGGCAGCGCTGATCCGGGAGAAGGGCGTCGACGGCAAGGCCGTCGCGGCCCGGCTCGAGAAGTTCTCGGCCCTGCATGACGAGCTGATGGCGGGACGCAAGGCGGCCGTCGACGCGGCGCGCGAGAAGGAGAGCATATCGCCGGTCGCGCTCGCCGCGGCGCTCGGCGACGCGATGCCCGACGACGCGATCTACGTCGAGGAGACGATCACCCATCGCCGCTTCCTGATCGAGCACATCTCCTACAAGGGCCCGCAGAGCTTCTTCAGCGTCGCTTCGGGCGGGCTGGGGCAGGGCATGGGGCTCGCGATGGGCGTCAAGCTCGCGCGCAAGGACCGGGTGGTGGTCATGCCGGTCGGCGACGGCTCGTTCATGTACAACCCGGTAACGCAGGGGCTTGCCCTGTCGCAGCACGAGGATATCCCGATCCTGATCGTGGTCTTCAACAACAAGGGCTACTCGGCGATGCGCAAGGAGCATCACGCCTATTATCCCGACGGCGTTGCGGCGGCGGACAACGCGTCCTACGGCCACACGATCACCGATCTCGACTATGCCGAGCTTGCGAAGCCGTTCGATTTCTATGGCAAGACGGTCGACAAGCTCGCGGACCTGCCCGGCGTGCTCGCAGAGGCCCGCGCATCGGTGGAAGGCGGCACGACGGCGATCGTGAACGTCATCCTCGACGACGGTCCGCCCGCGGGCCGCTGAGACGACCCGAATAACCCGAAAAATACGTGAACCGGGGCGCCGCGAGGCGCCCCGAACGCGTTGACAGCCGCCCGGCCGCG
>JAYPTI010000164.1:0-6596 GCA_038133505.1 Alphaproteobacteria bacterium
CGCCCCGCGCCGCGACGACAGCGCGGCGGTCTCTCCGCTGATCAGGATCGTCGAGCCGTCGCGGCCGGAATAGTCCTTGCAGAACTGTTCCAGCCGCGCGGCCACGTTCACCGTGTCGCCGACGAGCGTGTAGTTCATGCGTCCCGGGGCGCCGATATTGCCCACGATCGCGGGACCCGTGTGGATGCCGATACGAACCTCGACGTCGGGCTGACCCAGTCCGGCACGCCGCACGTTCTCCGCCGCGACGCCCGCGCGGATGGCGTCCGCCGCCCGGAGCGCGCGGTCCACGCCTGGGCCGTCGGCGCCCGGTTCCCAGAACGCCATGACCGAATCGCCGATATACTTGTCGACCGTCCCGCCTTCCTCCTCGATGCAGCGCGCGAGGATCGTGAAATGGGTGTTCAGCAGTTCCGCGGTCTCGGCCGCCGGCATGTGCTCGGACAGGGTGGCGAAGCCCGCGATGTCGGTGAACATCACCGTCACCGTCTTCTCCTCGGAGTCGAACGGCGCGTCGCGCTCGATCAGCCGGTCGACCAGGTTGCGCGGCACGTAGGTTCCGAACCAGCGCAGCCCCGTGGTCATCCGGTTGAAGGCGGCGGCCGCATCGTCGAGTTCGCGGAGACGGCTCGGACGCAGGCGGGGCACGCTCTCGAGATCGAGCTCCGCGACCGCCTGCGAGCCTTCGGCAAGCTGGCGGATCGGCGCGCTCATCCGGCGTCCGAGGACGACGGCGCCGGCGACGCACAGGAGGATCACGGCGATTGCCGCGACACCCGACCAGACGAGACGGTTGAGCTCGACGCCCAGCCCGTCGTCCGACCCCACGTAGATTCCGACCAGCAGCGGCGTGTCGCCGAAATCGGTCAATTGACGATAGAGAAAGATGTGGGGGTCGCCGTCGATGCGGGCCCAATGCCCCTTGGTTGCGCTGTCGAGCTGAAACAGCAGCCGTCCGCGGTTTTCGGTGTTCCAGATGTTGGCGACCGCGCGGTCGTCCACCTCGTCGAGCCGCGGCAACGGTATGTCCGGATGGCGCTTGTAGCCGCCGGCGGCCATGTTCGTATGGGCGAGGACGTGATCGCGCCCGTACAGGATGAACCGGTTGCCGGTCAGCGGTCCGCCCGACGACCAGGCGATGAAGCGCGACAGGGCGTTGACCGCAACGCCCGCCACCAGCACGCCGCGGAACGTATCGCCCTCCCAGATCGGCGTCCGGACCGAAATCACCGTCGTTTTCGGCCCCTCGAGCCAGATCGGCCTTCCCCAGTAGGGATTCCTGTGCTCCCGGGCCTCGGCGATGCTCGCGGCGAAAAGGGGCGTCGCTGCGACCGCGGCGTCGGGCAGGCGTCCCACGCCGCGCCGCACCCGGATATTGCTGCCGTCCGGATGGATAAAGGCCATGCCGTAAACCTGTTCGGCGCCGGCCATTGCCGTCAGCAGCGCAGTGGCGATGTCTTCGGCATCGTCGGTATCGATGCGCTTCGCGTTGATCAGCTCGGCAACGTAGGCGTTCGTGGTCATGACCGGATTGAGCTGGCGCCGCGTTTCGCGGATCAGCGACAGCATGGCGAGGCGCGCGTTGTCGGCGAGCAGCGAGCGGGTGTTCTTCTGGGCGCTCCACATCGAGATCGCCAGGACGACGACCATGCCGACGACGATCAGCGCGCCGAACCCGAAAACCAGCGCGGTCGTGATCGACGGCTTGAGCCGTTTTCTGTCTTCGTCCGCCATCGTTCCTTGCCGGATCTTTGTCTGGCCCCCGTCTCGACGTTTCCTGCACGACGCTTCCGGCGGCGACGCCCGGCACCACCCGTGCGGCCGCCCGTTCCGCCAACTATGATACACGTGGGGATTCGGAAAAACCGGCGAGAGCATGCTCGATAAAATCATTTCCGGCGGCCAGACGGGCGTCGACCGCGGCGCGCTGGATGCCGCGCTGGACGCCGGGTTCCCGTGCGGCGGCTGGTGCCCGCGCGGCCGGAAGGCGGAGGACGGGCGCATCGACGACCGCTACCCGCTGACCGAAACGCCGTCAGCATCCTATGGCGCGCGCACGCGGCGCAACGTCGAGGACTCCGACGGGACGCTGATCCTGTCGCCGTTCGCGTTGTCCGGCGGCACGCTGCTGACCGCGCGTCACGCGAACGGAATCGGCCGTCCGTTGCTGGAAATTCGCCTCGACAGGCTGGACGCCGACGCCGCGCTGGAGGCGATCTGCGGCTGGATCGGAACGCTTCCCGGCGGGCGGATGAACGTTGCGGGGCCGCGGGAAAGCGGCGCCCCCGGCATTCAGGAGACGTGCCGCTCCCTGATCGGGCGCGTCATCGCCCGAACGTCACGGTCTTGATCCGCTCGCCGGCCTTGAGCCCGTCCTTTTCCGACAGGCCGTTGAGGACGCGGAACCGTTCGATCCGGAAATCGTCGAACGGCATCCGGTTCGCCAACCCCGAGACGGTGTCGCCGCGCCGCACGGTCTCGATGTCGACGACCAGCGGTTTCAGCTTCTCCGCCTCGGCGGCCCCCAGCTTGCGGAAGCTCGCCGTCGTGGCCTCGAAATCGGCCGCCAGGGTTGTCGTGCGATTGCGCGGCGCGAGAAACAGGAACTGGTAGATCGCCTTGTCGTCGAAACGGTAGGCGACGAGTTTCGCATCGAACGTGCCCTCGTTCGTCCGGGCGGTCGCGCTGGCCGTCGCCGCTTCCATGTCGTTGACCGTCCGCGTGCGGATGTCGCGCAGCGATTTCCCGCGGCCCCAGACACTCTCCATATAGGACCGGATCGACCCGCTGTAGGGCTTCTCGGCGCGGTCGAAGATCATCCGCGACCTGTCGGGGCCGAACGCGAGCACCGCCGATTTCGTGTTGAAGACGCTGAAATCCTTGGGCACCTCGAACGCGAAACGGAGCTGCGGGTGGAGGAAGTTGCGGCCGTGCAGGAAGCCCTGCGCGGGGTCGTCGCCGAACAGCATACCGTCGATCTTGGTCAGGTATTCGTCCCTGCCGATGCGCGGATTGCGGACGTTCTCCTTCGCGGCGAGGCCTTCCGCCCGGACGACGCGCGCCGCCGGCGCCGGGTGGGTCGCGAGATAGTTGAACTGGTCGATGGAATCCGGGTCCTCGCCGCGCCGCTGCTTCTCGAGCCGGGAATGGGCGCGAAGCTTCCGCAGGAACCCCGCCATCGCGCCCGGGTCGTATCCGGCGCGGGCGAGATACCGGACCCCGAGGTCGTCGGCTTCGTATTCATGTTCGCGCGAAAAGCTCTGGAGCGCGGTCACGGCGCCGAGCTGGCCGGCCCTGGCGGCCATTTCGCCGCCGAGGATTCCCGCCGCAAGGACCCCGATGCCCGCGACCAGGCTGCTGCCGTAGCGCCGTGCATGATGGAGCGCGGCGACATGGCCGATTTCGTGGGCCAGCACGCCGGCGAGCTGCGCCTCGTTGTCCGCCAGCGTCACGAGGCCGCGCGTCACGTAGATGTAGCCGCCCGGCACCGCGAACGCGTTGATGATGTCGGAGTTGAGGAGGGTGAAGCGGAAGTTGATTTCCTTGCGGTCCGAGATCCGCGCCAGCTTCTGGCCCAGCCCCTCGACGTAGGCCTGAAGGTCCTGGAAGCTGTATTCGCCGCTGAACTCCGCGACGATCTTCGGATGGTTCTCGCGGCCGATCTGCCGCTCCTCCGCGGCCGTCAGGCCGCCGGTGAACACGGGCGATCCCGTCGCCGGGTTCCGGGCGCACCCGCTCATCAGCCCGGCGAATACCGGCAGGGCGAGAAGAAGGGCGATCGTGCGTGTCGCGGTCATGGCTGGTCGGGTACCTCGAGCTGTTCCGGGTGCGTCAGTCGCAGCATCGCACCGTTGCGGCTGTTCAGCCACCCGCGCACCCTGATGGGCCGGCCGCGGAGCGACTGCAGGTTCGGACCGGCGCCGCGAAAGCGATGCGCGTCGCGTGCCGACACCGACACGGTGAAGTCGGTCCGCCAGTCCTTTCCGAAATTGAGGTAGGTCGTCCCGCGCACGGTTGCAATGTCCCGCGGCACGCCTTCGACGATCTGGAACGTGCCGATCGCCGAGGCCGTCTCGTCCGGCGTGCGGATCCGGTACCAGTCCAGCGCCCAGATGCCCGCGCGCTCGCCGCGCGCCTCGCGCTCGGCCGCATAGAGTTCCGGCGCCCGGGAGACGTTGTCGGGAAAGGTGTAGACCCGGGCGAGCCCGCGCCGTAGCATCTCGCCCTGCAGCCAGACCCCGTCGGCCTCGACATGGGCGAGAAGCCGGCGCCACCGGTCGATGCGGCGGCCGCCGTATCGCAACCGCACCGCGCGCCCCTCCGCCAGCGCCGCGAGCGCGCTTTTCGCTTCCTCGCCCAGCGGCCAGGCCTTGAAGCCCGGGCGGCCCAGCGGGATCTTGGGCGCCTGGATGCCGGTCAGCCGGACGTGCGCGCCATCCTCGAGGACCAGCGTGTCGCCGTCGATCACCCGGGCGACGCGGCCCTCGGCAACCGGTTCCGGCGTCCGGTCCGGCAGGCCGTCGGCGGCGGCGGCCGCCGCGACCAGGACCAGAAATGCGAGCGGCGCGAGGACGGCCGGGATGTTTCGGTGCGTGCGGATGGGACGGCTCCCGGGTTGCCTACGGTCGAAGCGCCGGTAATATAGCGCAATGCCTTCCAGCGTTCCGGTCCGGTCGTCGCGGGCCGGTTTTCGCGGGAAGGTTTCGTCATTACGGAGTCCGCGTTGGCCGACCGGCCCCTCAGAGAGCAGCTCTATCCCCCGATCGAGCCATACGAATCCGGCATGCTCCAGCTCGACCGGACGCACGAGATGTACTGGGAACAGTCCGGTTATCCCGGCGGCGTCCCGGTGCTGTTCCTGCATGGCGGCCCGGGGGCGGGGGCGACGGCGGTCCACCGGCGGTTTTTCGACCCGTCGACCTTCCGCGTCGTGATCTTCGACCAGCGCGGTGCCGGCCGGTCGCGGCCGCGCGGCGCGCTCGAGGACAACACGACCCAGCACCTGATCGAGGACATCGAGGAGCTGCGCGAGCATCTCGAGATCGAGAAGTTCCTGCTGTTCGGCGGCTCGTGGGGCAGCACGCTCGCGCTCGCCTACGCCCAGGCCTATCCCGACCGATGCATCGGCCTCGTGCTGCGGGGAATCTTCCTCGGCACGCCGCACGAGATCGACTGGTTCCTCTACGGCATCCGCAACGTGTTCCCGGAAGCGTGGCGCGATTTCGTCGCGCCGCTGCCGGAGGCCGAGCGCGACGCGCTGCTCGCCAATTACTACCGTCGGCTGACCTCGGACGATCCCGCCGATTACCAGCCCGCCGCGCGCGCGTGGAGCCGGTACGAAGGCGCCTGCTCGACGCTGCTGCCGAGCCCCGAGACCGTCGCCGCGTTCGGCGAGGACGACATGGCCTATGCGCTGGCGCGCATCGAGACGCATTATTTCGTCAACGACTGCTTCCTCGACGAAGACCAGCTTCTCGCCGGCGTGCGCAAGATCCGGCATCTGCCGTGCACGATCATCCAGGGGCGCTACGACATGATCTGCCCGATCGCCACGGCAGAGGCGCTGCACCGCGCCTGGGAGGGTTCCGAGTTCGTCGTCGTGCCCGACGCCGGCCATTCGGCGATGGATGCGGGCATCCGCGCTGCGCTGGTGCGCTCGACCGAGCTGTTCAAGCGGCAGCTCGGCGACTGAGCCGCCGACCCTCGCGCCCGTTTCCATCCTGTCGGAAAGAGCCTAGTATCCGGACCGGTAGGAATTCGACCCGGACCGAACCGGGCAGTAACTGGGGCCTCGTCGCGTGAAAACCATCATCCGTCTCCTTCGAATTTCGGCCGTTCGCATTGCGGCGGCCGGCGCGCTTTTGCTGTCGCCCGCTGCCGCCTATGCCGACGACCCGCCGTTCCTCACCGTGGGGCTGGGCTGGTACGACGTGAACCGCCAGGTCGACGAGGCGACGGAGTTCCGCGCCGAATACCGCCACGACAAGAAGATCTGGATCGTCAAGCCGTTCGCCGGCGTGATGGGCACCACCGACGGCGCGGTCTACGGCTATGGCGGGTTCCTGACGGACATCTTCTTCGGCCGCCGCATTGTCCTGACGCCGAGCCTCGCGGCCGGCTACTACTCGGACGGCAACGGCCGCGACCTCGGCCACGCGATCGAGTTCCGCTCGTCGATCGAGCTCGCCTACCGCTTCGACGACCGCTCGCGCCTCGGCATCGCGTTCTATCACCTGTCGAACGCGCATCTCGGCGATACGAATCCCGGCACCGAAATCCTCGGGGTCGTCTACTCGATCCCGCTGGGACCGGGGAGCTAGGCGAAGACCGACGGTCTTTGCCGTCGGCCAGCGTTTCTTACGACGATATTCAAGAGAGATTGTCATCCTCGGGCCTGACCCGAGGATCCATAGTTCCGCCGAGCGATGCATGCCATGGACCCTCGGCTCAAGGCCGAGGGTGACGAACGAGCCGAGGGAAATCTCCGTGCGCCGGAACTACCGCCCCGCAACCCTTCCGTTGCGCCCGCCGCCGCCCCGCGCTACATGGAGGCCGTGGCCCCGTAGCTCAGCAGGATAGAGCATCAGATTCCTAAT
>JAYPTI010000165.1:0-5910 GCA_038133505.1 Alphaproteobacteria bacterium
GTCTCGATGATGGTGCCGAGCAAAACCATGAGCACGATATAGATCACCATCAGCTCGGTGAGGCCGAACCCCATCGAGATCAGCCAGTCGTTGAACGCGCTCGGAAGGCCGACCACGCCGAGCATGCGGCTGTACATCGACGCCGAGATGATCAGGAACAGGATGGCGGCAGCGATGTGGCCGGTCTCGACCAGAACCCGCCACAGGCCCTTCCATGTCAGGCGTTTCTTGATCACGCCGATGAGCAGCGCGCCGGCCGACCCTGCCGCGCCCGCTTCCTCGGGCGAGAACCAGCCGGTGTAAATGCCGCCGAGCACGAGGACCACGAGGGCCATCACCGGAATAAGCAGCCGCACGATCTCGCCGGCCGACATGAACTCGAAATCGTCTTCGACGTCCTGGCCGGCAAGCCGGGCCGCGGAACCGCCGACGAATTTCGGGGATACGTAGGACATCACGAAGATGCCGAGGATGAAGCAGACCGCAAGAAGAACGCCCGGCAGGAAGCCCGCGATGAACATGTCGCCGACCGAGGTTTCGGCGACGATCGCGTAGATGATGAGCATCGACGAAGGCGGGATCAGCATCCCCAGCACCGACGACCCCGCGACGACGCCGACCGAGAACGGCCGGGTGTAGTTGAGCCGCAGCATCTCGGGAACGGCAATCCGGGTGAACACGGAGGCGGACGCGATCGACGAGCCGGTGATCGAGGCGAACACGGCGTTCGCCGCTACCGTTGCCATGCCGAGGCCGCCCCTGATCCGTCGGAAGACCTGATCGGCGACCTTGTAGACATCGGCGCCGAGTCCGATTTCGGCGGCTACGATTCCCATCAGCGCGAACAAAGGAATATTCGCGAATACGGCCTGCTGGATCGTGTCGTGCGTCGCCAGCGTCAACAGGCTGACCGCGAGCTCCATGTTGCCCTTGAATATCCAGACCCCGATGAACGAGATCAGACCCAGCGAGATTGCGACATGCACCCCCGCATAGATGAACAGGAGAATTAGCAGGACGGAGGCAATGCCGACTTCAACGCCGCTCATACGATGATTTCCCCGGAATTTTTTTGGAGCGCGACGACTAAGTCACTCGCCCTTGAAGATTTTCAGGATATGGCCGCCTACCATGACGAGGAACTGGATCATCGTGACCAGGACAGCGGCGACGATGATGAGCTGCACCGGCCATACCGGCGCGGTGAACATGCCCTCGACACCGATATACCAGTTCTCTTCCCAGACCTGGATCAGGAATGGGATGCTGCCCCACAAGATGAGGAGCATGAAAATCCCGCCGAGAAGGTAGGTCACCACGCCCATGCCGTGCGCAATTCGCGGGCGGCGGCGCATCACCTGGTTGTAGAGCCCGTCGGATCGCGTCAGCACGCCTTGGCGGAGCGAGTCCGCGAGCTGCATGAATACGATGCCGACGATCGAAATCTCGATCATCTCGATCACGCCTATGATCGGCTGATTGAAAGCCGACCGGCCGATGGCTTCGGCGTTGATCAGAAGCATCAGGACCACGATCCAGCACGACCCCAAGGCGTTCATCCCGCCTACGATCGCTCCGAACGCGCGGAGCGGGGCGCTTTTGGGCGTCCCCGCTCCGGCGATTGTACCGTCAGTATCGGACAAGGGAGACTATTCCTTGTCCCACTGGCGGAGGATCGGCTGCTTGGCCGCCCGCATCGCGTCCATGTAGGCAGACAGCATCTGGGTGGCGGGCATGCCCTTCTTGTCCAGATCCGCGGCCCAGTCCTTCGCGATGTTCGGCATCGACATCGCCCAATTCTTCCGGGCGTCATCCGACATCTGGACGATCACGCCGCCCTTCTTCTTGAACTCGCCATAGGCCTCGTCCGCGTCGGCGAGCGCCGCCTTGGCGGTGTAGTCCCGGTAGTCGGCGGTGACCGCATGGATCACTTCCTGGACTTCCTTCGGCAGGCGCTTGTAGGAATTCGCGTTCATCGTCAGCGCCTTGGAGTTGGCGGTGCCGATGTCGGCCTTGAGCATGTGGGTGGCGCCGCTGTCCACCAGCTTGAACGCCACCGCCGCGTCGGTCCACAGCATGGAGCCGTCGATCGCGCCGGTCTTGAACTGGTTGTAGTAGTGAACCATCGAGCCGATCACCGGCGTGGCGCCGGTTCCGGTCAGGTAACGCATGTTGATGCCCGCGCCGGCGATCTTCTTGCCGTTGAAGTCCTCGACCTTCTCGACCGCATCCTTGAAGAACATCTGATAGGAATCGATCACGGAGAAGCTGGTCAGCAGCACCTGGTTATGCTTCGCCCAGGCTTCCTTCATCGCCGGGAATTTCTCGGCCAGGGCATCGACGGTCTGCGACAGCAGAACCGGATCCTTGGTCACGAACGGCGTGACGTAGGCGACGGCCTGCAGCGGAACCTTGTCCTGATGGAACACGCTGGTCACGACGCCGATGTCGCCGAGCCCCTTCTGCATGCCCGTCATGACATGGCGGACCTTGACGATCTGTCCGGCGAAGGCCTGGTTCCAGTTGATCTTGTACTTGTCGCCGGCCGCCTTGAGGCGCTTGTCCGTCTCGGGGATGAAGTACTCGATGAAGGTCTTCACCTGCAGGGCGCGCGGCGGGTAGCCGTCGACAGCGGTCAGGGAAATCGTTTTGGGCGCCGACAGCGCCGGCGCGGCATGGGCGGCGAGCGCCAGCGCAACGGCGCCGGCCCCGATCCCGAATTTACGAACTGCGTGCATGGTATCCTCCCTATGCGTTTTTAAGTTCGACTCACGAGGTCGTGAACTCAATACTATGAGGTTCGGCGCGTCTAGGAAATGCCTTTGTGGGTCGTTTCCCACCGATGGGGGGCGATCGGCAGGACCCGATCGGCCTATTTGCCGCAGGACGCCCGCTTCCGGGGGCGCGCGGACGGATGCTATGCTCGGCCGAACGTTACTGGATCGCCGAAAGGAGACCCGATATGGCTACCTCGACACAAGACGCCGGCGCCGGATCCAACCGCGATGCGCGCCTCTCCTCGCTTTACGACAAGCTGGATTCCCGCGATATGGCGCCCTACTGGGCGGTCCAGAACCAGCGGGACGAACACGACGAGGACGGCCAGGTCCTGAAGGCGCGCAAGGCGCTTCCCTATATCTGGAAATATTCGGAGATCGAGCCGCTGCTCTACGAAGCGGCTGAACTGATCACGATGGAGGATTCGGAGCGCCGGTCGATCGTCCTCGTCAATCCGGGCCTGGCGCCTGTCCGCGCGACCGTCTCGACGCTGTACACGGCCTATCGGCTGAACGACCCGCGCGAGATCATGCCGCCGCACCGGCACTCGATCAACGCGGTCAGGATCGGCCTGACCGGCAACCAGAACTTCACCGGCGTCGAGGGCGAACCGATCGTCTTCGGCCCCGGCGACGTCGTGCTGACCCCCGCCGACGCCTGGCACAATCACGGCAATCACGGCGACGATTTCGCGGTCAACGTCAGCATTCTCGACCTGCCGCTGACGGAGGTACTGAACGCTGCGAGCTTCGAGCACGACTACAAGGAAGAAGAGGACGGAAAGCTCGTCTCGCGGCGCGAGCAGTCGGCGCGTTACTCGGACGATCATTCCCACCGCACATATGGATACGGCGGGTTGCGGCCCCGTTTCATCGATCATAACCGCGGAACGGGCCGGCACTCGCCGATGTACGTCTATCGCTGGGAGCGCACGCGCGAACTGCTGGAGAGCTTCCGCGATCACGACGGCAGCCCGTGGGACGCCATCCAGGTGGAATACACCGATCCGATTTCGGGCCGCACCGCCTATCCGACGATGACCTTCTTCGGCGAACTCCTGCGCCCGGGCGAAAAGACCCTCCCGCAGCAGCAGAACGCCAGCCAGGTCGTCTTCCCGTTCCACGGCAACGGCTACAGCATCGTCGACGGCAAGCGCTTCGACTGGTCGCCGTTCGACGCCCTCGCCGTGCCGGGCGGCGCCTGGTACGAGCACGTGAACGGATCCGACAGCGACGACGCGATCCTGTTCGTCGCGAGCGACGAGCCGACCCTCAAGACCCTCGGTTTCTACCGGCGCCAGGGAAAAACCGCGGACGGCGAGATCGTCGCCCTCGACTGACGCGGGGCGCGTTTCCTCTCGGGACTTTCGGAAAAGAGGTCTGTCTGGGGGGCGTCAGGAACGTCCGGCGCCGGGCAGCGGCTCCGGAATGTCGATGTCTTCGTCGTCGCCGACGTCGATATCTTCCGCCATGCCGTCGTCCGTCGCAGGCGGGACGTCGCTCTCCGACGTGTTCGCCGGCGCGGGAACGTCCGCGGTTTCGGTTTCGGCCGCTGCGCCCTCCCCAATCGCATCGCCCGCGGGTGCGGGCGCTTCGGTCGGCGGTGCGCCTTCAGGCGCCGGGGCAGGTTCCAGGATTGCGACCTTTGCCTCGGCCTTGGGCCAGATCGTCGTGCGGACGACGTGCAGGTCGTAGTCGGCCTGCAGACGCAGCCAGAGCTCGGGCGTGGTTCCGAAATAACGCGCGAAGCGCAGCGCGGTATCCGGCGTAACGCCGCGTTTGCCGGCGACGATGTCGCTGATGCGGCCGACAGGAACGTCGATGTCGCGCGCGAGCTTGTTGCGGCTGACGCCAAGCGGCGTCATCACCTGCTCGAACAGGATCTTGCCCGGATGTTTCGGTGCGTCGTCGGTCACAGCTGACTTCCGTATCACGTCTCACGGCATGCCCCGTTGCCTTTCTTACAGAGAAAACACCCTGATATTCAACGTTTTTGATTCGGCCCATCGTTCAAATTCCACAATCGCAACTGCTATTCCGTAGACCGTAGATCGAACTTCCGGCACGCCGGAATAGCGGCGCGGACCGCTCGAAGGGCCGAAAGCGCCCGGCCGCCGGTGCCGCTTTACGCATGTTTAACGATAATCTGCGACGCTTTGCCATTGTTCCGGACGGATGCTGCGACCGTGATGGGCGGCGCCGACATCCTCCGATACCGACCGATCGAGGGACCTGGAATGCGCTGGCTGATTACGGGAGGATGCGGTTTCATCGGCCGCGCGCTGGTGACGCAACTCGTCAAGGAAGGCGGCCACACCGTCCGCGTTCTCGACAACATGAGCGCCGGGTCCCGGCAGGCCTTCGCCGCCGTCACCGGATACCGCGAGACGCCGGCCCACGACGCCAGAGCCATGTCGGATATGTTCGAGAGCGGCAGCGTCGAGATGATCGACGGCGACATCCGCAACATGGCGCTGACCCTTCGCGCCGCGGAAGGCGCCGAGACGATCGTTCATCTCGCGGCAGCGCCAGGCATGACGGCCCCGACGATCGAACCGCACTTCGACAGTGAAACGACGGTGGCGGGAACCCTGAACCTTCTCGAGGCGGCGCGCCACTGCGACGCCCGGCGCTTCGTCTTCGCGTCATCCAACGCGGCGCACGGCGAATACCGCACCGGCGGTAACGCGGCTGCGGCGCCGAGCCCGGCCTCGCCCTTCGGGGCTGCGAAACTCGCGGCCGAAGCCTATTGCACCGCCTATGCCGCGAGCTTCGGCGTTCCGGCCGTTTCGCTCCGCCTTGGCTGCGTCTACGGACCGGGCAACGGCGCCGGCGTCGTCGGCCGTTTCATTGCCGGGGCGCTCAAGGGCGGCACCATCGAGATTTGCGGCGACGGCCGGCAGCTCCACGATTTCCTGTTCATCGACGACGTCGCCGAGGCTTTCCGCCTTGCGGCCGACCCGGCGGGCAGTGAAGAGATCGCTGCAGGCGCGACCTATCAGGTCTCCGGCGGCGAGGAAACCAGCGTTGCGGAACTGCTCGACCTGCTCCGGCGCCTTGCGAAGCACGCGGGAGCGCCTGCCGCCCAGATCGACGACCGGCCCGCCGCGACGGGAGCCGTGATGTCCGGTTA
>JAYPTI010000165.1:5920-6561 GCA_038133505.1 Alphaproteobacteria bacterium
CGCGGGACAGCCGCCGCTGCCCGGCTGGTCGCCGACCACCGATCTTGCGTCGGCTCTCGGCCGGACGCTCCGGGCCGCTGTCGAAAACTTGGCAAGTCGCTCCGCCGCAGCCTGATTTCGACCGTTAACTGAGTTAACGGCGGCTTAAACCCTTTTTGCGATAGTGACCGGATGTTAGCGGTGCCGGACGTCCTCGGACGGTCGGATTTGCCGCGAAACGGGGGAATAGCCGTGCACGCTTGTCCGATGGCGACCGGACCGACCGACGCACCGCCGCGCTGTAGCGCGCGCGGGCGCGATTGCGTGCCGTCTGCCGACGGAAAGCGCCAGCCGATTACGGATCGATCCCCATGCCTATTACGACGCGGCCGCCGACAACCTGCGGCACATCCGCAGCCTGTTCGCCAACGCCCGGTGCGACGGCTGGCGCCCGTAACTGATGAGCCCCGGCGAAGGCAGACTGACGCAGACGGTCGAACAGGCCGGGGGCGACGTTACCATCGTCCCGCAGCACGGCCGGCTCGACCGATACGGCGGCACCGTCCTGTCGTCCGGCCTGGTCGACCGGGTCGGCGTGATCGCGACCCTGATTTCATACAACTTCCGTGTCCTCCGCGCCCTGAAAGCGAACCGGCCGGATG
>JAYPTI010000166.1:0-6367 GCA_038133505.1 Alphaproteobacteria bacterium
GAACAGGACTGCCTTCGGATTGCCGTCCATCTTCGCCGCCATGTCGACGAGATCGACCTTGCTATCGATGACGTCCACTTCGCCTGCCGCGATCATTGCGTCGATCGCGGTGCGCAACCGGAAGGCGTCGAGATCGGGAACCGGGTCGTTCTTGAGCGATGTGGCCATTTGTTCCTCCCTGTGGCGCGAATATTAGGCGTTCGGCCGCGCCCGCTCCAGCCCGGTTGCACGCGTCCGGCGGTCACGCGACAATCGGCGGGAACCGAGGGAGACCGGCAATGGCGAACCCCGCGCCCGGCTACAAGAAGAACCCCGACCATCATATCCGCATGGAGCCGTCGCCGCGGCGCGTCCGCGTGCAGTTCGGCGGCGAATGGATCGCGGATTCGACCGAGATGATGCTGCTCTATGAGGTCAATCACCTGCCGGTCTACTACTTCCCGGTGAAGGACGTCCGCCTCGACCTGTTGCATCCGACCGAGCACTCGACGCACTGCCCCTACAAGGGCGATGCTTCCTACTGGACCATCGAGGCCGGCGGCAAGACGGCGGAGAACGCCGTCTGGGCCTATCAGGAGCCGTTCGACGAGATGGCGGCGATCGACCTGCAGGACTACTGCGCGTTCTATTGGGACCGCGTCGACCGCTGGTACGAGGAAGACGAGGAAATCTTCCGCCACCCGCGCGATCCCTACAAACGCGTCGACACGATGCTGTCGCACCGTCCGGTCAGGGTCGTGCTCGGCGGCGAGACGGTGGCCGAGACGGAGAACGCCCGCTTCCTGTTCGAGACGCATCTGCCGACGCGCTACTACATCCCGAAGGACGACGTGCGCATGGATTTGCTGACGCCCACCGAGACGCAGACGCAGTGCCCCTACAAGGGGACGGCGTCCTATTGGACGGCGACCGTGGGCGGAAAGACCTACGAGGACATCGTCTGGTCCTATCCGGTTCCAGTACCGGAATGCCCGAAGATCGAGGGGCTTATGTGCTTCTATAACGAAAACGTCGACGCGATCTTCGTCGACGGCAAGGAAGTGCCGAAGCCCGAGACCAAGTGGCCGAAGTAGAGCGCGTCTAGCCCGCCGCGATCTCCGCGAGACGCGCTTCCCAGGTATCGAGCAGCGCCGCCCGGTCCTCCGGGGTGACGCGGCCCGCCGCGTAGGCGACGAACGGGTCGAGGATTTCGAGACCCATATAGCGAAGGATGCAGTGATCGATCGGGTGCAGGATCGGTCCGATCTCGCCGAACATGCCGCCGTCGGAAAACCGCTCCGGCGTGCCGCCCGTCGTGATCGACATGATGACGCGGCGGCCCTTGAGGACGCCGTTCTCGTAGCGCCGGTCGAGGTCGTAGAACTTCTTGTAGGCGAGGACTCGGTCGACCCATCCCTTGAGGATCGCCGGCATGCCGCCCCACCACATCGGGTATTGCAGGATCAGCAGGTCGCACCACAACAGCCGGTCCTGCTCGCGTTCGAGCACGGGCGAGAAAGCGTCCTGTTCGGAGGCGACGACCTGTTCGGCCTGATAGTCGAAGCGGACGGAATCCGCCACGGTTTCGAAATCGTGGCGGCCGGCGCGCGGGTCGAAATCCTCGGCATAGAGATCGCTGACGGCGACCTCGTGACCGGCCTTGGTCAGGGCGTCGACCGCGCGGTCGCGCAGCGCGCCGTTGAACGACGTCGGTTCCGGGTGGGCGTAGACGATGAAGACTTTCATCGCGCGCTCAGCCGTCGAGACGTTCGGCGATCGCCAGCACACGCTGCATCGAGCGGATGACCGGGCGCTCGATCAGCTCGCCGTCGACGACCAGAAGCCCGGTCGTGTCCTTCTCGAACGCCTCGAGGATGCGCTTCGCCCGGTCTATCAATTCGGGCGACGGCGAGAACACGCCGTTGATGACGGGGATTTGCTTCGGATGGATCGACGCCTTGCCGGTGAAGCCCAGCGCGCTCGACATCTCGGCTTCCAGCTTGAGCCCCGCCTCGTCGTCGAGGTTGAGGTAGGGCACGTCCAAGAGGTCGAGACCGTAGCGGGCAGCGGCGTGAACGACGCGGGAACGCGCATAGAGCATTGTCTCCCACGTCTTCTCGGCGCGCAGGTCGGCCGACATGTCGACGGCGCCGAACAGCAGGGAGTCGATGCGGGACGACGCGTTCGCGATCTCCATCACGTTGGCGAGCCCCTCGGTGGACTCGATGATGACATGGAAGCGGATATCGGCGCAGTTGCCCTGCAGCAGCTCGTCATAGAGCCGGATCTCGGCGGCCGAGCCGGGCTTGGCGAGCATCAGCGCCTTCGGCGGGCGGGCGCAGTCACGCAGCGCGAGGATGTCCTTGAGGCCCTCGGGCGTCGACAGCGGGTTGATGCGGACCATGGTCTCGACGTCGCCCGGCCGGTCCTTTTCAAACAGCGGGAACGTCAGTTCGCGCGCCTCGTCCTTGCGGGGCAGCGGCACGGCATCCTCGATGTCGACGCAGACGATGTCGGTGCCGCTCTCCAGCGCTTTCTCGAAGCGGTCGGGCCGGAGGCCCGGGACGAACAGCAGGCTGCGCCTGGATTGAATCGGGGGGCTGAATTCTCTCTCGCTCATCGTTCTTTCCTCAGCCCTGGAACACCGGTTCGGGAATGCCCTTGATCCCCGTTTCGACCGCGAAGATCGAGCCTGCATCCGGCTCGCGCGCGAAGTCCTCTTCGGTGAAGCGCGTCGATGCGGTCGTCACGTAGAGCGTCGTCAGGTCGGGGCCGCCGAGCGCCGGGCACGAGGTGAGGGAAGCGGGGAACTTGTACTCCCGCTCCGCCTTTCCGTCGGGGTCGTAGCGCCGCACCATGCCGCCCCGCATGTGCGCGATCCAGACGAAGCCTTCCGCATCCACCGTCGCGCCGTCCGGCACGCCTTCCTCCGGCGGCACGTCGAGGAACGTGCGGCGGTTCTCGATGGTCCCGGATTCGAGGTCGAAATCGTACATCCAGACCTGATGCTTCCGGGAATCCGCGAAATACAGGATCGTGTCGTCCGGGCTCCAGCACAGGCAGTTCGAGATCTTCACCGGCCCTTCCATCTTGTGCACCGAGCGGTCGGTATCGAGCCGCCACAGCGAGGCCAGCTCCTCCATCTGCGGATCGTCCATGCCGCCGCACCAGAAGCGGCCCTTGCGGTCGACCTTGCCGTCGTTCATGCGGACGCGGTTCATGCGTCCGTCGCCTTCCGGATCGGCGATATCGCGCCACGAGCCGTCGCTGAGGCCGATGAAGGCGAAGCCCATGCGGGTGCCGGCGATCAGGCGGTTGTCGGTCGCGAAGCCGATGGAGCCGATCTCGGTCTGGACGCGGATCTTCTTGCGCTCGCCGGTGGCGGGGTCGAGCCGGTGGATCGTCGGGTTGCGGATGTCGACCCAGTACAGCGCCTGCTCCTCGACCGACCAGATCGGCGACTCGCCCAGCAGGCACCGGTCCTTCGCGGCGACGTAGGGTTCCGACATGTCTTGTTCTCCCTCGGGTTCTTCGCTTGTTTCCCTGCCTGTTGTATGCTCGCCGAAGCTCAGGGATGCAACCGGAAGGGACGGCGTAGATGGCGCGGTTAGAAGGAAAAGCGGCAATCGTGACGGGCGCGGCGCAGGGGATCGGCGCGGTTTACGCCCGGGCGCTGGCGGCGGAAGGCGCGAGCGTCTGCCTGTCCGACATTCTCGACACGTCCGCCGCGGTCGCGGCGATCGAGGCCGACGGCGGCACGGCCATCGGCATGAAGACAGACGTCACCGACGAGGCCGCCTGCGCCAGGATGGTCGCCGAGACGGTCGAAGCGTTCGGCTCCGCCGACATCCTCGTGACCAACGCGGCCCTGTTCGCTGCGCTCGAACGCCGCAGCTTCCTCGACATCGGCGGCGACGAGTGGGACCGCGTGATGGCGATCAACACGCGGGGCGTCTTCAACTGCATCAAGGCGGCGGCGCCCGCGATGAAGGAGAAGGGCTACGGCAAGATCGTCAACATCTCGTCGAGCACGATCTATTCCGGCGTGCCGCTGATGCTGCATTACGTCGCCTCCAAGGGCGCGGTCGATGCCATGACCAAGGCGCTGGCGCGCGAACTCGGCGGCGACGGCATCCGGGTGAACACCATCGCGCCCGGCTTCACGATGTCCGACCAGATCGAAGCGCAGCGCGACAAGCTCGAATTCTACGTCAATCTCAGCCTCACGGGCCGCGCGGTGAAGCGCGAGCAGATGCCGGACGACCTGATCGGCGCGCTCGTCTTCCTCGCGTCTCCCGAATCCGATTTCGTGACCGGCCAGGCCATCGTCGTCGACGGCGGCATGATCATGCACTGAGGCGCCGCGGAAGGGGAAAGAGGGAATGCCGTTCGTCAGAAACGCCTGGTACGCCGCCTGTTGGGCGGAAGGCCTGAAACCCGGCGAGCGGCTCGCGAAGATGATCGTGGGCGATCCGATGGTCCTGTGGCGGACGGATGCGGGCGCTGCCGTCGCGCTGGAGGACCGCTGCTGCCACCGCCATCTGCCGCTGTCGCTCGGCCGCGTCACCGGCCCGACCATCGAATGCGGCTATCACGGGCTGGAGTTCGACCCGACCGGCGCGTGCGTGCGCGTGCCCGGGCAGTCGCGGGTGCCGCCGGGCGCCTCCGTCGCGTCGTGGCCGGTCTGCGAGCGCCACAACATGATCTGGGTGTGGCCCGGCGATGCGTCGGCGGCCGACGACGCGCTTGTGCCCGATCTCTGGTGGCTCGACCATCCGGAGTGGACGCGTGCCGGCGGTTACCTGCATCTGAAGGCCGACTACCGGCTCCTGATCGACAATCTGCTCGACCTGACGCATGTGAGCTATATCCACCGCGAGACGCTGGCAGGCGATCCGAAGGAAGCGCTCGTGCCCGTCGAGACGACGCGCGAGGACGACAGCATCCGGGTCGAACGCTGGATGCTAGGCTTCTCGGCGCCGCCGATGTACGACAAGGCACGCAAGTTCGAGGGCGCGGTCGACCGCTGGCAGCTCATCAAATGGCGCGCGCCGTCGACGGTGACGCTCGATATCGGCTGTGCCGACGCGGGCACCGGCGCGCCGGAGGGCGACCGCTCGCACGGCATCTCGATGTGGTCCAACCACATCATCACGCCGGAGACCGAGAACTCGACGCATTACCACTGGTGCTTCGCGCGCAACTACGCGCTCGACGACGCGTCCGTGACGGACGTGCTGGTGAAAGGCGGCATGCAGACCTTCCTGGAGGACGTCGAAGTGCTGGAGGCACAGCACGAGGCCATGAAGAAGGTCGGCGGCCGGCCGGTCGTCGACGTCAATATCGACAATGCGCCGCTGCAGTTCCGGCGCGTGCTCGACGAGCGCATCGCGGCCGAGCGGGATCCGGTGGCGACGGAATGATTACCCGCGCGCTCGTCCTCGGCCTGCTGATCGCAACGCCCCTCGCGGGAGCGGCGCAGGCGCAGGACGGCGAGGACCGGCAGAAGTTCGTCAACTGCTACGACGCCGAGCGAAATATCGTCAAACGCGTTCCGCGCTGGCGCTGCAAGGGCGAAGAGATCGACGACGAGCAGGCCCGGGAGATCAAGGCCAGCCGGTTCAAGCGCGCGATGCGCAAGACGGAGCCGAAAAAAGAGCTGTTTCCGGGCCTCAGGATGGTCAGTAGCGGCAGCGGTTTCTTCGTCACCCGGGACGGGCACGTGCTGACCAACGACCACGTCGTCGACGGCTGCACGAAACTGTCCGTCAAGCCGACGCGCGAGAAGGACCAAGCGCCCGCCACGTTTATCGGCACCGACAAGCCGGACGACCTTGCCGTCATCCGATATACCCGGCAGGTGCCGGCTGTCGCGCAGTTCCGCAAGCCGATCGATCTCCAACTGGGCGACAAGATCGCCGTGATCGGCCACCCGCTGCACGGCCTCGTCGCGATCAAGCCCATCTTCGTGACGGGCAAGGTGCGCGAGTTCGCGCCCGAAAAGCTCGACCGCTGGGGCCGCTTCGCCATCGACGCGGACATTCGGCGCGGCAACTCCGGCGGGCCGGTGATCGACGACCGCGGCTACGTCGTCGGCGTCGTTTCCGCCAAGGTGAATACCCCGGCGATGTTCCAGCGCACCGGACAGGTGATGCGCGACATCGGCCTGATCATTCGCCAGGACCGGGCGCTGCGTTTTCTCGAACGCTTCAATGTCGCCTATACCGGCGCGAATTCCCGTGCCGCGCTCGACGACGAAAAGCTGTTCGCCCTCGCGCGGACGTTCGTTGTCCGGATCGGCTGCTGGAAATAACCTAGCAAGTCCCGACGCTTGCGCGAGATCAATCCGTTCGCCGTGCGTGCCGGTAGAGTGGTCCCTGTAGTCCGG
>JAYPTI010000167.1:0-6338 GCA_038133505.1 Alphaproteobacteria bacterium
TCAGCAGCGTCAGCATCGCGGTGCCGCCGTAGGAGATCAGCGGCAGCGGCACGCCGACGACGGGGATCAGCCCCATCACCATGGCGATGTTGATGAACACGTAGAGGAACAGCATGCTGGTCAGGCCGAGCGCCAGCAGGCGGCCGAAATGGTGCCGCGTGCGGAGCCCGATGGCGAAGCCGTAGATCATGATCAGCAGATAGAGGCCGAGCAGCGTCAAACCGCCGGCCATCCCCCACTCCTCCGCCAGCATGGTGAAGATGAAGTCGGTCTGCTTTTCGGGCAGGAAGTTCAGGTGGCTCTGCGAGCCCTGCATGAAGCCCTTGCCGAACAGCCCGCCGGAGCCGAGCGCGATCTTGGACTGCAGGATGTGATAGCCGGCGCCGAGCGGGTCGCTCTCGGGATCGAGGAAGGTAAGAACCCGGCGCTGCTGGTACGGCCGCAGCATGCTCCAGACGATCGGCACTGCCCCGCCCGCGGCCGCGAACACGATCGCGAACTTCCACAGACGCACGCCGGCGACGAACAGCACCGCACCGCCGGTCATGAACAGGAACAGCGCGGTGCCGAGATCGGGCTGCTTGAGAACCAGCGCGCCGGGCACCGCGATCATCAGGATCGGTACGATCAGATAGGTGATGCGATGGACGTACTCGACGGAAAGCCCGTGGAAATAGCGCGCCAGCGCCAGCACGAGACCGACCTTCATCAGCTCCGACGGCTGCAGGCTGATGACGCCGAGGTCGATCCAGCGCTGCGCGCCCATGCCGATGGTGCCGGCGACTTCGACCGCGGCCAGCATCACCAGCAGCACGCCGTAGATCACGTAGGCGTATCGGTACCAGAAGCGGACATCGATCAGCGCGACCGTGATCAGGAGAGTGAGACCGACCGCAAGGCGCACGGACTGCCGCGTCGCCCAGGGATCCCACGACCCGTTGGCCGCCGAGTAGAGCATCGCGACGCCGACCGCCGAGGTCAGCAGGATCAGAAGCACGAGCCCCCAGTTGATCTGGAGGAACTTGCGGCCGAGGCTCATGCGGCCGGAACGGGGATCTCCGAAGACGCGGGCCATCAGATATGCTCGCCCTTGTTGCGGCGCGGCGCCTCGGGCGGCGCATCGTTGCTCGCGGGATCGCGTTTCTGGGTCTCGAGCAGCAGATCGCGCGCAATCGGCGCCGCCACGGCCGACCCGCCGCCGCCGTGCTCTACCACGACCGCCGCCGCGTATCGCGGGCGGTGCGACGGCGCGAAGCCCACGAACAGCGCGTGATCGCGTTCGCGCCACGGCCGTTCCTCGTTCTTGAGGACGCGGGTCTCCCGTTCCGCCTTGCTGATGCGCCGGACCTGGGCCGTCCCAGTCTTGCCGGACATTTCCATGCCCTCGGCTGTGATGCGGGCGCGGTAGGCCGTCCCGCGGTCCGAGTTCGTGACCTGGTACATTCCCTCCCGGACGACTTCGAGCGCGCGTTCGGAAATGCCGAGATCCGGCAACGCAGCGAGTTCCTTCTGGAGCTTTTCCGCGTCCGTGCGGACGAGTCGCGGCTTGACCGCCTTTTTACCGTTGGCGAGCCGGGCCGTCATGATCGCGAGTTGAAGCGGCGTCGTCAGGATGAAGCCCTGGCCGATCCCGGATATCAGCGTCTCGCCCTGCTGCCATGGCACGCCGATGACGGCGCGCTTCCACGCCCGTGTCGGAACGATCCCGTCCTTTTCGCTCGGCAGGTCGATACCGGTCTTCTCGCCGAGGCCCAGCTTGTTCGCCATCGCGGCGATGCGATCGACGCCGATGCGCTTGGCGATATCGTAGAAATAGACGTCGCAGGAATGCTGCAGCGCGCCCACCATGTCCTGCCAGCCGTGGCCGTGCTTTTTCCAGCAATGGAACCGCGCGTTGCCCAGCTGCGTATGGCCGCGGCAGAAGACGCGATGATCGGCCCCCACTACGCCGGCCTCGAGCGCAGCCAGCGCGACCACCATTTTGAAGGTGGAGCCGGGCGCGTAAAGACCCGAGACGGCCTTGTTGATCAGCGGCATGTACGGGTCGTTGACCAGCGCACGCCACTCGCGCGACGACAGGCCGGTGACGAACGAATTGGGATCGAAGCCGGGAACGGACGCCAGCGTGATGATCTCGCCGGTCGCGATGTCGATCACGACTGCCGCCGCACTCTTCATTTCCTTTAGCCGGTCGGCGGCGAATTTCTGCAGGTCTCGGTCGAGCGTGAGGCGCAAATCGTCGCCCGGCTGGCCTTCCTGCCGCGACAGTTCGCGAATGACGCGGCCGACGACGTTTACCTCGACCTGGCTGTTCCCCGCCTTGCCGCGCAGGTTGAGGTCGTAGATGCGCTCGACCCCGTTCTTGCCGATCTTGAAGCCGGGGAGTTCGAGCAGCGGATCGCCGTCGATCTCCTTCTCAGAGACCGCGGACACATATCCCAGCACGTGGGCGAAGTCCTCGGAGAACGGATAGGACCGGCTCTGGCCGACCTCGATCGAAAGGCCCGGCAGATCGGGCGCGTTCACCTCGATTTTCGAGACTTCGCCCCAGTCGAGGTTCTCGCGAACCGTGATCGGCACGAAACCGCGGCGGCGGCGAATCTCGCGCAGGATGCGCTGGCGCTCGTGGTCGCCCAGGGAAATGATACCGGACAACGCGTCGAGCATCGCATCGACGTCGTGCACCTGCTCGGCGACGAGCGTCACCCGGTAATTTTCCTGGTTGATGGCGAGCGGCCGGCCGTAGCGGTCGAGAATACGCCCGCGCGGCGGCGGCAGAAGACGCAGGTTGATCCGGTTCTCGTCGGACAGCGTCTTGTATTTCTTCGAGTCTACGACCTGTAGCTGGTACATGCGCCCGGCCAGCACACCGAGCAGCAGGAACTTCGCGCCGCCGAGGACCGCGACGCGGCGCGAGAACGACTTGTAGCGGCTGGTATCCCTATACACTGACATCGACGGGCCTCAGCAGCGCGTGCTGCAGCCTGGCGAGAAGCCAGGCCGTAAAGGGGAAGACGCCGATCGTGAATACCCCCTGGAACAGGCCAGGGGACGGATCGATCAGAGAGGCGTTCAGTCCGCAGACGATGATCCAGGCAAGGAACGCCGCGACGATCGTGACCAGCGCAAAGCAGAACCAGATGACGCCGAACGACTTTCCCTGGAAGAAGGTCCGCTGGGAGACGATCGCCCAATTCGCCAGCAACAGGATGAGCGCATTCAGACCCACCGGCGAGCCGACGAGAATGTCCTGCCACAGGCCGAGGCTGAACGCCGCGACCGCTGGCATAAGATCGGGCCGGTAGATAGCCCAGTAGAACACCGTCATCAGGCCGACATTGAACGCTATCTGGCCGTATCCGGGAATCTGGACCGGCAGCGCCGCGAACAGGACGAGCGCGGCGCTGATGACGAAGGGGGACAGGAGCCGCGCGAAGCGGTCGATGCAGCGGAAGGAACCCGCGACCATCAGCGGGCGGGGCGACGTACCGTCGACGGGACGATATGCCCGGCCGTTTCTCCGGGGAACGAAGTGACGATGCGGACGTATTCCAGCCGGTCGAAGTCGGCGAACGCCTCGATGCGCATCACGTCGTCGGAAACGCTGGCGATCCGGCCGACGGGCAGACCCGCCGGGAACACGCCGCCATGGCCCGACGTCACGATCCGGTCGCCGACTTCCAGCCGCGCGTTCGGCGGCAGGAAGGCGAGCTTCGGCTGCCCGCTGTTGTCGCCGGCAAGAATGGCGCGGATGCGGGTCTTCTCGACGACGACGGGAATGCGGGAGTTGAGGTCGGTAATCAGCAGCACGCGGCCGGACTGCCGGCCAGTCTCGGCGACGCGGCCGACAAGGCCGTCGCCGTTGATCACGGCATCGCCCTTCTCGACTCCGGCCTGCGTGCCGGCGTTGACCAGTACGGAGCGAACGAAGACGCCGCCGGAATCGCCGATCACCCGCGCCGCGGCGAAGCGTGCGCCGGGTTCGGGGATGTAATTGAGCATCTTGCGGAAGGTCGAGTTTTCGGCGGCGAGCGCGAGGGCGGCGTTCTGCCATTCGAGGAGCCGCGCGTTCTGCTCGCGCAGGCGCTCGTTGTCCTCGTAGACGGTGAAGAAGTTGCCGATGCGATCGATGCCCTCGGTCACTGTCGCGATGGGGCGGGAAGCCGCATCCATCACAGGCGCAACGACGTCTACGACGCCGGTCCGCACCCGTTCAACCACCACCGTTTCCGCCTTGCCCAGCAGCATGATTGCGAATGCCGCCAGGATGAGGAAAAGCAGTGCGAACCGGTGCACCAGCGCCCGGACGGGCATGGCCACTTTCGCTACTGTTTCAGCGCGCCTGTTCACGCTTCATCCCCCGAAATAATCGCTTACCACAATCGGTCATTTCCGCTTAACGAATGGTTAACGACCGATTTCGAATCGCTCCGCTCAGTACATCGTCGTGAGCACGTTCCTCAGCGTTTTCATCTCCTCGAGACACCGCCCGGTGCCGAGCACGACGCAGGACAGCGGCTCTTCGGCCAGCGTCACGGGCAGCCCGGTCGCATGGCGCAGAACGAGGTCGATGTTGCCGAGCAGCGCGCCGCCGCCCGTAAGCACGATGCCCTTGTCGACGATATCCGCCGCAAGTTCCGGCGCCGTATGCTCGAGCGCGACCTTGACCGCCTCGATGATGGCGCTGACCGGTTCTGCCAGGCTCTCGGCGATCTGGCGCTCGCTGATGACGAGTTCCTTCGGAACGCCGTTCATCAGGTCGCGGCCCTTGATCTCCATCACGCCGCCTTCGCCGTCGGGCGGCACGCAGGCGGAGCCGATTTCCTTCTTGATCCGCTCGGCGCTGCCTTCGCCGACCAGCAGGTTATGGTTGCGGCGGATGTAGGCGATGATCGCCTCGTCCATCTTGTCGCCGCCGACGCGGACCGAGCGCGAATAGACGATGCCGCCCAGCGACAGCACCGCGACCTCGGTCGTGCCGCCGCCGATGTCGACGACCATCGAACCGGTCGGCTCGGTCACCGGCAGGCCGGCGCCGATCGCGGCGGCCATCGGCTCCTCGATCAGGAACACCCGGCGGGCGCCGGCGCTCTCGGCCGATTCCTGGATCGCGCGGCGTTCGACCGCGGTCGAGCCCGACGGCACGCAGACGATGACCTGCGGGCTCGCGAAGCTGCGCCGGTTATGCACCTTGCGGATGAAGTGCTTGATCATCTCCTCCGCGATTTCGAAGTCGGCGATGACGCCGTCGCGGAGCGGCCGGATGGCCTCGATGTTGCCGGGCGTGCGGCCAAGCATCATTTTCGCTTCGTCGCCGACGGCAAGCACCTGCTTGCGGCCCTTGACGTTGGCGATGGCGACCACCGACGGTTCGTTCAGGACGATCCCGCGGCCTTTCACGTAGACCAGCGTATTCGCCGTACCCAGGTCGATTGCCATGTCGGCGGACAGGACGCCAAGCAGCTTAGAGAACATGAACCCTCACATATTCCTCGATCTAACGGTCGCGGTGCCGGCCCCGTCATCCCTACCCGGGACCGGCATCGCGGATTTCATCAGGCGCTCAGGGCGCTGGGCGCGGTTTTCTCCCGCTTGACCAGCAGTTTGTTGAGCGCATTCACATATGCGCGCGCGGACGCAACCAGCGTGTCGGTGTCGGCTCCCTGACCGTTCACCGTCTTGCCGTCTTCGTCGAGCCGGACGGTCACTTCCGCCTGCGCATCGGTTCCCTCGGTCACGGCGTGCACCTGATAGAGCTGCAGGCGCGCGCTGTAACCGGTCAGTTCCTTGATCGCGTTGAAGGTCGCGTCGACCGGGCCGTCGCCGGTCGCCTTGGTCTTCTTCAACTCGCCATCGACCTCAAGCTCGAGCTCGGCGGTCTGCGGACCCTTGGAGCCGCAAACAACCTGCAGCGACACGAACTTCATCCGGTCGTTGCCGCGCACGATCTCGTCGTCGACCAGCGCCGAGATATCCTCGTCGAAGATCTCGCGCTTCTTGTCGGCCAGCGCCTTGAAGCGGCGGAACGCATCCTGGAACGCGTTGTCACCGAGCTCGTAGCCCAGCTCGGTCAGCTTGGACTTGAAGGCGGCGCGCCCCGACAGCTTGCCGAGAACCAGCTTGGACTGGTTCAGGCCGACCGACTCCGGCGTCATGATCTCGTAGGTGCTCGCGTTCTTCAGCATGCCGTCCTGATGGATGCCGGATTCGTGCGCGAACGCGTTGGCGCCGACGATGGCCTTGTTGGGCTGCACCGTGAAGCCGGTGATCGTGGATACGAGGCGCGAGGCCTTGGTAATCAGCTCGGTCTTGATGCCGGTCGTAAACGGCATCGCGTC
>JAYPTI010000168.1:0-6294 GCA_038133505.1 Alphaproteobacteria bacterium
TGGTGCCAACGTTGCAATGCGGCTTCGTACGTTCGAACTTTTCCTTCGCCATGCTTCTATTCCTCGAAGTCGGTTAGTCGTTTGTTTTCCGTGATCAGCGATCAGCCCAGGCTGGCGCGGACTTCGTCCGCCACGCCCTGCGGGACCTGTTCATAATGATCGAAATGCATCGTGTACTGGGCCCGGCCCTGGCTCATCGAGCGCAGGTTGTTGACGTAGCCGAACATGTTGGCCAGCGGCACCATCGCGCTGATGACGCGCGCGTTGCCGCGCTGGTCCATGCCGGAAACGTTGCCGCGGCGGCTGTTCAGGTCGCCGATGATGTCGCCCATGTATTCCTCGGGGGTGACGACCTCGACCCGCATGACCGGCTCGAGGAGCTTCGGCCCCGCCTTGGCGACGCCTTCGCGGAACGCAGCGCGCGCCGCGATCTCGAACGCCATCACCGAGGAGTCGACGTCGTGGCTGTCGCCGTCGATGAGCGTCATCTTGATGTCGGTCATCGGGAAGCCGGCAAGCACGCCCGTCGTGGAGGCGCTCTTCAGGCCCTTTTCGACGCCCGGAATGTATTCCTTCGGCACCGAACCGCCGACGACGGTGGACTCGAACTGAATGCCCTCGCCCGGCTCGAGCGGCTCGAAGACGACCTTGATGCGGGCAAACTGGCCCGAACCGCCGGTCTGCTTCTTGTGCGTGTAGTCGGTCTCGACCTGGCGCGAGATCGTCTCGCGATAGGCCACCTGCGGCGCGCCGACGTTGGCGTCGACCTTGAACTCGCGCTTCATGCGATCGACGATGATCTCGAGGTGAAGTTCGCCCATGCCGCTGATGATCGTCTGGCCGCTTTCCTCGTCGGACGCGACGCGGAAGGACGGATCCTCCTGCGCGAGACGCGAGAGCGCGACGCCCATTTTCTCCTGGTCGCCGGCGGTCTTCGGCTCGACCGCGACCTCGATGACCGGATCGGGGAATTCCATGCGCTCCAGGATTACCGGATGCGCGGCGTCGCACAGCGTATCGCCCGTCGTGACGTTCTTCAAGCCGGCCAGCGCGACGATGTCGCCCGCGTAGGCTTCCTTGATCTCTTCACGGGTGTTGGCATGCATCTGAAGCATGCGGCCGACGCGCTCGCGGCTGTCCTTCACCGTATTCAGCATGCTGTCGCCAGACTTGAGCACGCCCGAATAGAGACGCACGAAAGTCAGCGAGCCGACGAAGGGGTCGGTCATGACCTTGAACGCGAGGGCTGCGAAGGGCTCCTTGTCGCTGTTCGAGCGCTTGATCGGGGTTTCGCCGTCGGCCTCGACGCCGCGGATCGCGGCCACGTCGGTCGGCGCCGGCATGAAGTCGACCACCGCGTCGAGCAGCGGCTGGACGCCCTTGTTCTTGAACGCCGTGCCGTTGAGGACCGGAACGATCTTGTTCTCGAGCGTGCCCTTGCGGATGCAGGCCTTGAGCGTCTCCTCGTTGGGCTCCTCGCCCTCGAGGTAGGCTTCCATCGCGTCGTCGTCGAACTCGACCGCCGACTCGATCAGACGGTTGCGGTAGTCCGCCGCCTGGTCGGCATAGTCGGCCGGAATGTCCTGATATTCGAATTCGGCGCCGAGGCTTTCGTCCTTCCAGACGATCGCCTTGTTCTTGATCAGGTCGATCACGCCGAGATAGTCGGCTTCCGCGCCGAGCGGCAGCTGCATCACGACCGGGGTCGCGCCGAGACGGTCGACGATCATGTCGACGCAGCGATAGAAGTCGGCGCCGGTGCGGTCCATCTTGTTGACGAAACAGATGCGCGGCACGCCGTACTTGTCGGCCTGGCGCCACACGGTCTCGGACTGGGGCTCGACGCCCGCCACCGAGTCGAACACTGCGACCGCGCCGTCAAGCACGCGCAGGCTGCGCTCGACCTCGATCGTGAAATCCACATGGCCGGGCGTGTCGATGATGTTGATCTGGTAGCCGTTCCACTCGCAGGTCGTCGCGGCGGACGTGATCGTGATGCCGCGCTCCTGTTCCTGCTCCATCCAGTCCATGGTCGCGGTGCCCTCGTGCACCTCGCCGATCTTGTAGGACCGGCCGGTGTAATAGAGGATGCGCTCAGTCGTGGTGGTCTTGCCGGCATCGATGTGCGCCATGATGCCGATGTTGCGGTATTTTTCGATCGGGTTCTTGCGGGCCATGATCTGAATTCCTGAAAGCTACGCGCCGGTTACCAGCGATAGTGCGAGAACGCCTTGTTGGCGTCCGCCATGCGATGAGTATCCTCCCGCTTCTTGACGGCTGCGCCACGGTTCTCCGCCGCGTCCTGCAGTTCGCTGCAAAGCCGGTCCGCCATCGAGTTCTCGTGACGGCTGCGCGCCGCATCGATGATCCAGCGGATGGCGAGCGCCTGGCGGCGGTCGGGCCGGACTTCGACCGGAACCTGATAGGTCGCACCGCCGACGCGACGCGACCGCACCTCGACGGTGGGTTTCACGTTGTCGAGCGCGTCATGGAAGACCTTGATCGGATCGTTGCCCGAGCGGCGCGAAATCGTGTCCAGCGCGCCGTAGACGATGCGCTCGGCCGTCGACTTCTTGCCATCGTACATGATGTTGTTGATGAACTTGGTCAGGACCACGTCGCCGAATTTGGCGTCGGGCAGGACTTCCCGCTTTTCCGCGGCGCGTCTGCGAGGCATCTCTCCGCTCTCCCTTACTTCGGCCGTTTGGCGCCGTACTTGGACCGGCGCTGACGGCGGTCGCCGACACCCTGGGTGTCGAGCGTGCCGCGGATGATGTGATAGCGGACGCCGGGAAGGTCCTTCACGCGGCCGCCGCGGATCATCACCACGGAATGCTCCTGAAGGTTATGGCCTTCGCCCGGGATGTAGCTGGTCACCTCGAAACCGTTCGTGAGCCGGACGCGGGCAACCTTTCGCAGGGCCGAGTTCGGCTTTTTCGGGGTGGTCGTATACACGCGGGTGCACACGCCGCGCTTCTGCGGGCACGCTTCCATCGCGGGTACCTTGTTGCGCGCAACCTTCGGCTTGCGCGGCTTCCGAATCAATTGGTTAATCGTCGGCACGCCGTCCGTTCCTCGATCCTGCGCGTGGGCGTCTAAACCGGATACCGATCGCACGCAAAGAGAGCCGCGCTACCGGGCGTGCCGGTTTACGACCCACGCTGATTGTCTTCCAATGTATCCCCGTCCGGATCGCCGCTATCTCGGTGCAGCTATCCTTGAGAGGCGCGAAATATAGTGACGGGCTCTTACCCCGTCAACGGGTTTTTCACCGGAATCCGGACCGAAATTCGCACCGAATAGATCGGCGGCCCGGCGGCGTTGTCGCCGCGACGGCAAAACGGGGCATTCCCGTCCGCCGCCGCGGAGAATTCGTTTACTCGGCCGGTTCGACCTCGGTTTCGTCGCCCTCCGCCGGCGGAAGCTGTGCGGCCTCCTCGCTCTGCGACAGGGCGGCGATTTCGCGGTCGCGGTCGGCCGCGATCGAACGCATTTCGTTCATGAACGAGCCCGTGCCCGCCGGGATCAGACGCCCGACGATCACGTTTTCCTTTAGGCCGGCCAGCGAATCGACCTTGCCGGACACCGCGGCTTCCGTGAGGACGCGCGTGGTCTCCTGGAACGAGGCTGCCGAGATGAACGACTGGGTCTGCAGCGACGCCTTGGTGATCCCCTGCAGCACCGGCAGCGCTTCCGCCGCCTTCAGCCCTTCGTCCGAGGCCTTCTCGTTGACCGCATCGAACTCGAGCCGGTCGACCAGTTCGCCCGTCAGGAAGGTCGTCTCGCCCGGATCGGTGATTTCGACCTTCTGGAGCATCTGGCGGACGATCACCTCGATGTGCTTGTCGTTGATCTTCACGCCCTGCAGCCGGTAGACCTCCTGCACCTCGTCGATCAGGTAGTTGGCCAGGGCCTCGATGCCGAGCACGCGGAGGATGTCGTGGGGCACCGGGTTGCCGTCCATCAGCGCATCGCCCTTTTCGACGACGTCGCCTTCCTGGACCGCGATCGGCTTGCCCTTCGGCAGCAGATACTCGACAGGCTCCGCGTCCTTGGCATCCGGATGGATGAACACGCGGCGCTTGTTCTTGTAGTCCTTGCCGAACTCCACGCGGCCCGCCGTATCGGCGATGATCGCGAAGTCCTTGGGCTTGCGAGCCTCGAACAGCTCCGCGACGCGCGGCAAACCGCCGGTGATGTCGCGGGTCTTCGAGCCTTCGAGCGGGATACGCGCCAGAACGTCGCCGGCGTGCACCTCCTGGCCGGGTTCGACCGACAGGATCGCGTCGACCGACAGGAAGTAGCGGGCTTCCGCACCGGAATCGAGCTGGATGACCTCGCCGCTGGTGTCGCGCAGCGTGATGCGCGGACGCAGGTCGCTGCCCTTGGGCTGCTGCTTCCAGTCGATGACCGTCTTGTAGGACAGGCCCGTCGCTTCGTCCGTGATGTCGCGCATCGACACGCCGTCGACGAGATCCATGTAGTTCGCCACGCCTTCCTTCTCGGAAATGATCGGGCGCGTGTAGGGATCCCATTCGGCGAGACGGTCGCCGCGCTCCACGGTCGTGCCGTCGTCCTTGAGCAGCCGCGCGCCGTACGGCACGCGATAGGACGCGCGTTCGCGGCCCTGCTCGTCGACGAGGACGATTTCGGTGTTGCGCGCCATGACGACCGGCATCTTGTTGCGGTCGATCACGACATTCCGATTGTTCACCTTGACCGTGGCGTCGAACGAAGCCTCGATGCTCGACTGCTCGGCGCCGCGCTGGGCGGCGCCACCGATGTGGAACGTCCGCATGGTGAGCTGCGTGCCCGGCTCGCCGATGGACTGCGCGGCGATGATGCCGACCGCTTCGCCCATGTTGACCGGCGTGCCGCGCGCGAGGTCGCGGCCGTAGCAGGCGGCGCAGACGCCGCCCTTGGTCTCGCAGGTCAGCGCCGAACGGATCAGCACGGACTCGACACCCGCCTCGTCGATGCGCTCGGCGAGCGCCTCGTCGATCAGCGCGCCCCGCTTGGCGATCTTTTCGCCGGAGACGGGATCCACGATGTCCTCCGCGGTGGTCCGGCCGAGAACGCGCTCGGACAGCGGCTCCAGAACTTCGCCGCCCTCGATCATCGCCCGGATGGTGAGCGCGTTCGTGGTGCCGCAATCGTCCTCGATGACGGTGCAGTCCTGCGCGACGTCGACGAGACGGCGGGTCAGATAACCCGAGTTGGCGGTCTTGAGCGCCGTGTCGGCGAGGCCCTTACGGGCGCCGTGCGACGAGTTGAAGTACTCGAGCACCGACAGGCCTTCCTTGAAGTTCGAGATGATCGGCGTCTCGATGATCTCGCCCGACGGCTTGGCCATTAGGCCGCGCATGCCGGCGAGCTGCTTCATCTGGGCCGCCGAGCCGCGCGCGCCGGAATGCGCCATCATATAGACGGCGTTGACCAGCTTGCCGGGCTCGACCGTCTGCAGGCCTTCCATCATCGCGTCGGCGACGTCGTCGGTGCACTGCGACCAGGCGTCGACGACCTTGTTGTACTTCTCGCCCTGCGTGATCAGGCCGTCGAGATACTGCTGCTCGTACTCCTTGACCTTGTCCTGCGTGTCGGCGACCAGCTTTTCCTTGGCCGGCGGGATCAGCAGGTCGTCCTTGCCGAACGAGATACCTGCCTTGCACGCGTTGGCGAAGCCGAGACCCATGATTCGGTCGGCGAAGATGACCGTGTCCTTCTGGCCGCAATGGCGGTAGACGAGATCGATCACGTCCTGGACGTCGCGCTTCGTCAGCACCTTGTTGAGAACCGAGAGCGGAACGTTCGGGTTCTTCGGCAGGAGCTGCATGATCATCAGACGGCCGGGGGTCGTCTCGACACGGCGCGTCACGTCGTTGCCCTCGGCGTCGACGGTGTTCATGCGGACCTGCACCTTCGAATGCATGGTCACGACACCGGCATTGAGCGCCTGTTCGACCTCGCCGATGTTACCGAACGCCATGCCTTCGCCGGGTTCGCCGTCGCGATCGAGGCTCAGGTAGTAGATGCCGAGCACGATATCCTGCGACGGCACGATGATCGGCTTGCCGTTGGCCGGGCTGAGGATGTTGTTGGTCGACATCATCAGCACGCGCGCCTCGAGCTGCGCTTCGAGCGACAGCGGCACGTGCACGGCCATCTGGTCGCCGTCGAAGTCGGCGTTGAACGCCGTGCAGACGAGCGGGTGAAGCTGGATCGCCTTGCCTTCGACGAGGACCGGCTCGAACGCCTGGATGCCGAGGCGGTGAAGCGTCGGCGCGCGGTTGAGCA